>NZ_CP019388.1:2292500-2620000 GCF_001971725.1 Winogradskyella sp. J14-2 | reverse complement strand
ATCTGCGGATCGATTTGTATGTGCCAATCCCCGCAGCTTTTCGCAGCTTATCACGTCCTTCATCGCCTCTGAGAGCCTAGGCATTCCCCATACGCTCTTATTTAGCTTATTGTACTTTTGTCTTTTTAATGAGTTATAATTGCTCGTTACAATTATTTTGTTTTATTAAATATTTCTATCTAATTATCATGTATCTTTTTTCAATATGTCAATGAACGTTTGTTCAGCTCGCAGTAACCAGTATCAGTTAGCGGTAAAACCGCTTTCCGTAAACTGTAACTGTCTACTGATCTTTGTGGAGAATACCGGAGTCGAACCGGTGACCTCCTGCGTGCAAGGCAGGCGCTCTAGCCAGCTGAGCTAATTCCCCATATACTAGTAGTTAGTACATAGTAGTTAGTAGTTTACCAAACTACCCTCTCAACTTCTAGAATTTCCTTTAATTTAGTAGTCTCAGGCAGACTCGAACTGCCGACCTCTACATTATCAGTGTAGCGCTCTAACCAGCTGAGCTATGAGACTCTACTTAATTATTGATATCTTAAATTAACAGCAAGAGAATAAAACCACTTATTTCCTTTTTTTGATAGCTTCCTATCAGTCGTCTTTCTCTAGAAAGGAGGTGTTCCAGCCGCACCTTCCGGTACGGCTACCTTGTTACGACTTAGCCCTAGTTACCGATTTTACCCTAGGCCGCTCCTTGCGGTGACGGACTTCAGGCACTCCCAGCTTCCATGGCTTGACGGGCGGTGTGTACAAGGCCCGGGAACGTATTCACCGGATCATGGCTGATATCCGATTACTAGCGATTCCAGCTTCACGGAGTCGAGTTGCAGACTCCGATCCGAACTGAGATATAGTTTGTAGATTCGCTCCTTCTCACGAAGTGGCTGCTCATTGTCTATACCATTGTAGCACGTGTGTAGCCCAGGACGTAAGGGCCGTGATGATTTGACGTCATCCCCACCTTCCTCGCGGTTTGCACCGGCAGTCTTGCTAGAGTTCCCATCTTTACATGCTGGCAACTAACAACAGGGGTTGCGCTCGTTATAGGACTTAACCTGACACCTCACGGCACGAGCTGACGACAACCATGCAGCACCTTGTAAAGTGTCCGAAGAAAAATCTATCTCTAGACCTGTCACTCTACATTTAAGCCCTGGTAAGGTTCCTCGCGTATCATCGAATTAAACCACATGCTCCACCGCTTGTGCGGGCCCCCGTCAATTCCTTTGAGTTTCATTCTTGCGAACGTACTCCCCAGGTGGGTCACTTATCACTTTCGCTTAGCCACTCAGACCGAAATCCGAACAGCTAGTGACCATCGTTTACGGCGTGGACTACCGGGGTATCTAATCCCGTTCGCTCCCCACGCTTTCGTCCATCAGTGTCAATATATTGTTAGTGATCTGCCTTCGCAATCGGTATTCTATGTAATATCTATGCATTTCACCGCTACACTACATATTCTAACCACTTCACAATAATTCAAGACTAGCAGTATCAAAGGCAGTTCTACAGTTGAGCTGCAGGCTTTCACCTCTGACTTACCAATCCACCTACGGACCCTTTAAACCCAATGATTCCGGATAACGCTTGCATCCTCCGTATTACCGCGGCTGCTGGCACGGAGTTAGCCGATGCTTATTCTTACGGTACCGTCAGCCACCTACACGTAGATGGGTTTCTTCCCGTATAAAAGCAGTTTACAACCCATAGGGCAGTCTTCCTGCACGCGGCATGGCTGGATCAGGCCCTCGCCCATTGTCCAATATTCCTCACTGCTGCCTCCCGTAGGAGTCTGGTCCGTGTCTCAGTACCAGTGTGGGGGATCCCCCTCTCAGGGCCCCTATCTATCGTTGCCATGGTGTGCCGTTACCACACCATCTAGCTAATAGAACGCATACTCATCTCTTACCGCCGAAGCTTTAATCTAAGTCCCATGCGGAACTTAGATACTATGGGGTATTATTCTTCGTTTCCAAAGGCTATTCCCCAGTAAAAGGTAGATTGTATACGCGTTACGCACCCGTGCGCCACTCGTCAGCAAAAAAGCAAGCTTTTTCCTGTTACCGTTCGACTTGCATGTGTTAGGCCTGCCGCTAGCGTTCATCCTGAGCCAGGATCAAACTCTTCATCGTTAAATTTTTAAGTCTCTCGACTTATTCTCTTAACAACTAATAGGAATTCTCTCAGTACTCTAAATGATCTATTCTCTTGTTATGAACCAACCGTTTCCAGTTGATCCTTACGCTGTCAATTCAATATGTTAATGAACTTGTTTTCTTTACTTTTTCTTAACCTTATTTCGTTAAGCGGGTGCAAATATAAAACCCTTTTTTTATTCCCACAACATCTTTTTGAAAAAAAATAAATTTATTTTCCTGATGCCCCTTTATGAGAATGAACTTACCCAAACTCGTCGCAATGCGCCCGTTTAGGGGGTGCAAATATAAAACCCTTTTTTATATTCACAAGCTAATTCTGAGTTTATTTTAAACCTTTTTTAGCACCACATTAGCAAGTCTCTGCAAAACAACTACATGTGACTTAAATTATTTTTTTTCTATAAGAAAAAATCCCATACTAAACCGAAACGAATTGTAAAATCCCTAAAAGGGTGGTTGGGTGCCGAGAAGTAATCATAACCTGTAAATGAAGAATTGAAGTGCTCCGCTTTGAAGAAAATACGTGTCTGCCTCACTTTTGCATTAATAAAAAAGTCTAGTCTTGGAAAACCACCTATCTTGGTTGTATTCTGCGTATAAAATTCTGCCAAGACAGGATCGTATCCATTCATCTTATATTCAGTAAAATAATTGAATGTTATGCCTGTTTGGAGCTGCATGGCCTTCTTAAAAATATGGTTGGAATAGTAGAGTGTATTTCTAGTTATGAAGGTCGGAACATTTAACACTTCGTCATCACTTGAAATATTTTGATACATGATTGTATTATCTAATGCAAAATTACCAACCTTAAACTCTCTTTGTAATTTTAATCTTAAATATTGTAATGGACCGCTGTATTGATTTGGCTTAATTATTCTAACGCCATCGTTGTTAATTTCATTTAAATTAAAGTATGTATAATTCTCTATATTGGAGATATCTAGAGACGCATTAAAGAATTTTTGAGATTCAACATTAAATCTTATTTGCTGTGTATTTACATTTTTAAAGTTATTTAAATTGTACCAATTATAATTTGTATAATCACTTTGATATAATAGGAAATTATAATTTGGTAATCTAGAGCTAACATTAATCCCACCTGAAATACGGATATGGTCATTAAGTTTTATTTTAAGCTCAGCATCTAAATAACTACCAACAAACTGATCTGATAGATTCAAACTTGCTATACTTTTAAAAAGTATGGATTTAATTTTTTTTGTGTAAGATGCATCAACACCTAAATAATCTGCTTTTATTCTATTAGGAATTAGGTCATCTGGAAATAAAACTACACTATCATATCCGTAGTTAATGTTGGTATAGTTAATTCCGAAACTAATTTCACCCAACGCATTGTTAAGATACTCCAAATAAGCTTTTGTTTTAAAATCTTCTAATGTGACTTTATCATTAATACTGTTCGTAAAGAAATCTCCAAAATAGTTGCTTGATGGTGAAGTTTGATAGTATTGGAAGTATTTGTCTTGAAAAGAAACTTCGTTGACAATAGTTAGTCTATTATTGCTAATGGAGTCTTTTTTGTTAACAATATCAAATGAATGATTCAATAAGAAACGTTTACCTTCTAGGATGTTTTCAGCATTGTCAAAATTCATGTCAAAGACAGATCTGTCTATAAACTCTTCATCGCCAGAGGTAAAGTTTTCAATATCTTCATCTTTAATTCCTCCGTTTTCCTGGTTAAGTAAGTCTTGCATTACAACGTGTACCCAAGCCTTATAACGCTCATTCTTTGTTTGATAATTAGCAGTAACCCTAAAATTACCTGTACTGGTTAAAGCATTTTGATAATTACCTAGAGACCTTAAACCTTTATATGCTACTGAAAAATTGAATTGTTTTGATAGATTTACGGTAAAAAAAGCATCTAACATTTGTCCTTGTTCAAAAGCTGTTTTATATGTGAGCCTTGTCCATGGCGTCGGTACATGGTAATATCTTATATCTTCACTTTCTAGATAATTAAAATGTCTAGCTCTAGCGCCAAATAAGGGGTTAGTATTTATGTTAATCGGATTAAGGGTTAATGAATTATACGTCTGACCTATATTGGCAAAAGGCATTAAACCAAAATTATCTTTTTGTAAATAATTGAATTTGTATTCTTTTTGAATTGTCAAAGTAGTGTCCACAATAGAGGTATCTACTTTTGTAGCATACTGCAAATACATGTCTATAGTGGCAAGGTCCTTAAAACCCCTAGATCTTTTAATATCAGTAGAATCGCTTATATCCCGAGAATTTCTGGCATTGGCGCTATTCAATTTTACTTGTGCTTTTATATTGACTAAGAAAAGGTAAAAAATAAAAGTTAAAAGATATTTAGGTCGCATTAATTCAAATATAAACTGAAAACAAAGTAAACTATAAATTATTGTATTACCGAGCAGAATTACAATTTACTTAACACAAAAAAGACCAACATTAAACTGTTGGTCTCTTTTTTACTAAAGAATAAATGTTATTGTATAATAAGTTTATGGGAGGTAGTTCTATTACCCTCGGAAATATTCACCATATATACACCTGCCTTGGCGTTTTCTAAAGTAATTGTCTCCTTAAAGAGTGAAGCTGTGTTCATGAAATTATTATTATAAACCAATCTACCTTGAAGATCATAAACATCTACCTTAACGGTATTATCTACACTGTTTAGATTAGACTCAAATGCAATAGTAAATTCGCCTTTAGAAGGGTTAGGATAAACGGTCAAATTTCTTGACAAATCGTTTTCATCGACACTAAGTACAAGGTTATTACCCGTAATTATAAGAGAAAAATCTTGATTTCCTGGGTCAAATGGTCCTGCACCACCACCTTGAATATTACCCTTGTGTGATACTGTTAGTGTATACATACCATTTGTAGGAACCTCTATATCTACCCTTTCAATATTATCTACTGAGTTGTCAGCCTTAGTTGTTGTAAAACCATTAACGGGATCAAAATTTAATCTCCATGGCAAAAAGGTTGTTGTACCATCCGATATTCTTAAATCTAAATCGTTCACCAATCTTGGTGTCGGATCGTTAGCAGGACCATTGGCGATAGGCCCTGGTAAGTCTGTCCAGCAGATGGTGGCAGATAATTTTGATCCAGCTTGTGCCGAAAATGTAAAGGTATAAGTATCACCTTGAGCTAAATTTAATTCGTCTATAACAGCCAAAGAATTATTTGCTGAGGCTATTGTTTGTGCTGCAGCTCTTGCATTGAGTAAACCCCATCCAAATACGGGATCGGGACCCATGGTGTGATTTGGATTTACAGGGTTAACATCAAATTCATCTATAGCTGTGTGACATACTAACGATTTTAAAGTTGCAGAGTTCATATATTCACCAAAGAGCTGGTTGTAATATTGCTGTAATAAGATTAAAGTGCCCGCTGTATTAGGTGAAGACATGGATGTACCAGAAAATGTTGAGTATCCATTCGCAGGTGTAGGTGATAATAAATTGGTACCATCAGCAGCTATATCTGGTTTAATTCTTAGATCGTCTGTTGGCCCTTCACTAGAACCTGAATTTATTGCTAAACTCGTCAATTCATAGTTACCACTGAAAGCTGGTTGCTCAGACGCTATAGGATTAGCATTGGCTACAATTAAACTATTTTTAGCGTTCTTATCGCCAGTTAATTTATCGAATCCTGGAAACATACCGCCAGGATAAGAAACATTTCCAGAATTACCAGCAGACATTACAGGTAAGTATTTAGGATTATTTCTTGTTATATTATCTACCGTAGCAGCACCGGAAGAGTAAGCACCAATAAAGTCTGCATCCAACTGGTTACCATTTCCTTGATTTATTGGTACTCCATACGAGTGATTTGATACTAACATTGGACTAGCTAAATCTCCGGCCTCGGTTGTCATTTCGGCAGAATCGTTTGTCCAATTAAAAGATTTTACGTTCACTCTAGAAGCCATACCTCTAGCGCTTGGGTTAGTACCATTAGCAGAAATTGTACCTGCAACATGTGTGCCGTGTGAGCTAAAGCCAGTATCACCGTCAACAACTACGGGATCAATAATTTCCATCCTAGTATCTGTTCCTGCATCATTCTCAAATTCAACATGCCCATCATCTGCTGGTCCACCATCCCATACGCCCACGGTCATACCCAATCCATCTAGGTCTAGCCCCAAACTTCCACCTGTCCAAAGTTCGACAGTTTTGGTTGCTCGAGCTGCTTCTAAATTTTCAGTAGACCTGTAAATAGGTTTACCGTTTCTAACATCGTGAATGTGCATTAATGTAAAACCATCATTGATTAATGTTGCCTTAACATTTGGATGGTTTTGCAAAAAGTTCTGTACTCTATTAATACGTTCATTCTCTTGTTCATTCAGCTGTATTAAAAGGGCTCTATTAGCCTCGGATAAATTGCTATCAGTAACCTGACCAAAGGACAAGCAACTGAAAACAATTAAAATAAAAAGTAATAAATTCTTCATTTTCATCAAATTTTAATTTCTTGCAATATAAAGATATTTTAAGTCACTAAAAAACAAAAGCCATCTATATAGATGGCTTTTTATTATAATTATATGTTAATTAGATTGATCTACTAATTAATCGAAAATGTTGCCGACGATTGCGCACCTCCAACGGTTGTAGAAGGAACCAAAGTTCCTGCTGCCGAAGTTACACTAAATTCAGGACCACCATCTCCATAAGAATCATAAACAACAACTCCATAGTCACCAGCAGCTAAACAAAAATCAAAAGCTAGTACGGCAAAGTCGTCATCTGGATTTACGTAAGGACCACCGGAAGCAATTACTACAGGTGACCCTGATAGATCGTAGATTTCCCAAGTTGTCTCATCTGGCCAAGTATCTAATTCTAGGTTAAATGTTACAACTGTATCCAAACACTGCTCAGTAACGGCATAGGTCACTTCATTACCTGATAAACCTTCAATACCAAACACCAATAATTGTTTTTCAAATCCTAAATCATCATTATCAGTTACACTGAAAGACAATGTACCTTCATTGGATCCTCCAGGAATCGTAACTGTTGAAGGAACCGTGTAAGGTGATGCTAATGACGTATCATCCATATTAACAACAACGTTAAAAGTCCTGTCAGCAGATGTTGTTTCACTTGCATATACCTTAATATCAAAAGATTCTGAAGCATCTTTAGGGACAGTAATAGCCCTTTCAGCAGTTCCGATTTCAAAACCAGCAAAATTAGAAAGAGGTGACTCTAAATCTTGTTCACAAGCAGTGAATAGTGCTGCAATTGCAAGTAGGCTGAATATTGACTTAATATATCTATAATTTTTCATAAGGTATTATTTTAATTATTTTGAGATGAAATATTCGGATTATTAATAATCTCAGTTTCAGGAATCTGGAAAGACATTTCATCAGAATCATAAACAAACGATTCACCTGCTCTAAATACATGGTTTGTACCACGTGTTACGGTAGCTTGATTACGTTTCATGGCTAAATAACTCTTTCCTTCACCCCACATCTCTACTCGAGTTTGGAAATATATTTCATCGACTAGTGCAGAACCAGATAATGGTGCTAAATATGAGGTTGCTGCCGCAGCGCCACCTAATCTAATCGACAATAAATCCTGAAGACGGGCTTTTGCTGCAGCCTCATTACCAGTTTTTGCAGCAGCTTCAGCACTCAATAAATAAAATTCCTCAACTCTCATAAAGATATAATCAGTTGTTATTGCGAATTGACCACCTGGAGTTCTTCCTGGATCGAAGAATTTATTAATTGGCTGTAATGCTTGTGCACCTGTACCAAACTGCGTTGATCTAACATCGTTTGCTGGTATCTGGCTAAATAATAAATCGTCTATAGATTTTGTATCACCAGCCCATGCGTAACTATAAGTAAAGTAATCCATTTGTCCCCACCAGTTTATTAATTGGTGACCTAGGTCTGCTGTAATATCAAATCCCCATACCCAATTAGCAGAGTTTACACTATTAAAACCAGATCCTGCACCTGGGAAAGCAAGCTCTCCAGCAGTTGCTAAAGGATAACCCGAAGCAATAACTGCATCAGCTTGAATCTTAGCATTTGTGTAATCACCCATTGCAGCATAAGTGTAAGCTAATAGCCCTTGCGCAACAGATTGATCTATCTCACTTATAGCCGATCTCGTATAACCATCTAAATTATCAATTGCAAACGTTAAGTCGCTTACTATTAAATCGTAAATCTGAGAAGCCTCAACTTTTGCTGTATTAATATCATCAATATTATACAAAGGTAAAATAGGTTCTGCTGGATCATAGGCTGTTTGGAACAGCTGTGCTAAATAAAAATAGGCATAAGCTCTATATGCTTTTGCTTGAGCATTAACTCTAAGCGTATTAGCATCTAGATCACCCGGATTATTACCACCTGCTGTTTGAATTACAGAATTTGCAACACTGATAATTCTAAAATAGTAGTTCCAAATAATCTCGTTCTCTTCACGGGTAAAGTCAGTAGTTGTTAAAAGATTAGATGTTGCGTTGTACCATCCAAAAGCACTTGCTGATAAAGAGGCGTCACCACAAACGATGTCCGTCCATATATCCACACCTTTTTGACCAATGTCATAGTGTCTTCCACCTGTTACACCAAATGGTTCAATCATAAATCCACTGATACCTGTTAAGTTTCCTTCAATAATATCTGGATTTAGACCAGCGGCACCGGTAATGCTAACGTCTGTTAAAACGTTAGTATTTCTTTCTGGATCTAAGAAATCCTCTTCACAACTAAAGCACAAGGCCATAATTGCTACTATCGATAAGTAAATTACATTTTTTTTCATATTGCTTTTTTTTTAAAATTGAACTTTTGCACCTAAACTAAAGGTAGTTAATGGCATGTAAATACCAGAGTTCGTTGTACCAATAGCAGTACTAGGATTTAAACCTTTACGACTGCTTAAGAACATTAAGTTATCGCCAGATAATGTAAAGCTAACAGCTTCTAAGCCCATTGACTCAACAACAGATTGTGATAATCTGTAGTTTAGGTTAACGTTGTTAAGTGAAAAGAAATCTGACTTTGTAAGGAAACGAGTAGATGTATTATTTTGCTGTCCATCGTTACCAAAGTTAGCTGAAGTTCTTGGTACGTCAGTGATTTGACCTGGTGTTGTCCATGCGTTTCTGATATCTGTATGGAAGTTATCCGCACCAATTAAATTATTGTCCATTAATACTTGGTAACCTCTGTCTAGAGTGTAACCACCTATACTGTAGCTAAATTGTGCAGAAATATCGAAGTTTTTGAATCCAGCATTTAATCTAAATCCACCGCGTACGTCCGGAATAGCCGACTTACCGGTAAATACCTGAGTTGCATCTGCAAAATTATTAGTAGTAGTTCTTCTTACATTTGCGCCAGGCACTAACCTCTGATACTCAAACAAGTTACCTGAAGCATTATCATTGAAACCATCATTATCAACATCAACTTCAAACGAACCTCCATTGAAAGAAGATAATTCACCTGAATCGAATACACCGTTATCGTTTTCATCTACATAATACATATACCATAATGCCTCACCATTTGCAGGATTAACACCTGCCCATTCTCTCATGTACCAATCATACTGAGAAACACCTTCTGCGATGTTGTTGAAATCATCAAAAATTGCTTTCTCTCCTGTAAAAGGATCAGTTGGCATTTCAGTAACTTCGTTTCTAAAGGTTTCACCGTTTAAGTTTAATGACAGTCTGAAATTATCTTTTTGTATAAGTTTTGCATTGATATTGAATTCTAAACCTTGATTTAATAATTCACCACTATTGTAACGAATAGTTTCTTGACCAGAAGATGGTGCTAAGTTTGCTATCTGAATTAAATCTACTGTTCTTCTATCATAGACATCAACATCTACTCCCAAACGACCATCAAACCAAGTACTTTCAAAACCTACCTGAGCAACATTTGAAGTTTCCCAAGTTAAGTTCGGGTTTGCAGCTTCACTAGAAATAGTATACGAAATGTTTCCGTTTGGATCTTGATTAATATTAAATACTTGGAAACCATTTAAAAGGGCTGTACCAGTATCACCAATTACACCATAACTCGCTTTCAACTTTAAAAAGTCTAAAGCACCAACATTGGCCATAAAGTCTTCTTTAGTAACTATCCACCCTAAACCTACTGAACCGAAAGTACCCCATTTATCATTAAGGAAACGAGAAGAACCATCACGTCTTATAGATGCAGTTAGGAAATATTTATCTGCATAATCATAGTTTAAACCAGAAAAATAACTATCTAAAGTCCAACCTAATCTAAATGAACCAGCTCTACCTAATGGAGTTGTATATTGATTCAAATCATTAGAACCAGGAATGATTGCACGCTCTGCAGCACCTGTTATAGTTCTAAAACGGTCTTCTGTAGATTCGTGAGCTACAAATAATTCTACATCATGATCGCCATATGATTTTTGAAAACGAATTAATTGTAAGAAGTTCTGATTTGTTCTAAGATCATCATCTAGGAATAAACTACCACCTGATTGAGCGGCACCACCATAAAATTGGTTATTTCTGTTTGTATTAATTCTAGAGTCATACTGACCACTGTAACGCATTTCAAATTTTAACCAATCCGTAATATCAACACCCACATTAAAATTACCTAAAAGTGTAGTAACATCAGATTGTGTTAAATCATACTGCGCTAATGCGATACCGTTTGTTGCATTCCAAGCACGTCTTCCAGTTTCTGCACCAAAATCGTACTGAGCACCACCAAAAATTGGATCTGGAACTAGGTTTCCATCTAAATCTCTTAAGAAAACATCATAAATAGCTGGTGTAGTGTAAACTAAAGCAAATGGGTTAGCAGAACTACCTGCACTACCTTGAGTACCAGAATTTGTAGCACGCGCACCTGCCCACGCAATATTACCACCTATTGTTAACCAGTCTTTTGGCTTATGCTCCAGATTTAACCTAGTCGTATATCTCGTATAGTTAGAATTTACAGAATAACCTTCATCATCTACATAACCTAATGATACTGCGTACTTAGTTTTTTCGTTACCACCTGAAAATTGTAAATTGGCTTCAGTTCTTATACCAGTACCGAAAGCAGCATCTCTCCAAGAATTTGGCGTAAATCTACGCTGAACACCAGGATTAAATCTTCCTGTAGTCGGATCAATTAATTGATCGCCCGGAACATTCCAAATATTGTATAAATTATTGATACCTTCAGGTGTTCCATATAAATTATTACTAGCAAACGCAGTAGGATCGGCCTCACCTGTTAAAATTCCCTTAGTTCTTAACGCCTGCCAAGAAATCTCCATATATTCTTCTGGCGAAACGATGGTTTCATATTCTGGCAAAAACAATGTGTTAACACTGGTAGTTACATCTACAGAGATACGAGACACACCAGCCTTACCTTGTTTGGTAGTAATTAACACAACACCATTAGCACCACGAGAACCGTAGATAGAAGTTGCCGCTGCATCTTTTAACACCACCATGTTTTCGATATCAGAAGGATTTATAGACTGAAGTACACCTGTAGCATTACCATCAATAGGAGCGCCATCAACAATGTATAATGGTAATGTATTACCATTTATAGAACCAAAACCTCTGATTCTAACCTCAGCAGTAGCACCTGGAGCACCACTTCTAGTAATAACATTTACACCAGCTACCTCACCTCTTAAGGCTTGTGTAACGTTTGACACAACCTTGTCATCGACACCTTCCATGTCTACTACTGCGGCCGTACCTGTAAATGATTCTTTTGTGGTTTTGCTATATCCAACAACCACAACCTCATCAAGAGTGTTGCCTTCTTTTAAAACAACATCATACACATTAGATGCGCCTACTGTTACCTCAACAGGCTCCATACCAACGTAAGATATAACTAAAACGTCTCCTGAGTTGACTCCAACAGTATATTTACCATCAAAATCAGTTTGAGCACCTTTTGTAGTACCCTTTACAATTACACTAGCTCCTGGAAGGGGTAAACCATCCGATTCTGTAGTAACTGTACCTGTGACCATTTTTTCTTGTGCAAAAGAAAATTGCATCACGAACGCCATAAAAAGCGTTAATAACCATGTTAACTTTAATTTCATAAAACAATTATTTGAGTTAGTCTAGTTGCAAACATCTTAATTAAATATTAAATAAACAAGCGTTTTTGCCAAAAAAATGTTAATGGTTTTGCGATTTCATCAACAAACTTCAAATATAATTTAACTAGTGTTTTTTGACACTTAACTCATTATGTAGATACCAAAACTGTAAAAGGGTTGCGTTAAAATTTTAACTTTGTTCAAATTTTAACGTTTTGACTTTAAAAACTCAATTCTCAAACTTTGATTTTGAATGCGGTACAGACGAGGCTGGCAGAGGTTGTTTAGCGGGTCCTGTTACTGCAGCTGCCGTAATCTTACCGCCTGACTTTAACAATAGTTTATTGAATGACTCTAAACAGCTTTCTGAAAAGCATAGAATATTCTTAAGACCCTTGATTGAACAAACAGCTATTTCATTTTCTGTAAAGCATATACATGAGAACGAAATAGATTCTATAAATATTCTGAATGCATCAATAAAAGCCATGCATGGCTCTATCTCAAAACTTAATATTACCCCAAAATTTATTATTGTAGACGGCAACAAGTTTAAACCTTATAAATCCATTCCCTTCAAAACTATTATTAAAGGAGATGGAAAATACCTTAACATAGCAGCTGCTTCAATTTTGGCAAAAACATGTAGAGACCTTTATATGGAGAAAATCCATGAAGAATTTCCTATGTACAATTGGAAAAAGAACAAAGGCTACCCAACCAAAGAGCACAGAGCTGCAATTGAAAAATATGGCGTAACGAAGTACCACAGAAAATCATTTAGATTATTACCAGAGCAATACCGTTTAGATTTATAACTTTTTATATTTGTACATATATCTTTTCGTATGAAGCAATTTAGATTTTTATTGATTTTACTTTCTGTTTTAGTGTCTTGCCAAAAAGACTATGACATTTCAAAATCGCCTTATAAATTTCTACCACCTGAAACTGAAGTTGCCTTTTCTATAAATGACCTAAATGTATTTGTTAACAATATTGAAAAACATGATATTTTGTCTAGTATAATCAATGAGGACTTAAAAGAAAGCATTGAAGTTATCAAAAATATAAAGACTACAAACAAAGTGTATGTAGCTTTGTTAAAACCAGAATATACCGACTATATCATTATTACCAAAAGTGACTCCACAGTTTTTGTAGTAGACTCACTACCAAATCATGTTTCTAAAAACCTCTCAGAGTTAGATATCACAAAAACCCAAATTGATTCAACCGTTTTTTATCATAAGCATACAAATAATGTATTTCTGGCTTCAAATAACTTGAATGTTTTAAAAACCCTCAAGCCGAGTGAAAAAAATAATCCGCTTAGCAACCTTATTAAAACTTCTGAAAGCAAAACAAGTGCGGCGGTTGTTTTTAAGACTAAAGCTTCAAATTATTCAAACCTTTTATTCTCTGATGTAATTAGAGACGTCGAAAACGGTTATTCTTCACTCGATTTAAATTTTTATGAGGATAACCTCTATTATAATGGTATTGTAAATTCAACAGACTCAATAACCCAAGCTTTAGACTGCTTTAAAAAAACCATTCCTCAAAAAACTCAGAGCTTAAAAATAGCACCCAGAAACACTAAGTCTCTATTTAGTATATCGTTTGATGATTATTCTATTTTTTATAAAAATTTAATAAAGCTCACTGCTAAAGCACCCGATAGTACTAAGACATTTTTAAATTTTACCAATGAAATTGCTTTAGCCGACAATACCCTTATCCTTTACTCTCTAGATGCTGACCTTGTTGTTGAAACCATAGAAGATAAGTCAATTTCTGAAACTTATAGAGATATCGATATTTATGAGTTTGGAAATACTGATTTTTTCAAATCGAGGTTAAAACCGATTATTAGTTTCGAAGAAGCTAGTTATTTTTCAAAATATGAAGATTTTATCATTTTTTCGAATTCTATCGAAATTATAAAGTCAACGCTTTCCGATGCTCTTAATAACAATACCATTGCAAATTCTGACGCCTTTAAAAATGTGAGTCAAAACCTAAGCGAAGATTCTTCGGTATTCATTTATAAAAATAATGATGGACTTTCTGATTACTTAGATATTGAGACTAAAAACTACCATGCTAACGTGGTTCAGTACATTTACGAAGACAATTACGCGCATGTCAACGGAGTTATAGAAAAGTTTAAAAAGAAACCTACCACTAATTCGGTTACCGAAACTTTTACAACTGTTATTGACACTCAGATAGCTTCGCCTCCTCAAACGGTAAAAAATTATATTAGTAACACAAACGACATTGCCGTGCAGGACATAAATAATGTGCTCTATCTTATCTCTGACTCTGGTAATATCCTCTGGAAAAAGCGACTTCAAGGAAAAATACTTGGAAAAATAGAACAAATAGATATGTACAAAAACGGCAGGTTACAACTAGCATTTGCAACATCAAACCGTCTGTATGTTTTAGACAGAAACGGAAATGATGTGTCTCCTTTCCCGAGAAAATTTAATGATGAAATCACACAACCTTTATCGGTTTTTGACTACGACAAAAGAAAAAACTACAGACTCCTAGTTACCCAAGGAAAAAACCTTCTTATGTACGACGCTAAAGGTAAAATCGTTAGTGGCTTTGCTTACAACGACAACACTAAAACTATAACCTCACAGCCAAAACATTTTAGAATTGGAAGTAAAGATTACATTGTATTTTCCACTGAAGACAATTTAAAAATACTGAGTCGACAAGGAGATATAAGAATACGTGTTCATAACAAAATTAGGTTCTCTGATAATGAAATCTACTTATATCAAAATAAGTTTACTACTTCTAACACTTTAGGTCAACTTGTACAAGTAGATAATCGAGGAAAAATAAGTCGAAAAGATCTTAACTTAACAGACAAGCACAATATAGCTACTACAAGTAAAACGTTGGTCTCAATGTATGAGAATAAACTTTTTATAAAATCGCGACGCATAGATTTAGACTATGGTGTATACACAGCCCCTAGAATTTTTTACTTTAACGATAAAATTTATATTACAACTACAGACTTACAGTCTAAAAAGGTTTATTTATTTGATAGCCAAGCTGAATCAATTCCTAATTTCCCTGTTTTTGGAACTTCTGCTGCAGAATTACAAAAACTAGACAAAAACAAAGGCCTAGAACTAATAACTCAAGCAGATGATAAAACAATAGTTGTTTACAAACTACACTAACTTATTAACCATTTCTCTTTTTCATTTTTAAGTATCAATAGTTATTCATATTTTTAGAGAGCTATTAATCAATTACTTAAAATGAATTTTTCAAAAATTTCCTTCGCTTTTTGCATCTTTCTTATAATTACTCCAACTCTAGATGCACAAACAAAAAAAATTAAACGCCCTAAAAATAGAGTTGGCATAACCAGTGTAGATAGTTTTGTTCAAGAGTCGTTCGACTTGTATGATAAAGTTTATAAGTATGATGGCTACGCAGCCTCAGGTAAATCTTTAGATGATGACGATATTGATGTCCTCGAAGAAGCTCTAGGAGAGATGTCCTCACTGAGCGAAAGTGCGCCAGACATTATAAACGACTTAGATGGTGCTGGTGTTTTAAAGCAAGGAAAAGCTACCTTGCAAATGAACAAAGCAAAAAAAGCCTTAAAATACAGTATAACAACAGCTAAAGAGCTTCTTCTGGGACAGCGTGAACGTGAAACTGAAGATGAAGAGGAGACCAAAGAATCTAATGATAAACCAGAAGATAAAACCAATAGTGATTCTGGTAACACAAATGATGCTATTAAGGAGACACCATCAAATGTTTCTGATGGTTTAGAAGTGTATAGTAAATACGATTTTGTTCCTGGTGACAAACTTCTGTTTTTCGATGATTTTTCAAATGATTTTATTGGAGATTTACCAAGTAAATGGAATACAAATGGCTCTGGTAATATTGTAAAATTTAACAAAGTAGAAGGTAACTGGTTTGAGCTAAAAGCAGGCTACAGATTATACGCCATACCAGATCTTAGTCAACTACCAGAAGACTACACTATAGAATTTGATTTACTTACATCTGGTTTAGGCAGACAAACATCCTCTGGTGCAAGACTGCATGTTATACTTAGTGACACCAACACGTTTTCAAACGGAAAATCGCACTATGGATCTGTTTCACTTCCGCTGGGACAGTATGCACCTTTCAACATTGATACCTATAATTTTTTTAATGGTAAGGCTGGCATGATTAACTCTGGTTTAACTGCAGATATTAGAGATGAAGTAAAAAACCAACCACATATAGCTATTTCTGTGACAAAAAAACGTTATAGACTCTGGATTAACGAGGTTAAATATGTAGATATTCCAAGATTTATAGAGGAGCTTAACGTGCTTAATTATTTAAAATTTCACGTGTATGGTTTAACTGATGGTGAAGAACGCGTGTTTATAAAAAACATTAAAGTTGCCGAAGGTGGTGTTGACTTAAGACGCAAACTAATGTCTGAAGGCAAGATTTCTACCAATGGCATCTTATTCGATTCGGGTTCTGCCAACATACAACCGCAGTCACTAGGTATTATACGCCAAATATCGCAAGTGTTAATGCAAGATGACAGTATAAAACTCAATATTGTTGGGCATACAGACTCTGATGGCTCCGACGACTCAAATCTTAAGCTTTCTAAAGACAGAGCCGAAGCCGTAAAAACGGCTTTGGTTAATATTTACAACATTTCGACAGATCGATTAACCACAGAAGGTAAAGGAGAAACAGAACCTGTTGCAGATAATGGTACTGCAGATGGAAAAGCACAAAACAGACGTGTAGAGTTTGTAAAAATATAACGATAACCAAATCTCAAAGTCCCTGAGTCTGAAAACGCCAAATTTATTTTGGCGTTTTCTTTAGTTTTAAGCCCTACCTTTTGTAGTATTGCATACACTTATTTTCTTATTAATTTACCGATGATAAAACGACAAAAAGCGGCAATAAAACATTGCATTATTCACAAAGTTGGCAACAAGTTTAATGATACAAAAAACGCGTTTTCAGATGCTGCTGTGCATTTTGACGAAGCTACTTACAATCTTATGTTGCCTTACTTACTAAAACCTTTTGTAAGTGTTGCAGAAAGTTATCGTTTTCATCACCATAGCAATGTTGGACTTAATGAAATCAACACCTACTCTGATCAACTTTTTAAAGAAGAAGCTGATTTTGTAGAAACGTCTAAACACATCGTCACACATCTTTATGAACAAAGTAATTCAGCTCAAATAAAAACAGGAGATGTATTGGTTTGTCATTTTGAAAATATACAGTACGAAGACTTCTTTGTAGATGCTATTGGTATTTATAAAATTGAAAACAAAACCGAGTTTTTTCAGACGTATTTAGAGTCTGGAAACTATGACATTTTGGTACAAAAGGGCATACAAGCTAAGAAAGTAGATAAAGGATGTCTGATTCTGAACACTTCGGACATGGAAGGTAAAATAGTATTTAGTGTAGACAACAACACCTACGATACGCAATACTGGATTAAAAGCTTCCTAAACATTAAGTATCCTGACGATAGTAACCAACACACCAAAAACTGTATTGAGCTATGCAGAGAGTTTTCTAAAGAGGTTTTACAACCCAATTTTGGCGGACAAGAGCAAAGTAATTTCTTAGCAAAGACAGTAGATTTTTTTAAAGAAAATGAAATTGTAAATATTGAAAACTTTAAAGAAGAAGTGTTTGAAGAAGAAGACCAAATACAACTTTTTGAAGACTATAAAAAAACCTATGAAGCCGAAAACAACGTGCTGATTAGAAACCAGTTTGATGTCTCTGAACGCGTCTTAAAAAAGCAAAAGCAAAAAATAAAACCCGAGATAAAACTAGACACCAACATTCAGATAAAACTCGATGTTGATGCACCAGATGCTTCTGCTGAATACCTTGAACGTGGTTATGACGAGGAGAAGAAAATGCACTACTATAAAGTGTTTTTTAATGAGGAGGCTTAGATTAGTTTTTTTAGAAATTCTGAGCTGACTACATCTACAATTTAGACACCTAGTTATAATTGGCTACAAATAGTTGTTTTTAACGTATATAACTAATCACATTCAATGTAATTACTTAATTTTATGATATGGACTCAAACTTAGTATCTGCAATAATTGGTGCAGGAGCAACTTTATTGGCCGGAATAATAACCACATTCGGAAAAGAAATCAACTCTCATCGCAAAATTAAACAATTGGGATATCCTGATATTAAAGGGCATTGGAAGGCTTCTTGGTTTATAGACAACATTAAAGAGGTTTATCTTGAGGATACTGTTGTGTTAAATAAAATTAAAGGAATTAACATTTATGGTGAAGGAATTAACCATGTTAACGGGAATTATCCAATATCTGGAAAATTTTCTAAAAACTTAATTCTTAATTTTATTTATGAATCAAGCAAAAACTACATCTCGCTATCAGGTGTGATAATACTTAAAATAAATCCATTAGGAACAGAATGTAAAGGGCGATGGTACGGTTACACAAAAGAAGATGAATTAACAGGTGGTGATGTATTATGGAAAAAAATATAAATTAGAATAAAAACTGGTCAAAGTTTTGGGAATGGTTCATTTAACATATTTGCTAAATATGATATTTATCTATAAATTATAATTAATTCTATCAAATAAAATTTCGGAGGTTAGCCCAAAAAACGCGACGTTATATCTCAGAATAAAGTGAAAAGTCCTAATTATTTTATCATGATATTAAACTAAACAAACTCTGCCTCAAAAAGCACCTTAAAATGCTTTAAAATCTTTTCTTTTACTGCTTTTTCATCAACAGTTTCTATACCGAGTTCATTATTTAAAGATGTGACAGCTTTCCCTCTAATTCCACAAGGAATAATATTATCAAAATAGCCTAAATCGGCATTGACATTAAGTGCAAAACCATGCATAGTAACCCAACGACTGGCTCGTACTCCCATAGCACAAATTTTTCGGGCAAATGGAGTGCCAACATCTAACCAAACACCTGTTTCACCTGGACTACGTTCGGTTTTTAAACCATACTCAGCCAATGTAAGAATTATGATTTCCTCCAAAAATCTAAGGTATTTGTGGATGTCTGTAAAGAAATTATCTAAATCTAAAATAGGATAGCCTACAATTTGCCCAGGACCATGATACGTAATATCTCCGCCTCTGTTAATCTTGTAGAAGGTTGCACCTTTCCCTGCTAATTGTTCCTCTGAGAGCAACAAATTAGACAGGTCTCCACTTTTACCCAAAGTATACACATGTGGATGCTCTACAAACAGAAAATGGTTATCGGTTGCTAAGCCTGCATCTTCTCTCCTATTCTTAATTTTAGTATCTAAAATGGCTTTAAAAAGCGTTTCCTGATAATCCCAGGTGTCTTTAAAATCTTTTAAGCCTAAATCTTGAAGTTTTACAGTTTTATTCATCAACAAATTTCACGTTCACATCTAGTAATTTAGGGTTTTTAAGATAGTCTACCCAATTGGTTTTGTAAGACACTGTTTTTCTATCATCAGAGAATTCAGCACCTTCGATATTTATGGATTTTACAGTTTTAGGAAACGTTAATTTAACGGTGTAAAAAGAGCTTTGAAAATAATCTAAAAACTGCTGATTACTCTCATCGGTTTCGTCAAAAAGTTCATCCATAGCATCTTCTGTTGCTTCGTCTGGCACTTTAATGCTTGTCATTCTAGAAAAACCATCATTAGTATACATATAGGCTACATCGCTATTTTCATTACCCATAAAGTTACCAAGTGGTGAGTTTTCTTTCATGGCATCTACTTGTTCTCCTTGCGCATTTAAGCTTTGTATTTTCTTAAACTTTTCGTTAAGGTCTTTTAACTCTGCGATGGATTCAAACTGCATACCCATTCCAAAATTCATAATTCCTTCTTCTTCATTTATCTGCATCCTCATATACATATCTTTTACCGCCTCCATCGCTAAACGCTTATTTTCTGGTAGCGCAGCAACACTATCTTTGTAGGTTTCCATAATATCTGCAAATACCATGGTTGTATCCATAACTTCACCTCCTTCTTTTTTTTCTTTATCAGAATTATCTCCCATTGACTCCGTCATGGCTTTCATCGCATCTCCCATCTCGTAGGAAAGTAAAAAATTACCCGAACCATTTTGGTTAAAAACAATAGATTCGGTAACATTACAACTCGCTACAGAACAAGCGAGGACAATAAGCAGAAATATGTTTTTCATGTGTTTTAAATTGATTTAATCTTTTATGCATTTGATATATTTCGTCACTTCAAGTGGATTTTTCGATTAAAAATGAAAAAAACATGTATCGAAAAGCAGAAATTTACTAACAAAAGTTCTCGATATAATTTTTTGTTCCTCATAATCACTCGAACTTACGACTACATCCTTTTTACCCAAAAAGCAAAATAGATTGATGTAGTAAAACACAAAGATACGATTAATTCTCCTTGTGGTTATAAATGTGTTTTCCACTTAAACGTTTATAAATCTTCATTTAGATTCTATAAAAAAAGCTCAACATCATATCATGTTGAGCTTTATCTTAAAAATTTCAACTTTTTTTAGCTTTCAGAGTTATAGAAAAATTGTTCCTTCCATATTTTACCATCCTTTACCTCATATACAGCGATCTCGTTCATTTGAGAACGATGTCCGCTTGGCTTGTGTGTTGTATCCATCCAAAATTTTACTGTAAAGTGGTTATCTGCAACCAAAGGATCGGAAACTTCAGTGGCATGTACCTCAAAATTTTCTTGCCACCATTGTCCCTTTTTTTGTATACCTTCAAAACCATGAACTTCTTTCATTGGCTCTGCCATTTCAATACTGGTAATTTCAGGACTATAAAGTTCTTCATAGGCCTTATCCTCTTGATTGCTTCTGCAATAGGATACTAATTTCTCTGCAATGTCTTTTGTTGTCATTTTGATTTAGCTTTTTAGTGAATTTAAAGTTAAATAATTCTACTTTTAAAAAAATCATATTTTCTAAAACAATTAACTAACGTTCTGGATTATTGAGAATTACCAAAGCAGCAATAACTCCCGGAACCCAGCCGCAAAAAAACAATATAAATGTAATTAGAAAAGATCCACAGCCTTTATCTACAACAGCCAAGGGTGGAAAAATAATAGCTAAAATAACGCGCCAGATACTCATAATTTCGTTTGATGATTTGATGTATCTGTATGACGCTAGTTTGTTAAAGTTGTTACACTTTTACCTCGGCACTATTTTATTGTTTCTTAAAATTGTTTAGTTTCGTTTTATGCGGTTTAAATTATTGATTTGCTTTATTTTGGTGTCGCTTTATTGTGAGGCGCAATATTCTTTTTCTGGTTATATAAATCCAGATGAATGGCAAAACACTGTTTACCTTTCAATTGTAGAGGATTACCGTAAAATGTCTGGTGTATATTCTGAACAAATTTTTGCAAAAACCTTAGCAGACGAAACAGGTTTTTTTGAGTTTAAAGGAGATATGCTAAGCACAGAAAACCGAATCTACCGCATCCATGTAGACAAGTGCAGCGAAACACAACAAGACATCAACCACTTTAACGGTCACTGCAGTAATAGTGAAGAATTACTATTTATTGCAAAAAACACAGACACCTTAAAATTGCCTTTTTCTTTTGGTAATCAGGTGTTTTGCAAAGTAGAATCTAACAACCCAAGAGCCAATGCATTTTTAAAGATAGATTCCCTTAAAAACGATATGCGTTTTGCTTATGGTGAAGTGCGAAGTGAAGCCAACCGAAAACTGAACAACAAAAAGTGGTTTACAACATTACAAGACTACGGAACTGCCTTAAACGAGCCTGTAGCAGAACTCGCCATATACGCTTATTTATCAGATAGAAGCAGCGATTTACATAGCTATTATGTTGAAGATTTACAGAACAATTCTTATTACGACGATCTCAAGGAACGATTAGAAACTGCATACCCTAATGCGCCATACACTGCCCAATATAGAAATGAATTAGCGGCTGACCGATTTATGCTGGCATCAACAGAAGACAGCAAAAGCGCTTCATTTGATATTTACCTTTACACTGTGCTTGCCCTTTCTTTTTTCTTGAATTTGTTTCTACTCTACAGAATGTGGAAAAACAAACAATCTAAATCTGAAGATTTAAAGTCTAAATTATCTAAACAAGAGCAAGTTGTTTTAGAACATTTACTACAAGATAAGACCAATAAGGACATTGCAGAGGCCTTATTTTTGAGTGTTAGCACCATAAAAACGCATACCAACAACATCTACAAGAAGTTGGAAGTACAATCCAGAAACGACGTTAAGTCTCTATTTATCAAATAGTTAAAAATTCAACCTTGGTTCTAGTACCAATTTCAAACCCTCTTTTTTAAAAATTTTAGCTTCTAAGTTTGAAGTTTGTTTCAAGTATTAATCAAAAATTCTATAACTATGAAACGAACAGTAAACACTATTCTGATTTTAATTTTCTCCTTTCAGCTTAACGCCCAAAACCTCAATATAGAAATCACAGAAAATACCGATACACCTTATCTTTTAGGGAAAATAGACAAAAGCGGTTTAGAAGGCGATAATTACAAATCTTGGTTTACCAAAAATTATAATGATTATGAGCCAAATTCAACTATTACCGAAGCCATAGCGTCAGAGTTAAAAAACTACGGCATCACTTTGTTTATGGGTACTTGGTGTGGTGATAGTAAAAAGGAAGTTCCAAGATTATATAAAGTTTTAGAAGCATGCAATTATCCTATGGATCAATTAACAGTTGTTGCGGTAAGTAGAGAAGCTGGCATGTATAAACAAAGCCCACAGCACGAGGAAGCAGGTTTAAACATTCATCGTGTACCAACCGTTATTTTTTACAAAAATGGTAAGGAAATCAATCGAATTGTAGAACATCCTGTAAAAATGTTAGAAGAAGATATTCAGAATATCATCACGGTTAATGATTATAAATCTAATTACCAAATCGTAGCTACCGTAGATGATATTTTAAGTAAAAAGGGAACAAAAGGCTTAAAAAGGAAACAAAAAAAGCTTTTGAAAAAATTCAAAGGTAAAGTAAGTAGTATGTTTGAGCTTAACACCTATGGCAAAATACTATTCAACACCAATCGCATAGAAGAGGTTATTGCCGTGTTTGAACTTAACACAAAACTTTTTCCTGATGAACCAAGAACGTATATGAGTTTAGCCAACACCTTGGGCTTTTCAGGCCAAAAAGAAAAGGCTATAGAAGTACTTCAAAATGCTGTTGAATTATTTCCGGATAATAACAACCTAAAACAAAATTTAGAGGTTATAAAGTCTAATTAAAATGGTTCCCGATACACTTCGCTCTGCTCAGCACTCGAACTGACCTCCACTTTTCTATCTATACTAACGTCACTTCGAGTGATTTTGAAGCATGAAAAATTGTATCGAGAAGTTCTGTCAAAAGCGACTCTATAATTCTATGAAATAATGTAATTTTGCATTTTTAAAATAAGCAAGAATGCAACTTTCAGAACAAGAATTAGTAAGACGCCAAAAGTTAGAAAAACTTCGTGCTTTAGGGATTAATCCTTATCCAGCCGATTTATACCCAGTTACGCATACTTCCAAACAGATAAAATCTGACTATGAAGAAGGTAAACAGGTGGTTGTTGCTGGTCGTCTAATGGCAATTAATGTTCAAGGAAAGGCTTCTTTTGCACAGTTACAAGATAGCGAAGGACGCATTCAGGTGTATTTTAATAGAGATGTGATTTGCCCAGGCGAAGACAAGTCGTTATACAACGATGTCTTTAAAAAATTAATCGATTTAGGCGATTTTATTGGTATTGAAGGCGAATTGTTCACCACCAAAGTTGGTGAAAAAACAGTCATGGTAAAGCAGTTTAAACTGTTGAGCAAAGCCTTAAAACCATTACCTATCCCAAAGCAAAAAGACGGAAAAACCTACGATGCATTTACAGACCCAGAGCAGCGTTACAGACAGCGTTATGCTGATTTGGCTGTAAATCCGCACGTAAAAGATGTGTTTGTAAAGCGTACAAAATTATTCAACGCTATGCGTCAGTTTTTTAATGACGCTGGTTATTTTGAAGTTGAAACACCAATTTTACAACCAATTCCTGGTGGTGCTGCGGCAAGACCATTTGTAACACATCACAACACATTAGACATTCCGTTGTATATGAGAATTGCCAATGAGCTTTACTTAAAGCGTTTAATCGTTGGTGGTTTTGAGGGTGTTTATGAGTTCTCTAAAAACTTCCGTAACGAAGGTATGGACAGAACCCATAATCCTGAGTTTACAGCAATGGAAATCTACGTTGCTTACAAGGATTACAATTGGATGATGGACTTCTGCGAAAAGTTATTAGAGCATTGTGCTGTTGCGGTTAATGGAACCACTGAAGCTACGTTTGGTGAGCATAAAATCAACTTTAAAGCACCTTACAAACGTATTACCATGCGCGATTCTATCTTAGAATTCACCGGATTTGACATCTATGGTAAATCTGAATCTGAAATTAGATCTGCTGCCAAAGACATGGGTATTGAAGTAGACGACACCATGGGTAAAGGCAAGCTGATTGATGAGATTTTTGGCGAGAAATGTGAAGGCAACTATATACAACCAACATTCATTACAGACTACCCTAAAGAGATGAGTCCGTTATGTAAAGAGCATAGAGAAAATCCTGAATTAACTGAGCGTTTTGAGCTTATGGTTTGTGGTAAGGAAATCGCCAATGCGTATTCTGAGCTTAATGACCCAATAGACCAACGCGAGCGTTTTGAACACCAGTTAAAACTAGCACAAAAAGGCGATGATGAAGCTACAGAATTTATTGACTTTGACTTCTTACGTGCTTTAGAATATGGTATGCCACCAACTTCCGGTATGGGAATTGGTATGGACCGATTGATTATGTTCTTAACCAATAACCAAAGTATACAAGAAGTATTGTTCTTCCCACAAATGCGACCAGAAAAGAAAAAAGTGGATTTAAGCGATAACGAAAAAACCATTTTTGAAATTCTTAAGAAAGCACAGCGCATGGATTTAAATGAACTTAAGGCACAATCTGGCTTAAGCAATAAGGGTTGGGATAAAGGAATTAAAGGCTTAGGAAAACACGGCTTAACCAAAGTTGAAAAAACTGATGAAGGGTTGTTTGTTGAAGTAATCTAGATATAAATAAAAAATATTGGGTTTGAAAAGGAATTATCAAAAGATGATTCCTTTTTTATTTAAAATCAATACACATTATTATATTACAACTTGCGGATTAAAGCTTTTTTATTATTTTCACATTCGCTATGAATCAGCCACTTATCAAAAAATGAAAAAACTCACGCTTCTTTTCGCAATTCTACTAGTTGCATTTTCATGTGAAAACGATGATGATATAACACCTGTACAAGATCCTTTAGTGATTGCAGAGTTTAGGCCTAATCTTTCAGAATTAAACCTATTTACTGGAAATCTTGGAGATTTAAATAGTTCTTCTCGCGCCTTTAAGTACGAACTTAATTCACAGCTTTTTACAGATTACGCGCACAAACAGCGATTAATTGCGTTACCAGAAAATACTTCAATGCAGTATGATGGTGACGGTTTGCCAATTTTTCCCGACAATACAGTAATTGCTAAAACATTTTACTATAATAATGACGAACGCGATTTAACCTTAGGAAAGACCATTATTGAAACACGTGTGCTTATAAAAATTAATGGTGAATGGGAAACGGGTGATTACAAATGGAATGAAGAGCAAACAGAGGCCGTATTAGATTTTAACGGAAGCACGGTTCCTGTAACTTGGATTGATGCTGATGGCGAAAGCAACTCAGTAAATTACGAAATACCATCTAACACAGATTGCTTTACCTGTCATCACACTTATGATAATGCAACACCAATTGGACCAAAACTTAGAAATATGAATTTTGAAGTTAATGGATTTAATCAATTAGATGAATTTGTAAATAGTGGTCACTTAACTGGTGTTTCTAGCAGTTCTGAAGTGTCATCAGTAGTTAATTGGAAAAATACTTCTGAATCTCTTGAGGATAGAGCTAGATCGTACTTTGATATTAATTGTGCACACTGTCATATCGAAGGTGGCGACTGTGAAGAGGAATCAACATTGCGATTGGCTTTTGACACATCACTAGAAGACTCTAAAATAGCTCAGAGAAAATTCAGTATTTCGTTAAGAATTTCGGAGTATAACGAAGGGTTTAGCATGCCGTTTATTGGCACAACCACAATACATACGGAAGGTGTAGAACTTTTACAAGCATACCTAGATACGCTGTAACCTTGCGTTAAAAAAATTATAAAGTAGGTTTTAAAACTGAAAGATTCTTAATAGAATCCTTATTTTCATGCAAATTTTTTAAAACCGACATAAAGTGAAACAACTATCCATTAAGCTACTTTTTGTAGCTTCTGCTTTTTTGGCATTCTCGTGCTCTACTGCAAAAAAAGCCAGCAAATCTAAGAAAACTGATGCCACAGCAATGGCAAAACCTGCAGGGAAGAAATTAGGTAAAAATGACCCAAAACCTTATGACAAAGTCATCACAAAAGATGCTATAAGTGATGAAGGTTTATTTACCGTTCATACTTTAGAAGATAAGTTCTACTACGAAATACCAGATTCACTTTTTGATAGAGAGATGCTAATGGTAACACGTATTGCTAAAACTGCTAGTGGCCTAGGTTTTGGTGGAGGAAAGCAAAACGAACAAGTTTTACGCTGGGAAAAGAAAGGCAAAAAAGTAGTTTTACGTGTAGTATCTTACAATGTTACTGCTGCCGATTCACTACCGGTAAACGAAGCTGTTAAAAACTCTAATTTTGAACCTGTACTCTTCACATTTCCCATAAAAGCTTACGGTAAAGATTCTACCAGTACAGTTATTGATGCATCACCTTTATTTGAAAAAGATGTAAAATCGCTCGGGCTTCCGACGTTTAGAAGACGACCATATAAGGTTACCAGATTAGAAAGTGACAAATCATTTATTGAGACTATAAAAAGTTACCCTAGAAACATCGAAGCACGTCATGTAAAAACGTATGCTGCTGGTTCTCCACCTTCTAACTCTAGCACAGGTAGCATTTCAATAGAAATCAACAACTCCATGATTCTATTACCAGAAAACCCTATGAAACGTCGTTATTTCGATGAGCGTGTTGGCTGGTTTACAAGCAGTACTACAGATTATGGATTAGAAGATCAAAGAAGTAAATCTCTAACTTATTTAGATCGTTGGAGGTTAGAAGTTAGAGATGAAGATATTGAGAAATTTAAACGTGGTGAGCTTGTAGTTCCTAAAAAACAAATTGTTTACTACATAGACAGAGCTACACCTGAAAAATGGAGAAAATACATTAAACAAGGTATTGAAGACTGGCAAGTAGCTTTCGAGGCTGCGGGCTTTAAGGAGGCTATCATTGCTAAAGATCCGCCTTCAGTAGAAGAAGACCCAGAATGGACACCAGAAGATGTTCGCTATTCTGTAGTTAGATATCTGGCCTCACCTATTCCAAATGCAAACGGGCCTCACGTAAGTGATCCTAGAACAGGTGAGATTTTAGAAAGTGATATTAACTGGTATCATAATGTAATGTCGCTTCTTCGTGGTTGGTTCTTTGTACAAACTGCTGCTATAAATCCTGAAGCTCAAAGTCCTGAATTTAAAGATGAAGTTATGGGACGATTAATTCGTTTTGTATCTGCTCACGAAGTTGGACACACACTTGGTCTTCCACATAACATGGGAAGTAGTGTTGCTTATCCTGTTGAAAAACTTAGAGATGCTGAGTTCACTCAAAAATATGGAACTGCACCATCTATAATGGATTATGCACGTTTCAACTATGTGGCTCAACCTGGCGATGAAGGTGTTGCACTTATGCCTGATATTGGTGTTTATGACAAATACGCTATTGAATGGGGTTACAGACCTATTTTAGACAAATCACCTGAAGAAGAAAAAGAAATCCTTAACCAATGGATTACTGAACATGCAGGAGACCCAATGTATCGTTTTGGTCATCAACAAGTTGGCGATATTCATGACCCGAGTTCACAAACTGAAGATTTAGGTGATAACGCAATGCTTGCAAGTGAGTATGGTATTAAAAACCTTAAACGTATAGTGCCTAACTTAATAGAATGGACTACGGAAGCTGGTGAAGATTATGATGATTTACAGGAAATGTATGGTCATGTAGTATCGCAATTTAATAGATACATGGGACACGTTTCTAATAACATTGGAGGTGTTTATGAGCACTACAAAACAGCAGACCAAGACGGTGTAGTTTACACACCTGTACCTAAAGCTCACCAAAAAGAAGCAATGGAATTTATTCAAGATAATTTATTTACTACACCAGAGTGGTTAATTGATAAAAACATCTTTGACCGTATAGAGTATTCTGGTTCTGTAGAACGCTTGCGTGCTATGCAAGCCAGAACATTAAATAACATTTTAAGCTTGGGCAAAATGCAACGTTTAACTGAAGCACATACTTATGACAGTAATGCTTATGCTTTAACAGATATGATGAGTGATTTACGCAAAGGTGTGTGGAGCGAATTACGTACAGGTAAAAAAATAGACACTTATCGTCGTAACTTACAACGTGCACACATCGATCGTTTAGCGTATTTAATGACTGCTGAAAACCAAAGTGGAAGATCACCAAGCCCTTACTTAAAAATGACAGCTGTAAACACTAGCCAGTCAGATATTAGAGCTGTTGTAAGAGCAGAATTAAAGACTTTACGTTCGCAATTAAGAAATGCTCGTGGTGGAGATGCAATGAGCAGAATTCATATTGCTGATGCGATAGAGCGTATCAATAATATTTTAGATCCTAAATAATCTGAAATAAATATTTTTTAAAAGGCTTCAATTGAATTTGAAGCCTTTTTTATTCATTATTGTATAAAATAAATTTCTAAAATTTTCTTCTATCAGTTTTCATCCTCTATTTCTAAGTAATAAGCAATTGGCTTATCATTTATGTAGACGTCTTTTAAAACAGCCTTCCCGTTTTTAATCGCAACCAAAGCGTATGTTTGATTTAGAGTATCTCGACGTCTGTTATATTTTCTGTAAATATCTTCTGCTGGTTTTGCTTTAGTTTCTTCCATATAAAACCTATCAAAAGGTAACTCAAAATTAACAGTATTTGAATTACCATAATTCCAACGGACTTTAGTCTCAACATAATCTCTATCTATATCTTTCTTTTCTTTACTTACACTATGAACCTTAGCATAACCAAGACTATCATTTTCTAGATAAACAAAAATCGTTTCGCCTCGTTTCCAAATTGAATCGTTGGTTTTGGCAGAATTCATTTCATAGTTTAAAGTAATGTATTTTCCTCTAAATGGATCATTAGGATCAACAGGTCGTGTTTTAAACTTGTAGGTTATTCCTGTTTTTAAAACATCTTCCCTATCTAAAATCATTTTTGCTGGTACATATAATTGTATAACCGCAACCACTACGAATAGTATAAAAATGTGTATCGTTTTCATGTGTTTTAAATTTAAGGTTTAACGATTTAATTCTTTCTTCTTTTTAAGCATTATATAGTTGGTTAAGAAGAATCCAAATCCGACAGCAACGAAAAGAAGCCCTTTAACCTCAAAACGTATATCTATATCAAAAAAACGACAGACTATAACTGCGGTTACAATCAACAGTCCATAATTAAGCACACTAAAACGAAATGTATCTGCTCCTATTTTTATTGCTGAAAGTCCCATAACCAAAAGCAGAATATTGGTTAAAACAGTTGCTGCAATAGCATTTGCCATACCTATAAAGAAGATTATTGCAACTACTAAAAAAACATACTGAAACAGGTTGAAACTTTCGTTTTTTTCATTCTTTTTGGAATAGAGTAACACCACAAATGCTACTATCAGCAAAACAGTCGCGATTAACATTTCTTGAGTGTTCATTGCTATTGAGGCTCTTTTTACAAGGTCTTCCCAAATAATATTGAAAGATAGAATCGTCAACAAAACCACAGAACCCAAGGAGCCTATGATGGTAAAACTATTTCGTCTTAATTGTTGATCTTTGTAAATCGGTGTTTTTCCGAGATTATAAAAAACACCGAACAGCATGGCATACATTAAAAAGCCTACTGGCCAATTGCTGTTAATAAAAGTACCTAATACAATAGTTAAACTTAAAACATAAAGCCAATTGAAAATGGATGTTGAATTTGCTAGAGGCGATGTTTTTAACAGCTTTAAATAAAATGGTAGTGTTGCCAAAATAAAAACCAAATACATCCAAGGAGTGCTGTCTTTATAACCAAAATCGTATCCTAGTTCGCACGCGTAATAACTTGCAAACACAGTAATGAGAATTGATACCGCTTTAGAATTGAGCAGATAAATTATGGGTAATGCCAGCACTATCCATGTAAATAAAAAACTACCTAAATCACCTGGTATATTATAAATCTGACTAACTAGTGCGATGGAAGCTCCAATAGCAAAAAAGAGAAACGTTCCTGAGGATTCTTTCCAAGCCTGACTTTTCTTTTTAAGAATTGTAAATCCTGAAATAATTTGACCAATAACCAGTGGTAAAAATGCAAAACATGTTTTTATGCTTCTTGAGAAATTATCCCAATTGTGTGCCAGTATTAGGATAATTCCCAAACCTACCAATGTAGCTCCCAAGACTCCGAAAACGGTAAATAGTCTATTGGGCTGGTTATCTTCCTTCGATTTATAATACGCTGTGATATTTAAGGCAACTTCTTGAGAAATTATATTGTTCTCTAAAAGTTCTGATATATCGTTTAATAGTTTTGATTTCATGATATTTAAATTTATCCATGAGGAAATATTAGCAGATTTAGAGCAATTAGTATTAAAGCCATAATTATAAAAGCTTTCTTTTTCATGTTTTCACTTTTCTTCTTTTTGTAATATAATGAATAAACTATTGTCATTATCACACTAACTAAAACAAGAAAGGGAATTGTAATTACTATTATTAAAGAAGCTCCACCACCTTGAACTGGAAGAATTTCTAAAAGTGGAATAGTTAAAAATCCTAATAGGATTAGTATTATACTTTTTATATAATCTGATTTCATTTCTTTTTTAATTTAAAACCTCGCAGCTCTAAACCAATCTGCGAGGTTTTGGGTTACTAACTAACCAATCATCAAAACAAAAAAATCATATATACGATGATACCTTCAGCAATACCTGTAACGATAGACATGCCTAAAATGTCCTTTATTTTGCTTCGAAGAAAAAATACAGTACTCAGTATCGCAATTATACCTGCCAACAGAATTTCTAAAGCATCAATCCTAGATAACAACAAGGTTATTGCTGTAAAGGATGCTGTTATCCCTAAGGTTATTAACCCGAACTTGATAATCTCTTTTTTAGTGTAATTATCCTCTATAAAACCTTTTCTTAAATCCCTTAAGACGGAAAGCACAAACAGTAAAGGAACAACTGATAAAAAAGGCGCAAAGATGACTTTAATGCCTTTTACAACGCTTAAGTTATTATAGAAGAAAAATGCTATAGCTGTAAAAGCAAGTAATCCGGTGACAATAATAGTCTGAAATGTAAAAAGCAACTCTCTCTTACTTACATTAGTCTGTTTTTTTGGTGTTTTAATGATATTCATAATATTAAAATTTGATGATTGTACATTTAGTTTTAAGCAGATAAAAAGAACATATGAATTGCTAAAGCCATAAGCACTCCGCTTAATATACCATTGGCTTTTAGATTGTTATACAATAAAAAATTAAATACGTAAGAACTTATTGATGTAGAGTTTATAAGATGAGCAAGAATCAATGCATCTTCGAGTTTCTTATGGGTTAGAAATTCTAAAGCTTGCATTAGCAATAGCACAACTACAACAGAAACTGCTAATAAAATTGTTGCTGGTTTTTGGTTTTTCGCTTTGTACTCATCAGAGTTTACAGGCATAAAATGTTGAATAACGATAAATCTTGTAAAGAACAGTATTGGTATTGGAAACAAAATAGATCCTATAATCTTTACGACATCTTTAAAGGTTTTTATTTCATCATATCCCAAAAAGACCAGATAAATAAAAACTACTACTGATATTCCTACAGTAATGAAGAAAGCCATATTTAAGCGCTTTTCCCTCATTTTAGTATCTCAAAATATTTGAACTGTTTACAGTGTTGTTAGCTAAAAACTCTACATTCTGGTTATAGGCATCAATTAAATAACCAGATATGGTCTGCGAATACACAGCTATTAAACCTAGAACGCTAAAAAAAAGACCTGCCCAGATACGCTCTGCTTTAGTAAAATTAGATTTAGATTTCATAATACTTTGTTTTAATGATTACGAGACAAATTTTGAATAAATCTAACTCACATAAAAACTAAAATTACGTAATTACTGACGATATAATTTTACCTTTAATACAATTATATATTATATTTATTGATAATAATACATATTTTTATGACGATTAAATGACAGCATTAAAATCAATCATAGATGCCTTTAGCGTAGAAGATCAACAAAAATTCACCGCTTACCTTCAGCAAAAAAACAAGCGTAAGGACACAAAGAATATTGAATTATTCAGGTTAATGACAAAGCCTGAATTAGATTCTAAATCCATTTGTTATCAGCTATATAAAGTTGATAATTGCAATGCATATCACGCTTTAAGGAAACGTCTCTTTCAATCTTTAATCGATTTCACTGCCAATAAAAATCTGGAGGACGAGAATTCAATAGACATGCAGATTATTAAATACATTCTTGCATCTCGCACTTATCTGCTTCAAAAAAACTATGAGATTGCCTACAAAATTCTGGATAAGGCAGAACGTTTGGCAGACGAACATTTACTCTTTCCAATTCTTAATGAAATCTACCATACCAAAATTCAGTACGCACCAAATTATCAAAAAATAAACCTAGACAACCTCATCTTTAAGCAAAGAGAAAATAGAAAAAAGCATATTCTGGAAGATCAGTTGAATATTGTTTACGCTCAACTAAAGTCTGTATTAAATTCTATGAGCTACCAAGGAAAAGCCATTAATTTTGAAGCAGAACTAGAATCTATTCTTAAAGATTACAGCATTGAACTTAGTGAGTCACTTTCCTTTAAATCCTTATACCAGATTTTGGCGATTGTCAATATCTCTGCATTGGCCACAAATCGGTATTATGAAATTGAAAATTTTGTTTTAAAAAGCTATAACATCCTAAAAGACAAAAAGGATACAGAGAAGCAGTTGTTTTACCAAATACAAATCGTTTATATTATTGCAAATACGCTCTTTAGAAATAAAAAATTTGAAGCTTCATTAAGCTATATTACAGAGATGGAAGAACTGATGAAGCTAAAAAAAGGAACCTACCAAAAAGAGTTTATACTTAAGAAAACCTTAGTAGAAGCCCTAAACTACAATTACCTAAATAATCAGAATAAAGCCATAGACATTGCTGAACAGGTCATTAAGAAAAAACATAGCGACATAGAGGCGCTTTTAGATTTACATCTTTCTCTTTTAATGTTTCACTTTCAGAAAGAAGATTTTTCAAAAGCAAAATCTGTACTTGCAAAATTTTATCACACAGACCAATATTATATTGAAAAAGCAGGTATAGATTGGGTAATTAAAAAAAATCTTGCTGAAATTTTACTTTATATAGAGTTGAATGAAGACGACTTATTCTATTCAAGATTAAAAAGTTTTAAACGCAAATACACATCTTACCTAAAGCAAATTAATCAATCCAGAATATTAAGCTTCGTCAACTATGCCGAACGTTTGTATCAAAAACCTGAAACTATAATGGATACTGATTTTTCATTAAAATTAAAATCGACTTTTGAGTCAAACACCATTGATAAGGAAGATATTTTCGTCATAAGTTTTTATGCCTGGCTAAAGAACAAAACAGAAGACAGCACACTCTACAATACAACATTAAATCTCATAAATTCTTAGTACTGTGCGGATAGCATCTTAAAAATCACTATTTTTAAACTTCTAAATCTTATATCAATTAAAGATGAAAAAATTAATTTTAATCCTTCTATCGTTTGTAGCATTCAATCTTGGCGCCCAAGAAAAAATTGAAGTTAAAAGAGAGACTACCAAGAAAAGCCAACAAAAGTTGGTTCAAGATGACAACCCAAAAGTATTGGCCAAAACCGAAACCCGTAAACTATCCAAAGAATTAAATCTTTCTGCAGAGCAACAGCAGAGAGTTTTTGATATTTTTTTAATACATTTTGAAGAAGAGCTTAAAAATAAAGAAAAAATAAAGAAGCTTATTGCATCTAAAAACAGCAACAATAAAAACGAAATTAAACAAAAGATTGCCAAACAAAAAAACGGAAACAAAGAAACGATAAACACCAAACTTAAAGAAGTTCTAACCTCAGAGCAATTTAAGAACTACCAAAACAAGCGTAAAGTCGAAGAAAAAAACAGACAAAAAAAACTGAGTATAAAGAATTAATTTGTTCTAGAAAGAATAAATGCCAAATGTTTGAATAAAATTGTTATTTTAGTAATCTATATTTAACTAAATAATCCATAATGAAAAAGGTAATTACTCTTTGTGTATTTGTGTTTGCCATATTTATTGGCAACCAAACGCTTACTGCGCAAAATACTAAACTAGAAGACAAATTAGAGATTAACGCTAAAGCTTCTGAAAAAACAGAAACCCTTGAAAGAGCTCTAAAATTTGATAAAAATCAAAAAGAGCAAGTATATGAAGCATTAAAACTTTTCTTAAACACTGAGCTTAGCTTATCTAGAAATGAAAATACGCTGCCAGCCGAAACAGAAAAAAATAAGAAAAGGTTAGAGACAACAATGAAAGACATTTTAAACGATGAGCAGTTCTCAAAATACAAAGCCTTATCAGAAGAATAACTTATATTGATTAAATTATAAAAAAAGCTTCGCAATTGCGGAGCTTTTTTTATTACAATGCTTTTGCCACCTCCTCAACGGCTGCAATGGTTTCATTTAAGTCTTGATAGGACAAGGCGTCCGTAATAAACCAACTTTCAAAGGCGCTTGGAGCTATATATATAGCTCTATTTAACATGCCATGAAAAAATTTCTTAAAGGTTTCATTATTCCCTTTTGCTGCACTTTCAAAATCCACAACTGGCTCATCAGAAAAGTGAACTGAAATCATTGATCCGATACGATTAATGGTATGGGTAACATTATTCTTATTTAAAGCATCAGCTATTCCATTATGGAGATATTTTGTTTTTTCCTCTAGCCTATTCATTAAACCCTTATCTCTATTTATAGCTTTTAGCATAGCTAATCCTGCTGCCATAGCTAAAGGATTTCCACTTAATGTTCCTGCTTGATAAACAGGCCCTAAAGGCGCCAAATGATTCATTATCTCGTTTCTTGCAGCAAAGGCTCCAACAGGCAAACCACCACCTACTACTTTACCAAAACACACGATATCTGCATCTACCCCTTTTAACTCCTGAACCCCTCCTTTAGCAAGTCTAAAACCTGTCATCACTTCATCAAAAATCAACAGCATATTATTAGCATCACAAACTGCTTTTAAGCCTTCTAAAAAGCCTTCAACTGGAGGAATACACCCCATATTACCAGCCACCGGTTCTACAATGATAGCAGCAATTTCATCTTTATTTGCTTCAACTAATGATTTTACATTTTCAATATCATTATACCTTGCCAAAAGAGTATCCTTAGCAGTACCTTGAGTTACTCCAGGACTATTTGGTGTACCAAAAGTAACCGCACCACTGCCTGCTGCAATTAAGAACGAATCGCTATGACCATGATAGCAGCCAGCAAATTTTATAATTTTATCTTTTTTAGTAAAACCTCGTGCTAATCGAATAGCGCTCATACATGCCTCTGTACCAGAATTCACAAAACGGATTTTATCAATATTAGGCACCATAGAGACTGCTAATTCTGCAATCTCAGTTTCTAAAGCGGTTGGCATCCCAAAAGAGGTTCCTTCTTTTGTTTTTTCAATTACAGCGTCTACAACTGGCGGAAATGCATGACCCAACAACATTGGTCCCCAAGAATTAATGTAATCTATAAAACGGTTACCATCTTCGTCATAGATGTACGCTCCTTTTGCCGATTTAGCAAAAATTGGCGTACCTCCTACAGCTTTAAATGCTCTTACTGGAGAGTTAACACCTCCAGGTATAACGTTCTGTGCTTCTTTAAACAAAGCACTACTTCTTTGATATAACATATTTAATTTGGAATCTTTAATTCTTGACCAATAGCCAATGTATTAGAACTTAAGCTATTCATACTTTTTATAGCATCTACAGTAGTGTTATACCGCTTAGACAAGGAATACAAAGTATCACCCTTTGCTACAATATGTATTGTTGTGCCGCTATTGACTCTAACGATTTTAAAATTGCCTGCTTTTGCGCCTAAAACCTCTTGGTCGTACTCATAGAGCTTATAGCGCTCAATGAGACTAATAAGTTTATCTGGATATTTTCTATCCGTAGCATAACCCGCTTTTTTTAAACCTCTGGCCCAACCTTTATAATCATCTTGTTTTAATTTGAACAAATCAGCATAACGACCTCGACCGGTCAAAAATTTTGAATGGTCTTCGTAAGAAGATTTTGCTTCTCCGTATTTTCTAAAACATTCCTGAGAACGGTCATCATCATGATAAATTTTGGCTCCTGTCCAACCATGGCATTTTATACCAAAATGATTATTTGCCTTTACGGCAAGTCTTCCTTTACCTGATGCAGATTCAAGGATTCCTTGTGCTAATGTAATACTCGCAGGAATCTTGTATTTACGCATTTCTTCTTTGGCAATATCAGCGTATGTTGCTATATACACAGCAGTAGATGTTGGTGGCTTAACCTCTGCTTCTATCTCTGGGGTTTTAATTTCATCAGTTTTTTCAGTTTTTGCCACCTCTACTGTTTCAGTCTTTTCTTTCTGTTGTTTTTTCTTAGTCACAATACCCTTTTTTGGTCCACATGAAAACGCAATTATAGCAAAAACTAAGATTATATATTTAAAATCAATTTTTAATCTATTTGAGGCCATCCTTTTTGTTTCAATTTTATATTCATCCCTTCTATTCCTTGCAAACCACCTGTGTGTATGGCTAGTATTTTTGCGTCTTCTGGGAAAAACTGTTTTTCCATCAAATCAAAAACACCAAACATCATTTTACCAGTATAAATAGGATCTAGAGGGATCTGATATTTATGCTTAAAGTCATTAATAAACGCGATTAATTCAGGCTTTATTTTCCCATAACCACCAAAATGGTAATGCGTTATTAAATCCCAATTATCCTTTTTTGCAAATTTACGAATATCCTCTCGGATAAAATCACCTTTCAATGCCGGAAAACCTAATATTTTCTGTTGTGGTTTTGCAGAATTAATTAATCCAGAAATCGTGCCACCTGTTCCCACACAACAACAAATAAAATCAAAATCAAAATCATCTTTATTCAAAATTTCTTCACAACCTTTCACTGCTAGTTGATTAGTGCCGCCTTCAGGAATTAAATAAAAATCACCAAACTCTGTTTTAAGATTTTCAACAAAGTCGTTTTCTGACTTGTTCCTGTATGTTTCTCTATCAATGAATTTAAATTGCATTCCACAATCTTCTGCAAATTTTAAAGTAGGATTAGAATCCAATCTATTCACCAACTCCTCACCTCTTATAACACCTATAGTTTTAAATCCATATAATTTGCCTGCATAAGCAGTTGCAGCAATATGGTTAGAATATGCACCACCAAAAGTAAGCAGCAGGTCTTTATGTAGTGCTTTAGCTTTTTGAAGATTGTATTTGAGTTTTCTGTACTTATTTCCTGATATAAAACGATGAATAAGATATTCTGGTTTTACAGACAACTGATTATTAATACAAATATTACAAATATCTAGATTTATCAATTTTTATTATGTTTTTTAACATTTTGGTTATTAAAATGTTAAATTAATTTTATTTTTTTTACATTTACCCATAATCCCTACATAATCTGCCATTTACAATATATTATCCCCTTTTTACGGGATAATCATATGTTAACCTTTCTTTATGTTAACCAGCCAAATTTATGTAGTTGTTAGTGAGACAACTACCAATGGAATATGTGTTTTCTAGAAAACCGTAAAACTAGTAATTCTAATTATAATGTTTTTTGCTGATGAAGAAATTTTTACTCTTATCAATACTCTTTTTTGCTATTCTCAACATTAGCTTTTCGCAAGACGATCCTTGCAGTGCAATTGAACTACCTTTAAGCCCTGTCGGTTCTTGTAACTACATCATTGGCGACAATACAGGTGCAACGGATTCAGATTTAGTCAATCCTAATATTGACGCTCCTTCTGGTTGCGAACCAGTTAGCGCCAACTACAATGGTGCCGACGTTTGGTTTTACATTGATTTGGGTCCCTCTACAACGAGCATTGAAATAGACCTTACCCATATAGCTACTTCTAACTTTGATGATGGAGTTATCGCATTATATACTGGCACTTGTGGTGGAAACCTATCTATTGTAGAATGTGATGATGATTCAGGTGTTGGATTTCTTGAGCCCTATTTTAGTGTAAACGCTCTTACACCAAATACAAGAGTTTATGTTAGAGTTTGGGAATGGGGAGGTTTCGACCAAGGCACATTTAACATTTGTGCGTCTGAATTCGTACCACCACCGCCACTTACGTGCGGTGATACATTTTATGACACTGGTGGTGTAAGTGGAAACTATTCTAATAATGAATTTGAAACTACAACCATTTTTCCGACTACACCAGGCGATGCTGTAACTGCAACTTTTACTTCTTTTAATACAGAATCTAATTTTGATGAACTATACGTTTATGACGGCCCAAATGCTGCATCTCCCTTATTAGGTGTCTTTTCTGGTAGTACAATCCCAGGGCCTTTTACTTCATCGGATCCAACAGGTGCACTGACCTTTGTTTTTGATAGTGATAACTCAATAACTTATTCTGGATGGGAAGCTAGTTTATCTTGCGCACCTTATACACCACCTACAATTTGTGGATCTACGATTTACGACAGTGGTGGTGCAGGTGGTAATTATGAAAATAATGAACTAATTACAACAACACTTATACCAGATATTGCCGGAACTGCTATTGTAGCAACTTTTACAGCTTTTAATCTTGAAAATGGATATGATTATCTAGAAGTTTTTGATGGACCAAATAACACCTTTCCTAGCCTTGGTAACTTTACTGGCACAGGAATACCTGGCCCATTTACATCTTCGCACCCTAGTGGATCCTTAACTTTTGTATTTGATAGCGACTCTTCAATTACTTCTAGCGGATACGCTATTGATATAACTTGTGTAAACACTTGTAATCTTTTAATTACAGATACAAACTATCCCATTGGCTCAACCAATTGTGATTTAGATTATATAGAACTTACAACTAATGCTTTACCTCCTCCACCAATAGCGACAGTTTTTTCAGAAAGTTTTGATGGAACATCTTTCCCTGCCGGATGGACTGAGGTAAACGGTGCCACAAGTGCAGATTGGATTATTTCTAATTCTACCAATGCTGGTGGAACAGCTAGTGAAGCCATGTTAGATTGGACTGGCGGAAGCCATAATAGTACTTGGAGATTAAACTCCCCATTAATAGACATAACAGGCTATACAAATCTACAGCTAAACTTTAGCCAAGACTTTGATATCGCTGGAACTAGCACATTGATTGGCATCTATGTTCAAACTTCTACAGATAATATCAACTGGACCACTCAATATTCAAATTTAAACCCTACGACTGATGTTACTACTACTGAAAACATTGATATTTCAGCGCTAGACGGTAATAATAACCTTTATATTAGATTTAGGTTATCTGGTAATACCACATATTTATTAAGCTGGGCTATAGACGATATTTCAGTTACTGCAGACGCTGCACCTTTACCGCCTCAAATAACCTGGTCACCCGACAGCAATCTATATACAGATAGCACCCTAACAACTCCTTATGTTGCCGGGAATTATGCAGGAACTGTTTATGCCGCACCCAACGGAACACAAACATATACCGCAACCGACCAAAATAGTTGCTCAGATATGGTAACTGTAACATTTAATAAAAAAATATGGAATGGTACTGCGGGAAATATAGATTGGAGCACTGATGCTAATTGGTTTCCTATTGGAGTACCCACAAACAGCAACTGTATAGTAATACCAAACACAGGAGGTAACGACCCTATAATTGATGGTGCCACTAATGGTGGCGGCTATAATCTAACTATTGAAAATGGCGCAGCGCTTACACAACAACCTAATTCTACATTAACAATTGTAAACTCAATAGAGGTAGAAACTGGTGGCACATATGCTATGGAAGATAGCTCTAGTCTCATTCAAGTTGATGATGTAGCTAACACTGTCAATGGTACTTTTACTATGAACAGAAACACAAACATTAGAGTTAATGACTATGTGTATTGGTCTTCTCCCGTTACCAGTTTTAACATCCAAGATATATCACCTGCAACACCGAATGGATACAAATTTGAGTGGCTTCCTACTGCATCTCAAGGAATTGGACCACCTGGCAATATGGTTTTTGGAGAATGGCAAGGGTACGACTCTGGCGCAATGAATGTTGGTAAGGGCTACATAGTAAAAGGCCCTACAGGACACACGGCAACTCCTTCAAACTATACGGCTACCTTCTCTGGAAATCCAAATAATGGCACTATAGTACAACCTATAGAGCGAGGAACTTACACTGGTATTAATTACACTTATCAACCTATTCCTGGTGGTGATAATTTATTAGTAACTAGCGATGATGACAATTGGAATCTCATTGGTAACCCATATCCCTCAGCCATCAATGCTATAGACTTTTTAACTCACACCAATAATGGTAACATCTCAGGAAGTGTTTATTTATGGACACACGGAACAGATATTGGTGCAGGAAACACTGACCCATTTTATGATGATTATGTCTATAACTATAACGTAGCCGATTATGTCGCCTACAACTCAAGTGGCGCATCCACACCACTAGGTTTTAACGGAAACATTGGTGCTGGCCAGGGATTCTTTGTATTAATGACAGATGCGGCATCAACAACCGAAACAGTAACCTTCGATAATACTATGAGAAGTAGCACTTATGCTAATAATCAGTTTTATAGAACCAGTAATCCGTCTAACATGGATGGTTCGGCTGCCAACAGAATATGGTTAGATTATGTGAATGCTTCTGGTCAAACTAGTACAACTTTGGTGGCTTATATTGATGGCGCTACTTATGGCGAAGACCGAATGTTTGATGCACATACAACTGCAGGAAACGGATTAAACCTTTATTCTTTAATTGATGACAAAACATTCCTCATACAAGGACGCGAAATGCCATTTGATAACAACGACCAAGTACCTATAGGCCTTAACATCACAGAATCTGGTATTCACACAATAGCAATTAATACATTACAAGGATTATTTAATGATAATAATCAAGATATTTTTATTGAAGATTTACTAAATGATACAATTCATAATATTAAGGAATCCCCTTATTCGTTTACAAGCCAATCAGGAATTATAAATGATCGATTTGTTTTAAGATTTACCAATACAACGCTTGGGCTAGAAGACCTCGATACCTTAAGTGGTGTAGTGATTTTTGAAGATAACGAAAAAATAACCGTAAAATCAAATTATGGAACCATTACCTCAATTGATGTATATGATGTGCTCGGAAGAACATTATACTCTAATAAAACGGTTAACGTTAATAGGCTCTCTCTTAAATCAATTTCACCCAACAATGCCACCTTAATCCTAAAAATTAAACTAACAGATGGCAAACAAAAAATAGCTAAGGTTATTTTTTAAAATACTTTATAAAACCCAAAAAAGGCCTCTTTTTTAAATAATTGAGGTCTTTTTCATTTAAATAAGCCTCACGTTCAAAAGAAATATTTCGGTATGCCAAATGCCATTTCTTATATTGTAATAATCGAAATAAAAACTCTAGAGTGTAGAGTACAAAAAAAAGAATAATCAACAATTCTAACTGTTGTTTTAAGTGGATTTTCTCATGATTAATCAACACATCATTTCCTTTCAATGCTTTACTTTTTAAAAACATGAAAGGAAAAACAGTCATACCAATATAACCTCTAGGTATCAAGTATTTTGAAATCAATATCACAACAGTGTCTATTCAAAAATCAATCCAAATTACATTATCTTTGTAAGACATGAAAAAATATGTCCCAATAGAAGAAGGAGATTACTACCTAACACCAGAAGGGTATCGCTGTTTTACGGAGCAATACCACCTAAAGCGTGGTTACTGTTGCGAAAGCGGCTGTAGACATTGCCCTTATGGTTTTAATAAAAAAATAAAAAAGAAATAATGCAAGTAACAGAACTATCATTTAAAGATCAGATTTTAGAAGGCATACCAGATATTTTACCTCAACCAAAACCATACGATCACAACATAAATCATGCACCTAAACGAAAAGCTATCTTATCTCCCCAAGAAGAAAAATTAGCACTTAGAAATGCATTGCGTTATTTCAACAAAAAACACCACAGCACTTTACTCCCAGAGTTTAAGCAAGAACTAGACAAATACGGTCGCATTTATATGTACCGTTTTCGTCCAGACTACAAAATGTACGCACGACCAATTGATGAATATCCAGCAAAATCGAAACAAGCGGCAGCTATAATGCTAATGATTCAAAACAATTTAGATTATGCTGTTGCTCAACACCCACATGAATTAATTACTTATGGTGGCAATGGTGCTGTGTTTTCTAACTGGGCACAGTACAGGCTTACAATGAAATATTTGGCTGAAATGAATGACGAGCAAACACTTGTGATGTATTCTGGTCATCCTATGGGATTGTTCCCTTCACATAAAGAAGCGCCCAGAGTTGTGGTTACTAACGGTATGATGATTCCTAACTATTCTAAACCAGATGACTGGGAAAAATTCAATGCATTAGGTGTTACACAATATGGACAAATGACAGCCGGAAGCTACATGTACATTGGCCCACAAGGTATTGTTCATGGCACTACAATTACAGTTTTAAACGGCTTTAGAAAAATAAATAAATCACCTAAAGGACACATTTTTGTTACCTCTGGTTTGGGCGGAATGTCTGGAGCACAACCAAAAGCAGGTAACATTGCTGGTTGTATTACGGTTTGCGCAGAAGTAAATCCTAAAATCACTCAAATTAGATTAGACCAAGGCTGGATTGATGAAAAAATCACTGATTTAGATGAATTAGTTGCTCGAGTTCAAAAAGCGCAAATAAATAAAGAAACAATATCAATAGCATACTTAGGTAATATTGTTGAAGTCTGGGAAAAGTTTGACGAATCAAATATTCATATCGATTTAGGAAGTGACCAAACCTCACTACACAATCCTTGGGCAGGTGGCTATTATCCGGTTGGCTTATCTTTTGAAGATTCAAATGAGATGATGGCAAAAAATCCCGAGCTTTTTAAAATCAAAGTACAAGAAAGCTTACGTCGCCATGCAGATGCAATTAACAAGCATACCGAAAAAGGGACTTATTTCTTTGACTACGGAAATGCCTTCTTGCTAGAAGCCTCACGCGCTGGTGCTGATGTAATGTCCAAAAAACTTTCAATTAGCCGAGAGTTTAAATATCCAAGCTACGTTCAAGATATTATGGGACCAATGTGTTTTGACTATGGTTTTGGTCCCTTTCGTTGGGTTTGCGCTTCGGGCAAACCAGAAGATCTTGCTAAAACAGATGCAATTGCTTGCGAAGTTTTAGAGGAAATCATGAAAAATTCACCTGAAGACATCCAACAACAAATGGCTGATAACATTCAGTGGATTAAAGGTGCGCAAGAAAATAAATTAGTCGTTGGCTCACAAGCCAGAATATTATATGCAGACGCAGAAGGTCGAATGAAAATTGCCGAAGCCTTCAATAAAGCCATAGAAAATGGTGATATTGGCTACGTAATTCTAGGGCGTGATCATCACGATGTCTCTGGGACAGATTCCCCATACAGGGAAACAAGTAATATTTATGATGGCTCTCGTTTCACTTCAGATATGGCCATTCACAATGTTATAGGAGATAGTTTTAGAGGAGCCACTTGGGTAAGCATCCACAATGGTGGTGGTGTTGGCTGGGGAGAAGTGATTAATGGTGGATTCGGCATGGTTCTTGATGGTACCAAAGAAGCATCAACGCGTCTCAAACAAATGCTATTTTGGGATGTAAATAATGGTATTTCCAGAAGAAGTTGGGCAAGAAATGAGGGAGCTATTTTCGCTATAAAACGCGCTATGGAAACCGAACCAAATTTAAAAGTTACATTGCCAAACACTGTTGATGATGATCTTTTAAAAAACATTTAAAAAAAAGTGATATGAAGAGACTACTCAAATTTACACCAGTTTTAGTTATGGTTATTCTTCTATCGTCATGTAGCTCTGTGAGAGTAGCTGCAGATTACGACAGAGAAGCCAATTTTGACCAATACAAAACCTTTGCGTTTTTCAAGCCTGGAATTGACAAAGCAGAAATAAGTGATATCGATAAAAGAAGAATCCTTAGAGCTATTGAAGCTGAACTTTTAGCAAAAGGAATGACTAAGTCCGAAAATCCAGATATGCTAGTGAGTATCTTCACAAAATCAAACCAACGTGTGGACGTATACAACAATGCCTGGGGCTTTGGCGGCTGGGGCTGGGGAGGCTTCGGTGGCTGGGGTTGGGGCTGGGGACCTGGATTTGGTTGGGGACCTGGCTGGGGCGGAAGTAGTGTCTCAACACAGACTGAAGGCATGCTCTTTATTGACTTTATAGATACTGACAAAAAAGAATTATTCTGGCAAGGTTCTGGAACTGGATATCTAGTGACACGAAATGTCGAAAAGAAGGAAGAACGTATCAGAGAGTTTGTAGCCAAAACTTTAGAGCAGTTTCCTCCATCAAAATAGGATTTTAAAACATAAAAAATTAAAGCACTGATTACGCAGTGCTTTTTTGTTTAAATATTTTAGAAGTAGCTATTATTTTAAATATTCTATCTTTGCCGACTTCAGAAAGAAAACGTTATGATTTTAGGTCAAACCACAAGAAAGAATTTTACACAAAACCCTAAAGACGATATTTTATCTGGTCTTACAGTTGCATTGGCATTAGTCCCTGAAGCTGTAGCATTTGCTTTTGTTGCTGGTGTAGATCCACTAGTTGGATTATATGGTGCTTTTATGATGGGTATCGTTACTGCTTTATTTGGTGGACGACCAGGAATGATTTCTGGTGCTACAGGTGCAATGGCAGTGGTTATGGTGCATCTTATTCAAAAAGGAAATGAAGTTGGTATTAATTTAGATACACCTATTGAAAACCTCGGGCTTCAATGGCTATTTATTACCTTATTATTTGTTGGTGGTATTCAAATTTTAGCAGGTATTTTTAAGCTTGGAAAATTTGTAAGACTTATTCCTCATCCTGTAATGATGGGCTTTGTAAACGGTTTAGCCATCGTTATCTTCTTATCACAATTAAAATTATTTCCTAATGCTGTTCCACAGGATATTTCATTTTTTGGTAATCCTTCTGAATGGTTTTCAGCATTATTATCAAATGCAGCTTTTTGGAAAATGATGGGCTTTATTGGTCTGACTATGGGAATTATGTATGGACTACCTAAACTTACCAAAAAAATTCCTGCTGCTTTAGTAGCTATAGTCGTTGTCGCTTGTATTACAATTTTTGGTGGAATTGAAATGAGTACCGTTGGTTCTTTTATTGCAGAAGGTGGTGGTAAAGGCTTAAAAGGTGGGTTACCAACATTTCAAGAACAGATTTTTGGATTATTCGGAACACTTGCAGGACATTGGGATATCATTATTTCGACAGCATTCATTCTAGCTGCAGTAGGTTTAATTGAATCATTAATGACCTTAAACCTTGTAGATGAAATCACAGAAACCAGAGGAAATGGTAATCGCGAATGTATTGCTCAGGGAAGTGCCAATATGCTAAATGGTTTATTTGGTGGAATGGGTGGCTGTGCTATGATTGGTCAATCGATCATCAACGTAGATTCTGGCGGTCGTGGTCGTTTATCTGGCGCTTTTGCAGCTGTCGCTTTGTTAGGATTTATTCTATTTGCCGCACCATTAATTGAGCAAATTCCTATTGCTGCATTAGTAGGTGTAATGTTTATGGTAGTTATCGGAACATTCGCCTGGTCTAGCTTTAGAATCATTCGTAAGATTCCTATTTCTGATGCTATTGTACTTATTACTGTTTCTGCTATTACAGTTTGGAAAGATTTGGCCGTTGCCGTAATTGTTGGTGTTATCATTTCGGCATTGGTATTTGCTTGGAAAAACGCCACAATGATTAGAGCAAGAAAACGTCTTCAACCAGATGGGACTAAAACTTACGAAATTTGGGGACCATTGTTCTTTGGATCTATTCAAAGTTTTAATTCAAAATTCGACGTAAAAAATGACCCTGAAAAAGTTGAAATAGATTTTGTAGAGTCGCGTGTTAGCGATCATTCTGCCATGGAAGCTATTTTTAATTTGGTAAACAAATATGAAGCTGCAGGTAAGAGTTTAAAACTAAAACACCTTAGCGAAGACTGCAAAACTTTAATGTATAAAGCAAGCCCTAAGTTTAAAGAGGTTATTGTAGAAGACATCAATGATCCTCGCTATTATTTAGCAGCTAATCCTGAAGAATTTACAAAACCACTTTCGGAATACGATTTATAAAAGATAAGCGCTAAGACCTAAGCCTTAGACCATTAAAATTAAAAACAAAATTAAATTAATAAAAATAATTGATAATCAATTATTTAGACTACCTTCGTTACTTAATTTAATATATTTTAATATGAATACTGGTACAGTAAAATTTTTTAATGACTCTAAAGGTTTTGGATTCATAACAGAAGAAGGAAACAGCAAAGAGCATTTTGTACACATTTCTGGTTTAGTTGATGAGGTTAGAGAAGGTGACAATGTAGAATTCGATTTAACAGAAGGAAAAAAGGGATTAAATGCAATTAATGTAAAAGTTATATAAGTATACTTAAAATCTTTTTATGAAAAAGCCTATCAAAAATGATAGGCTTTTTTTATTTTAATAATCTAATAACATTTTAACCTTAGTCTTCACCTTTTCAGTTGAAGGAATCATTGCTTGTTCTAATGTTGAATTCAGTGGAATGGCAGGCATATTCTCGCTACCAATCGTCATCACTGGCGCATCTAAATACTTAAAACATTCTTCCTGAATTTTTCCAGCTAATGCTCTCGCAAAACTATTATCACTCGGCTCTTCTGTTACCACCAAACATTTGCCTGTTTTCTTAACCGACTTCATTACAGTATCTTCATCCAAAGGGTAAAGCGTTCTAAGATCTACAATTTCAATTTGATCACGCATATCTAATTCACCTGAAGCATTGTAAGCCCAATGCACACCCATTCCATAAGTTACAATGGTACACGTTTCTACATCGTCTTGCTTCCAGATTTCCTGTGGCAACCATGCTTTTCCAAAAGGTAAAATATAATCCTCAGCAGGCTCTACAGAAGTTGCTGTTTTTGTTCCAGGAACTTTAGACCAATACAAACCTTTATGCTCAAAAATAACTACTGGATTCGGGTCGTAATAAGCAGACTTCATCAAACCTTTTAAATCGGCACCATTACTTGGGTAAGCAATTTTAATACCTCTTATATTAGTGACTATACTTTCCACAGAAGATGAGTGGTAAGGTCCACCACTACCATAAGCGCCAATTGGCACACGCAAAATCATACTTACAGGCCATTTTCCGTTACTTAAATAACAGCTTCGGCTCACTTCGGTAAATAATTGATTGAGTCCTGGCCAAATATAATCGGCAAACTGAACCTCAACAATTGGCTTTAAACCCACCGCACTCATACCAACCGTAGAACCCACAATAAAAGCTTCTTGAATTGGTGTATTGAAAACTCTGTCATCACCAAATTTCTGTGCTAATGTTGCTGCTTCCCTGAACACACCACCTAGTCGGCCACCAACATCTTGTCCATAAAGCAAACACTCTGGATGCTTACGCATTAATTCTTCTACAGCGAATAAGGCACAATCTACCATCACTACTTTTTCCGCACCTTCTGGTGAACGCTCACCTTTTTCTTCGGTAATTGGCGTTGGCGCAAAATCGTGGGTAAATAAATCTTCTGGTGTTGGATCTTCAGCTTTTAAAGCTTTTTGAAAATCATTTTCAACCAGCGTTTTTATTTCCGCTTCAATAACATCTATATCCTTTTGAGTGAAACCACTATCTAACATTTGCTGTTTTAAAACAGAATATGGATCACGAGATTTTGCTTCTTCCAAGTCATCACGATACCATTCCATACGCACACCAGATGTATGATGATTCAATAACGGCACTTTAGCGTGCACCAAAAATGGTCGACGCTCGTCTCGTATGGTTTTTATAACTTTTTCTAGAGCTTCGTAGCTTTCAATAAATTTAGCACCATCTATAGAAATGGCTTCTAATCCGTGAAAACCTTTAGCATATTCTGCAGCATTTTGAGCTCTGGTTTCGGCTTCATTGGCTGAAATATCCCAACCGTTGTCTTGCACCAAATATAGAATTGGCATTTGCTTTAAAGCCGCCATTTGAAAGGCTTCTGCAATTTCGCCTTCGGTAACTGATGCGTCCCCTAAACTACAAACCGTGATTGGTTTTAATTTAGATTCTTCGCTATCGCTCTGAATGACATTAGGATTCCTTAAATTTTGCTTTTCCAAATATTGCATTCCCATAGCGACACCAGTTGCAGGAATAGCTTGCATACCTGTTGCTGATGATTGATGCGGAATTTTAGGCTTATCGGCATCTTTTAAACTTGGATGCGAATAATATGTTCTTCCACCAGAAAATGGATCGTCTTTTTTAGCCAATACCTGTAGCATTAAATCGTAAGGTGTCATACCAAAAGCTAACAACATTGCATCGTCTCTATAATACGGAAATGCATAATCTTGAGGTAACAATTGCATTCCTAAAGCGGTCTGAATGGCTTCGTGACCACGCGATGTAGCGTGCACGTATTTTGAAACTACTTTGAAGTTAGCCTCATACAATTCTGCCATTGTTTTGGCGGTTACTAAATTGGTAAATCCTTTTTTTAATATCTCTTTATTCATCATTATATCTATTCGTCAGTTCGAGTGAAATTGTCTTAAGCAATTTTGTATCGGGAACTTTATAATTACTTCTCGATACAATTTGCTCGTTCCTCACAAATCACTCAAAGTGACGTTATCTTTACACTAATTCCTTTTCAACCTTTATCATCCAGTTGAATTTATCTTCAATTTTTCCTGTTTTTATGGCATTTAGCGTGTTGTTAACATCTAATCCTACCGGACTTTCATCAGAGACGTGAATGTCGCCATTTTCTGTACCAATACTCTGAATGTAAGCAATACCAACGGCTGTTCCTGTTCCGAAAGCTTCCTCTAAAAGGCCTTTTTCTGATGCTTCTCGTATTTCGGTAAGCGTGATTGGACGCTCAATAACTTCAAAATCTTTATCCTTTAAAATATCGATAACGCTCATTCTGGTAATGCCATCGAGAATAGCGCCATCGCGACGTGGTGTGATGAATTTCCCATCAATTTTGAAGAAAATATTCATTGTTCCCACCTCTTGAATGTACTCGTGCTCAACAGCATCTAACCACAATACTTGGTCGTAGCCTTTTGCTTTTGCTAATTCTGTAGGACGAATTGCTGCTGCGTAATTTCCAGCCGCTTTTGCTTCGCCTGTACCACCATCTACAGCACGAACATATTTCTTCTCGGCCCACAATTTTATACGCTTGCTAAAAAACGGCCCTGCTGGTGATGCCATAATGATAAACTTGTAACTTGTGGCTGCGCGCATACCGATAAAGGCTTCATCGGCATACATAAATGGACGTAAGTATAAAGCACTACCATCTTGTGGTGGAATCCAAGCTTTATCCATAGCCACTAATTGTTTTAAGCCTTCTACAAACAATTCTTCTGGAACATTTGGCATTCCCATTCGGTCTGCACTAAAGTTTAAACGTACCGCATTTTTATCGGCACGGAATAGCATTGGTGTTCCATCTGCATCTACATTAGCTTTCATGCCTTCGAAAATGGCTTGTCCGTAATGCAATGCCATTGCTGCTGGATGCGTTGGAATTAAAGCTAAAGGTTCTATTCTTGGGTTTTGCCATTGGCCATCTTTATAATCGCAGATAAACATATGATCTGTAAAAGATGTTCCTAATGGTATGTTGTTGAAGTCGATAGTATCGACTTTTGATGTTTCTATTTTTTTGATTGAAATATTCATGTTTATTTTTTTTCGTCAGTTCGAGTGAAATTGTCTTTAGCAATTTTGTATCGAGAACTATTTAACTACTTCTCGATACAATTTGCTCGTTCCTCACAAATCACTCGAAGTGACGTCGTTTTTATATTTTTCTATTCGTATCAAATTGTTCTAAATAATCAGCAACTCTTCGCACAAAGCTTCCGCCTAAATACCCATCAACAACACGATGGTCGAAGGACAAGGATAAGTACATCATACTTCTAATAGCGATTTCGTCGCCTTTTTCAGTTTCGATGACTTCGGCACGTTTTTTTATAATTCCTAATGCTAAAATGGCAACTTCTGGTTGGTTGATAATTGGCGTTCCCATTACGCTACCAAACGTCCCAACGTTAGAAATAGTGAACGTGCTGCCTTTGATATCGTCGCCACTCAACTTATTTTCTCTTGCTTTTCCAGCGAGCTCGTTTACGTTTTCGGCTAATGTTTTTAAGTCTTTAGTATCAGCATTTTTAACTACTGGCACAATTAAATTTCCACTTGGTAGTGCTGTTGCCATACCAATATTAATGTCTTCTTTTACGATGATATTGTTACCATCGACAGAAGCATTGATATTTGGAAAATCCTTGACTGCTTTAGCTACAGCTTCTACAAACAATGGTGTAAAGGTTAGTTTTTCACTATATTTTTCTTGAAAAGCAACTTTATTTTCATTACGCCAATTTACCATATTGGTTAAGTCGGCTTCAACATAAGCCGTTACATGCGGTGACGTATGTTTGGAATACACCATATGATCTGCAATCATTTGGCGCATACGATCCATTTCTACAATCTTTCCTTTGCCTTTATCGAACGTTAATTGCGGAATGCGATAAGCCGTTGGATCTTGTACCACTGGCTGTGCAAACTTGTATGGTCTGCCATCTTCGATATAATTGAATACATCGCTCTTTCTTAATCGTCCTTCGTTTCCGGTTGCTGGAATTCTTGCTAGTTCTTCAAAACTAATGTGATGCTCCTTTGCAATGGAAATAATTAGTGGTGAGAAGAATGTATTTGTATTATTGACTGAAAATGAATTTGAAGTTGACGCCTCAACTGCGCTCGATGTGATGGAACGTTTCTTTTTAGTTTTCTTTTGAGACGTCTCGACTGCGCTCGACGTGGCAGCTTCTTCTTTAGGTTTTTGCTTAGAATTGGTCGCTTCAACTTCTAAAATGGCGATAACTTCACCAACTTTTACCACATCTTTTGCTTGGTATTTGGTTTCTAACAACGTTCCTGCTGCTGGTGCTGGCACTTCGTTATCTACCTTATCTGTAGCTACTTCTAATATAATATCGCCTTCATCAAAAGAATCGCCTTCATTGATTAACCAATTAATGATGGTTCCTTCTGTGATGCTCTCACCCATTTTGGGCATTTTTAGTTCAAATTTAGACATAGTCTTTATCTTCAATTTAGATTCCGCATCTAATGCGGAATGACAAAACGTATTAACTAGCGTTTGTTAGTTTGTGCCTTTATTTTTAAATCGAGTAAACTTATTTTGATAGTAATTACTCATAAACTTCTCGATACAATTTTCTCGTCCCTGAAAAATCACTCGAAGTGACGTTCATCTTTTCTATTTTTTCATAAAATCACGTAATGTAGCATACGTGTTTTCTTGTACTAATCTATCTTTTGGTACTTCTCGAAGTGGTTCTACTTCTCTCAAAGTCTCGTGACAATCTTTTGGCAATTGCTGATACAATTGTGTTCCTTTAGTTTTCCAAGCAATCATCTCGTCGCTTACCTGCTTGATGACTTTTGCTGGATTACCAACCACCAAACTACGTGGTGGAATTTTAGTTTCGGCCTTAACAAATGCCATAGCGCCAACGATACTTTCATCTCCAATTTCGGCATCATCCATAATTACGGTATTCATACCAATGAGGCAATTACGGCCCAAATTGGCTCCGTGAATGATGGCTCCGTGACCAACGTGTGCACTTTCTTTTAGGGTAATAGATTTACCTGGAAACATATGCACTGTACAGTTTTCTTGCACGTTAACACCATCATCTAAAATGATTTGTCCCCAATCTCCACGAATGGCAGCACCTGGACCGATGTAACAGTTTTTGCCAATGATGACATTGCCAGTGACTGCAGCCAATGGGTGCACGAAACTGCTTTCGTGTACAACTGGTGTGTATCCTTGGAATTTGTATATCATAATGCAGCCCCTTTTAATTTCCCCAAAGGGGAAAAACACTCCGTTGTGCTTACTGTTGTGTACTGTTTCATTTTCTCTTTCTTAGTTCCTTCCCTTTGGGAAGGTTAGGATGGGCTTTTTTATTTAAATCGTTTTAATGTTTCTTTTGTAAAATCACTTAATACCAAGCGACCACTAACGGCTGCTCTTTCGGCTAGAAGCGTGTCCCAATCTTCGGTACCTTGCCAAAAGATTTTCTTCATTTCTTTCATTGCTTCTGGATTGTAATTACAAAGATTTTCGGCAAAAGTTTTTACGGCTTCATCTAATTCATCTGTAGTATCAAATACTTGTGTAAATAAGCCTTTTTGTTTTGCCCATTCTGCTGGATAAAACGTATTGGCATCAATGGCGATTTGTGACATTCCGCTTAATCCTAACTTGCGCTCTACAGCCGGACCAACAACAAACGGACCGATACCAACGTTTAGCTCGCTTAACTTTATAGCTGCAAATTTTGTTGCCATACAATAATCGGTTGCCGAAGCAACACCTACTCCTCCACCAACGGTTTTTCCTTGCACTCGTCCAATAATAAATTTCGGACATTTGCGCATTGCATTAATCACGTTGGCAAATCCTGAAAAGAAGACTTTTCCTGTCGCTTCATCATTGATATTTATCAACTCGTTAAAACTTGCTCCAGCACAAAATGTTCTATCGCCTCCACTTTTTAAGACGATAACTTTAATGTCGTCATTATAACCAGCATCGGTAATAGTTTGTGCTAATTCAGCTAGAATATTTCCTGGTAATGAGTTATGCGCAGGATGAAAGAATTCGATGTATCCTACTTGGTTTTCTATTTCTAATTTAACATAAGGGTTACTCATATTATTTTGTTTTATTTGTGAAACCTCTCGACTGCGCTCGAGGTGACATTAATTTCTATTTTATAACAAATCGAACTGCTCGAAATGATGGTTTAAATGTTTTCTTTCGAGTAAGTAAGATTCGTAACGATTCAACTCGCCAAATACTATATTCTTCAATTTAGCATCTGGATTTTCCTTGAAGAACTCGATGTATTTTTTACGTTGTTCTTTAAACTTCTCAATCGCTGTTTCTAAATCTTGATGTTTTAAATCATCTAGCGTATCTTTTTCTAACTGCGGAAATTGAGAGTTCTGCGGAAACTTTCTATAGTTATACAAGCTTGCGTGTACCTTGTCTAAAATCTTCTGTGGTGTAGAAATTTCAAAGTCTTGAATTTCGCCAGACGCAATTTTATAAGTGTATTCTAAATGCTCAATCATATGTTGAGGCGTCATAATGCCCCATTTTGGTTTGGCGTCTGCTTTTAATTTTGATAAGCATTCGTTGATTTTTTCTTCGGTCATTTCAACAAATGTTTCTTGTTTTTTCTGAACCATTGTTAAAATGGTAGCCACGGCAACCAACGGACTGTCTTTGTCTGTTTTTTGACTTTCTGGTCGATTTTCAAAATTAGCATCAAACACCTCAACGTGCCATTTTACAATGCCACTTGGATGCTCTGTTGATGACACATCTCTATCTACTTTTTCCTTACAGGTTAAACGCACATAAATGGTATCGTTGTGATATAACGGTCTTAAAAATCGGATAGAATCCAAACCGTAATTTGCCGCTACTGGACCTTTATTTGGATACACGAATAAACCAGCTGCTGCAGAAATTATAAAATAACCGTGTACTGTTCGTTTTTCAAAAATACTGCCATCTAGTGAGGTTATATCTGTATGTGCATAGAAATGGTCCCAAGTTAGATTGGCAAAATTCTGAATATCGGAATCCGTAAGCGTACGCTTGTGTGTTTTTAAAGACATTCCTGGTTGGATATCTTCCCAATGGTACTTAAACGGATGGTCTTCAGCTTCTTTATATTTTGCATTTTGCTGATAAATGCCAGTAATTTCAGTGATGGTTGATGGTGTTCCTTGAATGGCTGTACGTTGTAAATAGTGTTTAATGCCACGCATTCCACCCATTTCTTCTCCACCACCAGCACGTCCTGGACCTCCGTGAACTAAGTAAGGTAGTGGCGAACCGTGACCTGTACTTTGTTTTGCCATTTCGCGATTAATCACCAAAATTCTTCCGTGATGACTCGCTGCATTAACTACATAATCCGTCGCGATGTTATCATCGAATGTTGCAATAGAAGACACTAACGACCCTTTACCCATTTGCGCTAATTGCACAGCTTCGTCCATTGACTTGTAAGGCATAATGGTACTTACTGGTCCGAATGCTTCGCGCTCGTGAACAACACTATTCTGGAAAGGATTATCAGTTCTAAACACCACCGGACTAATAAATGCACCTTTGTTGGCATCCGCTCCAATAGTCTCAATATTATCCAAATTGCCATAAACTATTTCAGCTTCTTTGCTGATATCTGCAATAGAACTTTTCACTGCTTCAACTTGTTGCTTACTCACCAATGAACCCATTCTCACTTCCTTAAGTCTTGGGTCGCCAATGGTGACTTTATCGAGCTCTTTTGCTAATGCGATTTGAACATCCTCAACTAAATTTTCAGGAACAATAATGCGTCGGATGGCTGTACATTTTTGTCCAGCTTTTACGGTCATTTCCTTTCGAACTTCCTTAACGAACAAATTGAATTCTGGTGTTCCAGGAACTGCATCTTCGCCTAAAATAGAGGCGTTAAGCGAATCAGCTTCCATAGTAAAAGGCACCGATTCTTCAATTAATCTTGGATGCGCTTTTAATAAGCGACCAGTTGCGGCTGAACCTGTAAAGGTGACGACATCTTGAGACTCGACGGTATCTAAAATGGTTTTAACTGTCCCGTTTATGATTTGAAGTGCGCCTTCTGGTAAAATACTAGAATTAATAATTTCTCTCGCTACTGCCTCTGCTAAATAAGCTGATGATGGCGCAGGCAAAACTACTGCTGGCACACCTGCCATCCAGTTTACAGCACACTTTTCTAACATTCCCCAAACCGGGAAATTAAACGCGTTGATGTGCACTGCAACACCTTTTTTTGGCACCATTATATGATGTGCCATAAAACGTCCGCCACGAGACAAATCGATTGGGTCGCCTTCTACGTGGAATGGTTTGTTTGGAAATAATTTTCGTAATGATGCATTGGCAAACAGATTACCAAAACCACCTTCTATATCTATCCAACTATCTACACGCGTTGCGCCAGTTCTGTAACTTAAATCGTAAAATTGTTCTTTGCGCTTTGTAAGGTAAAGTGCCAATTTTTTGAGCATATTACCGCGCTCTTGAAAGGTCATTTTACGAAGTACTTCGCCTCCTTTTGTGCGTGCGTAGTTAAGAACTTCAGGAATATCTAATCCTTCAACAGCCCAATTTGTAAAATGTTCGCCTGTTATAGCATCGTAAATTGGTGCTCCTTCTTCTTTTCCTGTAGTCCAGTTTCCGCAGATATAATGTTCTATTTTTTTCACAATCATTTATTTTTTGAGGTTGTCAGGTCGAGCGCAGTCGAGACCTATTAAAATTAAAACTCAAATACCTCTCGACTGCGCTCGAGGTGACAGTTCTATCACTAATTGAATTCACGATATCTTAAGGGTTTATAATTTGAATGTGTTGCATTTCTACATTCTGATAAAATCTGCAACAAATCATACTTTCCATTTGCTAATGCATATTTCTTTTTTGAACTCCATTTTTTAATTTTCTTCTCAAATCGAATAGCTTGTTCTATATCATTAAAGACTTGTTCAAAAATTAATTTTAGTGGTCTTCTTTTAAATGTAAAACAACTTTTGTTTATACCCTTTTGATGTTCATCTAATCTTCTCGACAAATTGTTTGTTATACCTGTGTATGTTAGATTATCTGAACATTGTAATATATATACATAATACGTTTTCATAATTGACCTCTCGACTGCGCTCGAGGTGACACATTCATTATTTGAGATTGTGGATTAACGATTTTTGATTTTTGAAGTTCTCACTACTTCTTAAATCTTCAATCGACAATCTTCAATTGTTAATTATTTGCATTCTCTATGATCGCTGCATAGCCTTGACCCACACCAATACACATCGTTACCAATGCGTAGCGCTTGTTTTGCTCTTTGAGCTCTAAAGCCGCTGAATAGGCGATTCTGGTGCCTGTAACACCAAGTGGGTGACCTATAGCAATCGAGCCTCCATTTGGGTTAATTCTTGGATCATCGTCCGCCAATCCCCAGGCTCTGATACACGCCAATGCTTGTGCTGCAAAGGCTTCGTTGAGCTCTATGATGTCAATATCGTCCATTGTTAATCCGGCTTTTGCCAAAGCTTTATTGGACGCCTCGACTGGACCGATGCCCATAATTCGAGGTTCTACACCTACGACAGCCGAACTCACGATGCGCGCTAAAGGCTTTAGATTATATTTTTTTACAGCTTCTTCACTAGCGATAATGGTTGCGGCTGCTCCATCATTTAATCCTGATGCGTTTCCTGCGGTTACGCTACCTCCTTCTTTTTTAAAGGCTGGTCGTAATTTGGCTAAAATCTTTTTTGATGTTGTTGGTTTTACAAATTCGTCTTTTGCAAAAACGATTGGGTCTTTTTTGCGCTGTGGAATTTCGACAGGTACAATTTCTTTTTCTAATCGTCCGTTTTCTTGCGCTTGTGATGCTTTCATCTGACTCCAATAGGCGAATGCATCTTGATCTTCTCGCGAGATATTATATTTCTCTACTAGATTTTCGGCAGTCATTCCCATTCCGTCTGTGCCATACATTTCGTGCATTTTTGGGTTTACGAAACGCCATCCGAATGTGGAATCGTAAAGTTTTGAATCGCCTCCAAAAGCGCTTGATGGTTTTGCCATAACGTACGGACCGCGTGTCATATTCTCAACACCTCCAGAGATAAATACATCGCCATCTCCAGCTTTTATCGCTCTGTTAGCGTGAATAATTGCTGACAAACCAGAACTACATAGTCTATTCACGGTTTCTCCTGGAACTGTAAATGGCAATCCAGCTAAAAGTGATGCCATACGTGCTACGTTACGATTATCTTCGCCTGCTTGATTGGCACAACCTAAAATAACATCGTCGTATGCTTCTTTTGGGATGTTTGGGTTTCGTTTTACGATTTCTTTGATTACTAAAGCTGCTAAATCGTCTGTACGCACAGCCGATAATGTGCCTTTATAATTTCCTATTGGTGTTCTTATGCCGTCTATTATGTATGCTTGTTTCATAACTAATGCCTGCGAAAGCAGGTATCTTATTATTTGTTATTCCTAAATATTTTATTTCCTAAATTCCAGTTCAAACTTAAATCAGCCCAACTCGGATTCATTTCTTCTATTAATTTAATTTTCCAATCTCTCTTCCATTTCTTGAATTGAACTTCTCTAATTGACGCCTTTTCACCATTTTCAAATTCTTCAAAATAAACTAGAATCTCACAACTGTATCTAGCTGTAAAAGATTTTGGATAAACTTTTAATTTATGTTCTTTAACTCTTTCTTCTAAATTATCAGTTACTCCTATATAAATTACTCCATTTGGCTTGTTTGCCATAATATAGACGTACCAATATTTCATTTATTCTTTATTATGAGATTCCTGCCTTCGCAGGAATTTTATTCCCAATCCTTTTGAGTGCGATAAACAACACCTTTAAAAAGTGCTACCAGTTCATTTCCTCGTTTTACTTCTACGATATTAAATCCGAGTCTATTTTTTACATTTTCTATCACAGATTCAGCGACTAAATAATCTCCTTCATTTAATGCTTCTATATGATTGATGCTGGTTTCTATGGATACAGCAAATTTTCCGTGTGTATTTGCTGCGAAACCAAAAGCGGTATCTGCCAATGCATAACTGATTCCACCGTGTGCTTTTCCCATACTATTCAACATTTCCTTGCGAACCGTCATTGCCACGCGACAACGACCGATTTCGCATTCTAGGATTTCGATGCCTAACCAAGTGCTAAATGCATCTTGACTTAACATTTTATGTGGGATATCTGCTCCTTTCATAGTTCAATTCGTTACCTCGAGTGATCTTCGACAGAAGATTGTATCGAGAAGTTTCGCTTGTTCTCGATACGCTTCGCACTCGAACTGACGCTAGTTAAAAAATGTTCTGTTTTCTTCATTCATTTTACGTAACAACGGACTGCAACGGTAACGGTCTTCGTGGTACTCGTTGTACAATTCATCTAGTTTGGTTACACACCAATCAATGCCTTTTTCATCTGCCCAGGCTAATAAGCCTTTTGGGTAGTTAACTCCTTTAGTCATTGCGTTGTCTATATCTTCAGCTGATGCGATATTTAGAAACAAAGCGTCTGCTGCTTCATTGATTAACATTACTAAAACACGGTTGAATATTTGTTGAGAGAGAGACCTCTCGACTGCGCTCGAGGTGACAGTTTGAGATTCTTCGATATCGCTCTGAATGACACGCTTTCCGTTTTGGTCGTAATCGTAATAACCTTTTCCGGTTTTTCTTCCTAAATAGCCTGCTTCACTTAAACGTTTTTGTGTGAAACTCGGTTTGTATCTTGGGTCGAAATAAAAGGCTGTAAACACAGTTTCTGTTACTATGTAGTTAACATCGTTACCAATAAAATCCATTAATTCGAATGGTCCCATTCTGAAACCTCCCAATGTTTTCAAGCTATGATCAATAGTTTCAAAATCAGCAATGCCTTCTTCGTAAATTCTTAAGGCTTCTCCGTAAAATGGTCGCGCTACGCGGTTTACGATAAAACCAGGTGTATCCTTTGCAACAGCTACTGTTTTTTTCCAACTTTTTATGGTTTCAACCGATTTGTCTAAAACTGCTTTTGAGGTTTGTACTGCTGGAATGACTTCAACCAATTTCATCAATGGTGCTGGGTTGAAAAAGTGAATTCCAATGCAACGCTCTGATTTTTGTAAAGATGATGCTATGGATGCTATGGATAAACTCGATGTGTTCGAAGCTATGATGCATTCTTCTGAAACATATGTCTCCAATTTTGAAAACACTTTCTTCTTTATATCAATATTTTCTACGATAGCTTCAATCGTAAGATTTGAATCTGCTAGTGCTTTTAGACTATCGACATACGTGATATTTGACTGAATTCTGTTTTTTTCTTCAGTATCTATTCGACCTTTTTCAATGAGTCTATTTAATATTTTTTCAAGGCTTGCTTTAGCTTTGTCTAAAGCCGCTTGGCTGGTATCATATAATTTCACAGAACAACCTGCAGTTGCCGCTACTTGAGCGATACCGCTTCCCATTGTTCCTGAACCTATTATTCCTACGTTCATATTTTCTTAATTAGAATGAGATCCTGAAACAACACTTCGACAAGCTCAGTGTGACAGTTCAGAATGACAAATCATCCAAAGGGAAGATTTGTCAGATCTACATTTCCGCCAGAAATGATAATTCCTACGTTCTTATTTTTAAATTCTTCTTTATTCTTTAAAACAGCAGCAAAAGCTACTGCGCTTGATGGCTCTACAACTATTTTCATGCGTTCCCAAATGAGTTGCATAGCCTCTTTAATTTCTTCTTCTTCTACTCTGATAATTTTATCAACTAAAGTTTTTATAATTGGAAAATTACGGTCTCCTAAATAGGTTTTCAATCCATCTGCAATGGTATTTGTGCTTTTGTTTTTTTCAATCTTACCTGATTTTAAAGAACGATAAGCATCATCGACTTCCATTGGTTCTGCTCCTATTATTTTGCAATTTGGTGCAAACTGACCAATAGCTAAAGCTGTACCTGCCAATAATCCACCACCTCCAACTGGTGCTATAACTATATCGAGTTTAGGCTGCTCCTCTAACAACTCCTTTGCTGCTGTCGCATTACCGTAAATCACTTCATCTTGATTAGATGGATGTAAAAATGACGCTTTAGTTTCTTTTTGAATTTTATTCGCTGTAAATTCTCTGGCTTCGGCTGTTGACTCACATTCTATAATTTCACCACCATAGGTTTTAACACCATTCTTTTTAGCTTGTGGCGCATTTTCTGGCATAACGATATATGCCTTAACACCAATTTTCTTAGCTGCTAGTGAAACAGCTTGAGCAAAATTACCTGAAGAATGTGTCACCACTCCGTTTTGTCTTTCTTCATCAGAAAGGGATAAAATTGCGTTTGATGCACCTCTCATTTTAAAAGCACCCATTTTCTGAAAGTTTTCACATTTAAAAAACACATTACAACCTGCTATTTCATCAAGTAACTGTGATGTTAACACAGGTGTTTTGTGAATAAATGGTTTTATTCGGTTGTGAGCTTCTATGAGAGTTTTTTTATTCATATTAGAGACCTTTCGACTGCGCTCAAGGTGACACAAGAATTAATTGCCTTTAAAAGTTGGTTTACGTTTTTCAACAAAAGCTGAAACGCCTTCTTCGTAATCTTCAGTTTGAGCTGCTTCTATTTGTAATTTTGACTCTAATGCTAATTGCTCCTCTAAATTATTCGTCAAGGATTGATTCAACGCTTCCTTGATTTTCCCTAAAGCTAATGTTGGCATATTAGCCAGTTTTAAAGCTAATTTATTTACTTCCTCTTCAAAACTTTCTAATGGCAATACTTTGTAAATCATACCCATTTTTTCGGCTTCATCGGCAGACACTTTATCTCCTAACATCGCCAATGCTGATGCTTTTTGAAAACCTATTAATCGTGGTAAAAAGAATGTTCCTGCACTGTCTGGTATCAAACCTATTAAACTAAACGCCTGAATGAAACTTACTTTTTCGTGAGCAACAACAATATCACAAGCTAATGCAATGTTTGCTCCTGCTCCTGCTGCCACACCATTTATCGCACCAATAATTGGTTTTTTAATAGTTCTAATCCTTGTGATGATTGGATTGTAATGTTCTTCTAGAATTTTCTTGAATCCTGGATTTAGTTCAGGACTTGTCACTTCTTTTAAGTCTTGACCTGCGCAAAATGCTTTTCCGTTTCCTGTTAAAACTATAGCTCTTACTTCTGCATTACTTTCGCAATCGTCAAAAACTTGCTGCAGGTTTAATGCCATTTCACGATTGAAGCTGTTAAAGACTTCTGGTCGGTTTAGTGTGATGTAGGCTATATTTTTTTCTATTTTTAATTCAATTGAATTACTCATAATAGTCTTTTATTTTCTTTTATTCATTTTTGTCTTGACACAAAAACGAACCAAAAAAGTCAAGTTGAAATGAGGAATTTTTCAATCTTGTTACACTGATTGAAAATCTCAAAATAAAATCTAAATTTCTTCCAAGGCTTCAGAAATTTTTAACGATTTCATTTTGTTATTCTGCATTTCAACATTACTTACTTGTTATCTAATTTTCTAACAGCGAAGCGGTCTAACTTCTCTATTCTAATTTCTACTTTAAACATTTAAAATAATCAAATGGTTCTTGGCAATCGTTGCACTGAAATTGTGCTTTACAAGCTGTTGAACCAAATTGACTTATCATTTTTGTATTTGTGCTTCCGCATTGCGGACATTTTACTAATTGTTTTCCTTTAAGCAACACCGACTTATCGGCTTCGGCATCTAGTGGTGCAGCAATACCATAATCTTCGAGTGCTTTTCTGCCTCTTGGCGTAATCCAATCGGTTGTCCAAGCTGGATGTAAAATCAAATCTACTTCAGCTTTATAACCGGCTTTTTGCATGGCACGTTTGATATCGTCTCCGATAACATCCATTGCAGGACAACCACTGTAAGTTGGTGTAATTTCTATTTTTACTACATCATTTTCGATAACCGCAGAACGCACCACTCCCATATCCATGATGGATAATACTGGGATTTCTGGGTCGCTTACATTTTCCAGTATTTTATATAATTTTTGGTCTATTTGTAATTTGTCTTTTGTCAAAATTAAATTTTAAAACACCCCTAAAGTCCCACTTCGACAAGCTCAGCACATCGCCTCAAGGGGACAATTAAAATTACAATATTGTAAATATCTTCTTCGACTTCGTCTTCAGTTTCGATTTCAATTTAAGATTCCTGCTTGTGCAGGAATTGATTACCATTCCATATTTGGATAGGTGCGTTGCATATATTGTAAATCGGCCAGCAAGTAACCCATATGTTCGGTATGAATGCCTTGCTTTCCTCCTTTTTGAAAATATTTGCTTTCTGGAACGCTTAACGTTGCTTCTTCTAAAACCGCATTTACTTCTTCGTAATAAGCGCCTTTTAATTTAGTGACGTCTACTCCAACGCCTTCTGCAACCATAGCTTTATCAGCTTCGGTTTGATGAAACAATTCATCTGTATACGTCCATAAATCGTTTATTGCGGTTTGAATACGGCTATGGCTTTCTTCTGTTCCATCACCTAATCGCTTAATCCAATCGGATGAGAAACGCTTGTGGTAACTTACTTCCTTGATGGATTTTTTTGCAATAGCCGATAAGTTTAAATCGGTACTTTTTTCTAATTCGGTTAGCATTAAAAAATGATATACATCGAACAAAAATTGTCTTGCCATTGTGTATCCAAAATCAGTATTTGGTTGCTCTACCAATAACACATTGAAGTATTCGCGTTCTTTACGAAGCATTGCGATATCATCTTCAGTTCTGCCGTCTCCAGCTAACTTCGCTGCATATTGATAATAACTACGTACTTGCCCTAACAAATCTAATGACATATTGGTGCACGCGATATCGGTTTCTAAACTTGGTCCGTGACCGCAAAGCTCTCCTAATCTCTGACCGAGAATGAGACTATTATCTGCGATGCCTAGGATATAGTTGTATAGGTTTTTGTTTTTCATTTTTACTCAAATTGAGACCTTTCGACTGCGCTCAAGGTGACATTTAACTCCAATAAAGAAATCCTGAAACAACACTTCGATTGCGCTCAGTGTGACAATTCAGGATGACAAAGCCTCGCTTTGTTACATGTGTTTTACGTCGTCTGGTAAATCGTAAAATGTAGGATGACGATAAACCTTGTCTTGTGCTGGCTCAAATAATTCGCCATTATGCTCTGGGTTTGATGCTGTAATATGCTTACTTTCTACAACCCAAATGCTTACGCCTTCGTTACGTCTTGTGTAAACGTCTCGTGCATTTTCTAAAGCCATTTCTGCATCTGCTGCATGAAGACTTCCAAAATGACGGTGTTCTAATCCGTTTTTACTTCTTACGAAAACCTCCCAAAGTGGCCAGTTCTTTTTATTAGACATTTTTTATAGTATTAAGAAGTGAGTATTTCGTGTTGAGAACAACAGTTTTATCTGACTAAAATTTCATTACTTATAACTCACTACTATTTTAATTAAACTGCTTCTTTTTCTTTTCTTTCTTGTTGTTTTTCAGCGTGAGCCATAGCTGCGTCTCTGACCCATTCTCCACGTTCCCATGCGCCAACTCTAGCTTTCATTCGCTCTTTGTTCATTGGTCCGTGACCTTTTACAACTTGCCAAAATTCGTCCCAATTAATTTCTCCGAAATCATAACTCTGACGCTCTTCGTTCCATTTTAAATCTGGGTCTGGAATTGTTAATCCTAAAATATCAGCTTGAGGCACAGTTTGGTCAATAAACTGCTGACGTAACTCGTCATTGGTTTTTCGTTTCAATTTCCATTTCATTGATTGTTCGGTATGCACTGACATATCATCAGTTGGTCCTAACATCATTAAACTTGGCCACCACCAACGGTTAAGTGCATCTTGCGCCATTTCTTTTTGTTCTGGTGTACCATTGCAAAGCTTTAGCATAATTTCGAAGCCTTGGCGTTGGTGAAAACTTTCTTCCTTACACACGCGCACCATGGCTCTTGCATAAGGCCCAAAAGAGGTGTTACAAAGTGGCACTTGATTGATAATGGCTGCGCCATCTACCAACCAACCAATGGCTCCCATATCTGCCCAAGTTACTGTTGGATAATTAAAAATGGAAGAGTATTTTGCCTTACCAGAATGTAATTGCTCATATAACTCATCTCGAGTAATCCCTAATGTTTCGCAAGCACTGTATAAGTATAATCCATGACCAGCTTCGTCTTGCACTTTTGCCAACAAGGCTACTTTACGACGTAAGGATGGCGCACGCGTAATCCAGTTACCTTCTGGTAACATTCCTACAATTTCGGAATGTGCATGCTGACTGATTTGCCTAATATGCGTTTGGCGATATTTTTCTGGCATCCAGTCTTTAGGTTCAATTTTCTCATCGCGCGCTATACGCGCTTCAAATTCTGCTTCTAGGCTTCGACTGCGCTCAGCCATCGAATTTTTGATTTGATCTTCACTCATTTCTTTTTAGCTTTTGGCTATTAGCTTATTGCTTTTAGCTGGTGAAACTTAATTTTTCTTTTTCAATTTATTTTGTCATTTCTACCTAGGTAGAAATGACAAATCTTTATTTAAACGTCGAAATCTACCACAACTCTTTTTGTAGTTGGTACTGCTTGACAGCTTAGCACATAGTTTTGTGCGACTTCGTCTTCTTCTAGTGCGTAGTTGATTTTCATTTCAACTTCACCTTCCATTACTTGGCATTTACAGGTACTGCAAACACCGCCTTTGCATGCAAATGGCAAATCTGCTCCTGCTATGAGCGCTCCATCTAAAATATTATCATCGTCTTTTTGCATTGTGAAGCGGAATTCTTTTCCGCCATCGATAATAACAACTTCAACACCATCCACTTTTTGCTCTGACAAACGCTCAACACGTTTTTTATCTTCTTCGGTGAGGCCTTTTACAAATAATTCGAAATGAATTAAATCTTTTGGCAAACCTGCTTCAGCAAGATAATTACTCACATAATTGACCATATCTTCTGGTCCGCACAAAAACACTTCGCTTGTATCTGGAATATCAATGAATGTTTTGGTGAGCACTTTCATTTTTTCATCATCAAAACGACCATTGAACAACTCTATATCTCGTTTTTCTTTGGTTAGGAAATAATAGATTTCTAAACGACCAAAATAAGTATTTCTTAATTGCTCTAAGACTTCCTTAAAGATAATAGATTTTGCAGTTTTATTGACATAGAACAACTTACAAGTTGCCTTTGGCTCTGCTGCCAAATGCGCTTTAATCATTGAAAGAATTGGCGTAATACCACTTCCTGCTGCAAAAAATAGGTAGTTTTTAGCATTATCTGCATTACAATCTACTCCAAATGTTCCACTTGGTGGCATAACATCTAGCTCGTCTCCGACCTTTAAAGTGGAATTTACATGAGTCGAAAATTTCCCTCCAGGAATTTCTTTGACAGCAACTTGCCATTCGTTATCGAATGGACTAGAACATAACGAATATGAGCGACGTACATCTTCGCCATTAATTAATGCCTTAAGCGTTAAATGTTGTCCTTGCGAAAATTTAAATTCGTCTTGCAAAGCATCAGGAATATCAAAAGCTACAACTGAGGTATCTTTTGTTTCCTTATAAATATCTTTTATCCTTAATTTATAAAAATCTGCCATTAACAGTTATAATCTATACTTTAAAATTATTAAGCTAAACGCGAAAACGATTTCGAATTACTTATTAAAAAAACTAACAGTTGTTAGTTTGCTTTACAAATTTACAAAAAATTAATCGATTTTTTTGTTAATACCTTTAACAAGAACTGTACTAAGTTGTTGTGACAATTTTTCTGGATTGAGATAGTCTTTTTTTGGAATCCATAGATACAACGATCTTAAGGTTGATAAGATTGAAAATAACATAATCTCAATATTTTCGTCTATTATTTCTCCTTGTTCAACTCCTTCTACCACTATTTGCCTTAAATTTTCTTCGTAGTTAGAGCGCAGTTCAAGATAATAATCTAGTTTTTCTTCTAAATGCATCCAGTCATTATTTAGGGATGCCATTCCGTAAGTATTTTGAGAAGTAATATTAACATGTAGTTTCACAACCTCTTCTATTTTTTTAATACTAGAAATATTTGATTTTTGAATTAGAGCCAAACCTTCGGTAAACTCTTCTGCCAATGAAATGATTATTTCTTTTAGGATTTCTTGCTTAGAGTTAATGTGATTGTAAAGACTAGCCGCTTTCATACCCATAGCAGACGCTAAATCGCGCATTGTTACTGCGCTGTAACCTTTTTCTTTGAAGAGTCTTGTTGCCGTTTTTATGATTTCGTCTTTGCGCGTTTCTGTTTTCAATTTTAGGAAGTGATTTATTCAACGTAAATTTATGAAAAAGAAAAACTATGGGATTTTTAGATTTTATTTTTGGCACAAAGAAGCGACAAGTTGCGAAATTTTTAGAAAATGACGCTATTATTTTAGACGTTCGTAATAAAAGCGAATGGGATGCGGGACACATTGAGAATGCCTTACACATTCCGCTAAACGAATTGAATAATAGGGTTGGCGAAGTAAAGAAACTCAACAAACCAGTGATAACTTGTTGCGCTAGTGGTGTACGATCTGCAAAAGCTGCTAAATTTTTAAATATGAATAATATTGAGGCTACTAATGGTGGTGGCTGGGTTTCTTTAAAGAAAAAGCTATAGCTTCAAATTATTTAAGCCTTCTAAACTCTTAACAGGTGTTTGATTGTACTCTAATGACCAACCCAATGAATTGGTTAGAATATAAAATTTGGATAGCTCGCTTAGTAATCTGTTTTTAGCGTTAGATTTTAAGTCAGAAACTTCAATTTTTTTCATTAATTGTTGCCTTACTGTTTTCTTAATGTCGTTGTAATCCTTGGCCATAAAGGGATTTAGGTAATCAGCTTGAATATCGTAATATTCAAAGTCTGGATTTATAGTTATTTCTTCCTCTGGTATACTTAATATTTGAAGTGTTTTTGTAGCCTCATCAATATTGTATTCAATTTTAGATAAATCATAAGCTATAGATACTTCTGCATTTACCACCACCAAGGCTTTTTTGTCTGCAGTTAGGTAGTCACCAAAAATAGCTTTAGAGCTTTTATAACTAAAGACTTCAGAAAAATGACCTTCTGTAACAACAAGTTTACTAACATTTTTAAGCTGTTTTTGTATGAGAGCAGAATTTTCCTTTATAGTGGTTTTTTCTTCATTCCTGTCTCCACAATATTTAAATGCAAACAAGATGACAAAAGTCAATATTACTCCAAATAAGATTTTTCGCATATGCTAAGTTAATCAATTATGCATTTAATTAAATGTAATCGTAATAAATACTCTTTAAAATAATTGTAAATTGGGTAACTAAATTAGTTGAGATGAAATTTACAAAACGTTATACCCTTAACATAGTCTTATTCTTAGCATTTCTTCTTATAACAGCCTGTTCTAAAACACAGCAAGAATCTGCAACAATGCTTATTTATGGCGGAACAATATATACGGTTGACTCTGCCTCAACAACAGTAGAAGCTGTTGCGATAAAAGATAATAAAATTCTTTTTGCAGGACCATTAGAAAAAGCGCAAACTTATAAAACCGAGCAAACTAAAGTTTTAGATTTAAAAGGAAAAACAATGACACCCGGTTTTATTGAAGGTCATGGTCATTTTATGGGTTTAGGATATAATGAGCTTAATCTAGACCTTATGAATACAACTAGTTATCAAGCTATTGTAGAGGCTGTTGCCGAGCGTGTAAAAACTGCAAAACCAGGCGAATGGATTACAGGTAGAGGTTGGCACCAGAGCAAATGGGATAGCATGCCTACAGATGTTGTTCATGGGTTTCAAACCCATCACTTACTAAGTGAAGTATCACCAAATAACCCTGTATTTCTTAAACATGCTAGTGGACATGCAGGTTTTGCAAATGAGAAGGCAATGGAAATAGCTGGACTCACAAATTTAGCATTAGATGGTATAAAAACATATGAAGTTGAAGGTGGTGAAGTTCTTGTTGATGCTTTGGGCAGACCAACAGGAATTTTTAACGAACGAGCACAATCTCTAATTACCCAACATATTCCTAAAAGAACACCTGAGTCTGATAAAAAGGCGTTTGAACTTGCCGTTATGGCATGCCATAAAAATGGCATAACTAGTTTTCATGATGCTGGCATACCAAAAGAAACGATTGCTTTGTATGAGCACATGAAATCTAACTCAAAGATGAATGTAAGAATTTATGCTATGCTTACAGGTTGGGATAAAGCGTTACTGAATGATTGGTATAAAAAAGGGATTATGATAGATGATGATCATCTTTTTACCATTAGATCCATAAAACTTAATTGTGATGGTGCATTAGGCTCTAGAGGTGCATGGCTATTGGAGCCTTATACGGACAGACCAAATCACTTTGGCCATGAAACCTTACCCATGGAATTTGTAAAAGAAACCGCTATACGCGGTCTTAAAAACGGATTTCAGGTATGTGCTCATGCTATAGGTGACAGAGCTAATAGAGAAATTTTAGACCGTTATGAAATAGCTTTTAATGAAAACCCTGAGCTAACCCTAGACCATAGATTTAGGATAGAACATGCACAGCACCTTCACCCAGAAGATATTCCACGATTTGCTGCGCTAAATGTTATTCCAGCAATGCAAGCTGTACATATGTCTTCTGACAGACCTTGGGCCATAGATCGCTTAGGCGAAAAACGTATAAAAGAAGGGGCATACATGTGGCAAACGCTTCTACAAAGTGGCGTTCCTATAGTTAACGGCACAGATGTACCAGTAGAACCCATAAACCCAATTGCTAGTTTTTATGCTAGTGTTAGCAGAAAAACATTGAAAGGAACACCCGAAGGCGGTTACGAACCAGATCAGAAAATGACGAGAGCACAGGCTCTAAAATCTTACACTTTAGATGCCGCTTATGGTGCCTTTGAAGAAGATATAAAAGGTTCTATAACAGCCGGAAAGTTAGCTGATTTCACCATTTTTGATCAGGACATTATGACTATTGATGAGTCTAAAATTTTAGATACTCAAGTTAAGATAACCATTTTTAATGGTAACATCGTATATAATGCTAAAAACTAAAAAAACATTAGTCTCTTTCTCTTGTGAAAGCCCAACTAATGTTTAAGTAATAATTAATAGCAATACAAAAATAAACGACTTCTTATTATTTTAGATTATCTAATCCTTACCTATTTATTAAGTATAGGTTATGTTGTTTAGTTTAACGATTTTTAGAAACTTACATCGAAGAATCAAGCTTTTTAACTTAAAAAAATACCTAACGCCTTAAAAATTATTGAAGCTGAAAGTTATAACTTACCTTTGTAACGTCTATTTAGATAGACAAAATTTGTTTCCCAAAAAAGCAAAACCTACTTATTATGACAAGACTACTAGCCCTATTCTTCTTGGTATTGACTGTATGCGCAAATGGTCAAAACTCTACACTTTTGAAAAATATTAATTTCAGAGCTAATGAATTGCACCATAGTTTAGATAAAACTGGCGACACATTAATTTTAAAGGGTGAACGCACTATTGAAAAGGTTGAGATATTTAACAACAATTTTCAAAAAGCATACGTAATTGATAACTTAGTCACAAAAATATCTTTAGCTGATATTCCAAATGGTAGATTTGTTACAGAAGTAAAAGTTAGCGATAAGCTAATAATTATAACCCTTTTACGACATAACAACCTTGAGGAAACCCAAGAAATGATGGATACTGCGTCTCAAGAACAAAACAGCATTTACAATCAGTCCACATACCAGAATAAAGCCCATGGAAAAACCGCCTCTGAGTCTGAAAGCATAACGTCATTAAACACAAATTCTACAAAGCCGGTGCGATTTTACTGGATAGTTAAACATATTAATAAAGGCCATAGCTCTAGCAAAAAAATGCGTTTAGGAGACAAAGAAGTTGTTGACCAAATGATTGCTCAACATCTTATTGATTTAAAATCTAAAGCTGGTAGGCATAATAAGTTAACGATATGGGAGGTTTATGATACGTCAAAGTTTATGCGCTTTAAAAGGCAACATCCCGACTATGCATCTGTTAAAGAAGCTGACTGTTTTAACACCAATCCTTTCTACCTATCTGAAGGTAGATAAACACAAAGGACTACTTCTTTAACTCTAACTTCTCAGCAAAATAGTCGCAGAAATCTTTCATTGTTGCTGTCATTTTCTCGTCTTGTGTAGCACGTAGAAACGTATCGCTCATTGTTACTAAAGTCTGGTGAAAAAACAGTTTCATTTCATCAACAGGCATATCTTTTGTCCACAAATCTATTTTTAAAGTCTCTTGTGCTTTACTATCCCAAACAGACAACATAATCGCTTTTGCCTCTTCATTTTTTACTCCACCATCTTCAGCAGACCAATTCAGTTTTTCTGGTACTCTGTTTTCATCGAGTTCTACGTTTAGTTCTATTTTAGATGTTATGGTTTTAGCCATTATTTCTTTGGTTTAAATTTTGCTTTGTTAAAAATTTCTTCTGGTTCTTTTTCTAAAATGCTCAACACATTTTCTTCGGTACTATCGGCATAAGCTCTAACAATTTGCCAACCAATATACTGCCCTAATCGTCCTGGCGACGCATTGTCTAATTCTAGATAAAATTTAGAATACGGTGCATCTGCGATAAATCGACTAGCCAATTTGCTATCTGTACTAAAGAGCAATTCTTTTTCAACAAAGTAACTCCATATTGCACTCTCATTAGCCTCTGCCCATTTTAGCTCTTGTTCTGTGTAACCAATCTTTTCTGCATCGGTTTTAAAAGGAATCATGACATCTTTAAAGTAGAGTAACTTTCCGTGGTAAATCATTTCGTCTATAAATCGTTTTCTATTGGCTTGGAAAGTATATTTCTTGGCATATGCTTCTGCGACTTCTGGTACGATTTGATTCTTCTGCATATTCTTTACCAAATATCTAGGTATATTTTGATAAAACTCATGATCTTCACCCAAAAAATTATCAAGAGCAACGAGCAACAAGGAATCTGTAACAATAGTTTTATTTCTATAATCTACGTCGTTTGTCAGCGTAATCACTCTTGGCACACTAAAGGTTTTGTCATAAAATTGTAAGTGCTGAAACAATCCTTTAATCTGTTTTTTTATATCACCAAAATCTGGATATGCCTTTTTTACTTCTTTCAATAATTGATCTTGTAATGTATCATTAATTCGCTCTACCCAAATAGAATCTGGTATATGTTTAGAAAACAAAAATGGGAAAGCTTGTTTTAATTTTGCAAGGTCTGAAGGCTTTGCTTCATGGTAGGCTCTATCAAATCTTTCAACCACAAAATCTACCTTAACTTTAGAAATTTGTTCTTCTAATTTAGAGTCCTCATTACAAGACACTAACACAAGGCCCAGCATCAATAAAATGAAAATTCTCAATGACATACTACGAAACATTTTTAATCCTAACACGTTTCCGTTATTTTTGTTGTGCAAAGGTACATTTCTTTGTTTTAAATTGTAAACATTATGCAAACAGAAAAGATAGTAAATCATATTGTAAAATGGTTGAAAGATTATGCAACTAACGCTAATGTTAATGGTTTTGTTGTTGGTATTTCTGGCGGAATAGACTCTGCGGTAACCTCAACACTATGTGCCAAAACTGGTTTAGACCTCTTATGCATAGAAATGCCTATTCACCAAGCTGCTAGCCACGTTACCAGAGCACAAGAACACATTAACCAATTAAAAGAACGTTTTTCTAATGTTAACGATGCTCGTGTTGATTTAACGCCTGTGTTTGAAGAATTTAAAACCGAAGTAAGTCTTAATGGCAAACAAGCAACCGTAGATATGGCCTTGGCTAATACTAGAGCTAGATTACGCATGACTACACTTTACTATTATGCAGGCTTACAAGGACGTCTTGTAGCAGGTACTGGAAATAAGGTTGAAGATTTTGGTGTTGGCTTTTACACAAAGTATGGCGATGGAGGTGTTGATTTAAGTCCAATCGCCGATTTACTTAAATCTGAAGTTTACAAGATAGGTGATTATTTAGATGTACCAGAATCTATAATGAAAGCTGCACCAAGTGATGGCTTATTTGGAGATGCCAGAAGCGACGAGGACCAAATTGGTGCATCGTACCCAGAGTTAGAATGGGCTATGAAAATGAAGGATGAAGGTAAAGGCGCCAATGATTTCTCAGGAAGACAAAAAGAAGTTTACGACATTTTTATGGGTTACAACACTAGAAATCAGCATAAAATGATTCCGATTCCTATTTGCGAAATTCCTAAAAATTTAAGGTAGTTGTTGCAGTTTATCGAATTAATTACTCATTCTGCTTATTTTTTAATTATCTTTATGAGTAACAAATCACACAAGGACACTTGACTTAGTAATATTTGTTATTACACTTATTAACCCTAACCAAACCAAAATCAATTGTCATGATACGTATTTTGATTGTTGACAATCACCCTATTGTAAGAATTGGGCTAGAATTGTTTCTAAGCAGCAAACCAGATTTAAAAGTTGTTGGTAAACTAAGCAGTGGTATAGAAATTTTTGAATTTGTAAGACGTCATGAAGTTGATGTTATTATATCAGAAATAGACTTACCAGAGCTAAATGGAATTACTGCCCTAAGAGCCATAAAAAAAGAAAATAAATCGGTTAATGTATTGATGTTTAGCCATCAGCCCGAGGAAATTTATGCTATTAGTACGCTAAAAGCGGGAGCCTCTGGCTACCTAAATAAAACTGCCAATGTAGAAACCATTGAAACTGCCGTTAGAAAAATACATAGCGGCGAAGTATGGCTGAGCGAAAAAATGGATAAACATTTTCGTTATGAAGATACACGAAAAAGCAGAAGCCGAATGTTTAAAAAACTGTCTACCCGAGAGGTCGAAGTTTTAAAACTTTTATCTATTGGGAGAAAAAACAAGGAAATTGCCGAAGAGTTAGATATTAATGAAAAAACAGTTAGTACATACAAGGCTAGGCTTTTTAAGAAACTTAATGTAAATAATCTTGTAGATTTAATTCACCAAGCAAAACATCATAATTTAACATCATAATTATCCGCCTATAACTTTGCCTAGTTTGCGCGATAAAAGCATTTTAAGACCTAAGTAATCTTTAACATCTTCCATTAAGGATCTTGTATCTACATTTTCTCTTAAAGTTTCGTTTTTATACTCTGCTACCTTTTGGTCTATAAGATAACAGCGTAAACTCAAGATTGTCTGGCTTACCAATTGAGATATGGAATGCTCTTTTTCTTTAGGTATAATTTGATTACGTTGCCAATCATGAAGATTATATTTTTCATCTTCCATTAAAATACTGGTAACTTCGGTTGCTGAATCTTGGTCTAATTGATTAATAAAATCCTTGGTCGAAAAATTTTCGTCTTGGTTTAGTTTGTCGATGATAGAATAATATAATTCCCTGAACTTTTCATTAGAAAACATCATTTCATCTTCTTGAAGGTCTAAGTAAATTTTTTCAAACACACGTGCTTCATGTATGGCTGGCTCTAAGATTAGGTCTCCAGACACTTCATCTTCCTTTAAGATTAAATCTTCAAACTGTTCTGTTCTGTCACCATACAACATCAAAATCTCTATAATCTTACGTTCCAACTCATACTGAACATCTATTTTAGGTTGCTTTGGCTGTTCATTCTTTACAATATCAAATGCTTTTTGCTCTTTTTTGTATTGTTTGTTGGCCTCCTGAAACTCTTTTTTATTGATTTGCGCCAATGTACTAAACAGTACATTTTCGCTAATATCCATTATAGAGGCACACTCTCTTACATAAATTTCGCGCTTAATGGCATCAGGAATTTTAGCAATGCTATTTACAATATCTCTAATGGTTTCAGCTTTTTTTATAGGATCGTTATTGGCTTCCTTCACTAAAAGGGATGCTTTAAACTGAATAAAATCCTTAGCATTGGTATTGAGATATTCGGTAAGCTCTTCTAGGGTATTAGACTTTGCAAAACTATCTGGATCTTCACCATCTGGAAAGGTGCAGACCTTCACATTCATACCTTGTTCCAAAATTAAATCTATACCACGAATAGAGGCTCTTATGCCAGCCGCATCACCATCAAAAAGTACTGTGATGTTATTGGTTAGCCTATTAATAAGTCGTATTTGCTGAGAGGTTAATGCGGTACCAGAAGATGACACTACGTTTTTTACCCCAGTTTGATAAAACTGAATAACGTCTGTGTAACCTTCTACCAAGAAACAATTGTCTTCTTTTGCAATGGTCTGTTTAGCAAAAAACAAACCGTAAAGCACGTTACTCTTATGGTAAATATCGCTCTCTGGTGAGTTGAGATACTTTGCAGCTTTTTTATCGTTAGTTAAAATACGACCACCAAAACCAAGCACTCTCCCGCTCATACTATGAATAGGAAACATGACGCGTCCTTTAAATCTATCGAAACGTCTGTCGTCCTTAACAATGGTAAGACCCGTTTTTTCTAAAAATTCTAATTTGTAACCTTTACCCAAAGCGTCATCTGTAAAAGCTTGCCACTCATCTAAGGAATAACCAAGTTGAAACTTTTTAATTGTTTCTTCTGTAAAACCACGCTCTTTAAAATAGCTCTTACCTATGGCTTGCCCTTGGTCTGTTTTTTGTAATACTTTTTGAAAATACTCATTGGCGTACTCACTTACTAAATATAAACTTTCTTTGGCATTAGCTTGTTCCTTTTCCTCGTCTGTACGCTCGGTTTCTTCAATCTCTATATTGTACTTTTTAGCTAAGTAGCGTATGGCTTCTGGATAGGTAAAATGCTCGTGCTCCATTAAAAAGGTAATGGCATTACCACCTTTGCCAGTTGAGAAATCTTTCCAGATTTGTTTTACTGGAGAGACCATAAAACTTGGTGTGCGCTCTTCGCTAAATGGACTGAGCCCTTTAAAGTTGCTACCTGCTTTTTTTAACTGTACGAAATCACCAATAACCTCCTCTACGCGAGCAGTTTCAAAAACTTGTGATATGGTGTTTTGTGAGATCATACAACTTCCTGTCTTTCGACACTGCTCAAGATAAACTTTAGCAGGAATCTTTTTAATTTTTAAATTATAAATGCCAAACTACAAAAACACTTCGACAAGGCTTCGACAGGCTCAGCCTGACAGCTATGTGTGAGACGCAGGAATGACGAGTGTGTAAAATTAAGATAATCTATTTGTTTTAGAAATTTGTGTTGAAAAGTTATTTGATTAAATTAAATAATAAGAAAAAAGCCCTAATCCATTTCTAGATCAAGGCTTTTAAACACTCAAAAATTGATTGATGAAAAATTAGCTTTAATCCATATCAAATCTTAGACCAACTGATATATTATTTTGGTCAAAAGCCTGGTCTTTAAATAATGGATTAAGATCATACTTTACATATAATGCAGTGTCTCCCCAAGCCAAATAACCACTTAATCCGTATACAAACTCATTGACTTCAAAACCACCACGTTGTTTGTTTTTTATACGGTTACCATCTTCTTTGTACTTTAATTTCTGCATGCTACCAATGTTAAGGCCTGCATAACCTCCAAGACCAACTTTAAACTTATTGCGTGTAGAGTATCTAAAATAATCCTCTTTTTCAATCTTTTTAGATGGGCCAAATTCTAAATGTACCGGGAATACCAAATTGGTCGTTCTAAACTTTGCCTTATTCAATTCCACTGGAAACTCTTGTAAGATTACATCACCATCGGTATTAACAAAGTATTGGTTGTCTTTAATATCAAACTTGTTCCACTGAAATGAGAAACCGTACTTTAATCTCCAAAAGTTGGTATTGTCAAAAATTCTTGTTTTCCAGGCGTAACCTAACTCCATAAATCCTGATCCTCCTAACTTATAGGGCGAATCGTCTAAATCCTGACCCTCAATAATGGCATTGTTAAACCCGATTGCAAAAACAATATCGCTTGTAGTGCGTCTATCGAATTTGTAGGGCTTATGCTTTCTATTTTTCTTCCCCAAATAAATAAATTCGTCTTCAGAGTCTTCACCTCTACCACCAATTCTAAAAATAAAAGACTCATCATCGTCTACAGAGTATGCCGAATCGTTTCGTTTTAAGAGTTCAATTTTGTTATCTACAATCGCTAATCTATTTTCTATGTTGGCTGCTCTTTTTTCAGCGGCTACTTTCTTTAAATCTTCGGCTTCAGCTGCAGTGATTTGTTTAGCGTCTTGCCGCTCGTTAATGGATTCTATTTCTGCCTTTAAGTACTCCCGTTCTTCCTTTTCAATTTTAACTTTTAGTTCTTCCAAAGCTTCAATTTTATAATCTACTGAAGTTTTCTCTAAACTATCTTTTACCTTTTCTTGGGCTTGTATTGTGCCAAATGTTACCGATATAATGGCGTATACTAATAATCTTGTAATTGTGCTCATAACTGTTCGTTTTTTGATGATTTATATTGGTTTAATTGATTCTTAATGTTAATCGTTACGCTGTGCTACTGCAGTTTTAACAGTTTTGTAACCGTCTTTTAGCACTTCGTAAACTTTAGTTCTAAAGGATTGTCCCATGTCGTCTTCTACATCTTCTAACAACGATTTTGCATCTACTGTTCTACTTGCTTCTTTTTGTAGTTTATCTTTAAAAAGCACCTTACTTGCTGCTTTAAGAAGTGAATCTACTTCTCTATCAGTAACCGTTGTTTTTTCTGTATTTAAATCTTTTAAAGTTTGAGCAACCACAGCTTTATCAATTAAAGTTTCTTCTATGATTACTTTCTGCTCGTTTTTAGAATTGATGATATTATTGGTATTAACTTCGTCTATTTTTTCATCAACTGCTAATTGTGATTTTGTTTGACTTTTTGCAACGGATTTGTAGTTAATAATCTCCTTTTGGTTTTTATTACTTTTTTGTTCAGAACTAGTTTGAGCTTCACTATTTTCTATTACTAACTGCATCTCTTTAGTGTCTTTTGTTGCAGATTCTTCAACTTTGTTTGTATCTTCTTTCAAATCCTGTTCAACAACCTGTGGCAAGGTTTGCTCTGTGTTTTTAGAACCTAATGTTTGCATAACGATAGTTAATGTAATTAGTACTGCTGCTGCAATGCCCATCCACCAAAACCAAGGAAATTTAGTTTTCTTCTCTTCTGCATCTAGACGTTCAGACAGTTTTGCCCAACTCTCTGTCGACGGTTGCAAGCTGCGTTCTTCTAGCTTGTCTTTTAGTTGTTCTTCAAATTTAATTGGTGCCATAACTGCTGTTGTTTAATTCTTTTATTTTTGTTTGCAACATTTGCCTTGCTTTAAACAATTGCGACTTTGAGGTTCCTTCTGATATTTTTAAAAGTTCTGCGATTTCATGGTGCTTATAACCTTCTACCGCATACATTATAAATACCATTTTGTATCCCTCTGGTAGACTATCTATTAACCGTTGAATTTCTGCAACCTCAATATTAGTCTTAATATTATTGGTATAGTCTTGTTCTAAATAATCGTCTTCTAAAGCAAACTCTATGTTTTTTTGCTGTCTTAAAAACGATATGGCCTCTCTTACCATAATACGTCTTACCCAACCTTCAAAACTACCTTCAAATTTAAATGTCTTGATGTGTTTAAAAACCTTAAAGAAACCGTTTAACATTACTTCTTCGGCTTTATGCACATCCTTAATGTAGTATCTACATACACTTAGCATCTTTGGAGCGTGCAACTCATACAACACATGTTGTGCCTCACGATTATTTTTCGTGGCTCTTTGTATGAGTTTAGTTTCGTTTTTATGAAGTTGAACAACTTTCATCTTGTTGGTTACGATTATGCTTCTATTTATATAGACGCAAACATCTGGCTAATGGTTGTCTGGAAAATAAAAAAAATCGAATATATTGTTAATTAATTGTTTTTTTAGAGATTTATAGCCAAAATTTTCAACAAAGAATATATAACTTAAAGGTCTAAATTTTGTTCCTATAATTTATATCTCTAATTTTACAAGAAAAGCGCTGTGAAAAATTTCTTCTTTATTTTATTTATTACCGTATCTACCCTTAGCTGCAAAAACGATGATGACCAAATTAACGAACCTGTAGTATTATCCGAAAATGTTGAAGTGTACGGAGGTGATGCCATTGAAAATGGTTATGTATTGGCTATTGAAAATGGCGGCACTAGCTCTTATCTACTTAACAAGGAAGGGTTTAGAGTTTATGAATGGTCCTTTGAGGATAATCTAGGTAATGATATTGAAATTTTACCTAATGGTCAATTGGTTGGCATATTTAAAGTTGATAATCCTGAAATTGCTTTTGGCGGTTCTGGTGGTATAATAAAAATTCTGAATTCTGATGGTAGCACTGATTGGGAATTACCCTATGCATCTACAGATATGATTTCTCACCACGATGTAGAAATGTTACCTAACGGCAACGTTCTTTTTATTGTTTGGGAGCGCATTGACAGTGCAATAGCTGCTCAACAAGGGGTTAATACAACCACAACCGATATTTTTCCGGAGGTTTTAGTTGAAGTAAACCCTAGTACAAACCAAGTCGTTTGGGAATGGCATAGTTTTGACCATATTATCCAAGACCAGTTTAGCGATCTGCCAAATTTTGGTGATGTAGCAGCGAATCCTCATCTAATTGACATTAACTATGACGTTGTAGATAACGGAGATATAATGCATGCCAATGGTATTGATTATGATGAAGAAAAAGATGTCATCTATTTAAGTGTTAATTTCTACAGTGAAGTTTGGGTTATAGATCATAGTACAACTACTGCAGAGGCAGCAACAAACTCAGGTGGCAACTACAACAAAGGTGGCGATTTAATCTATAGATTTGGTAATCCGACTGCCTATAAAAATACTGAAGGAGAGCGCATGTTTTTTAACAATCATTTCCCTAACTTATTAGAAGGCAATGAGCCTGGAGCTGGTAATATACTTGTTTACAGTAATGGTGTAGATCAATCTACAGTTTTTGAATTAGACTTACCAGAAAACTTTACCCTTACACCAAATGCTAATAACGAACCAAGTGTTGTATGGAGTTTTACAGATCCTGATTTATATTTTGGTAGAATCTCTGGTGCCGTCCGTCTACAAAATGGCAATACGCTTATAGCTGAAGGTGACTACGGTTTCTGGGAGGTAACACCTAATAATGATGTTGTATGGAAATATTATGGGGAAGGCACACGCTTTTGGCGATGCTACGGCTATTTACCAGATGATGAAGCCGTTATGAATCTAGATATTTTCTAAAGTTTATTTCTTTCTTTCTATCACGTAATTTACCATAAGCTCTAGTGAAGCTTTATATGGAGATTGTGGATATTTGCTCAGTAAGTTTAAAGCCTCTTGTTGAAAGTCTTTCATTTTTGAAATGGCATAATCTAAACCACCATTAGATTTTACAAAAGCAATAACTTCCTTGACGCGCTTTTTATCTTTATTATGATTTTTAACAGAGTTGATTAACCAAGATTTTTCCTTCTTTGAACAATTATTAAGTACATAAATTAAAGGTAGTGTCATCTTCTGCTCCTTTATATCTATTCCTGTTGGTTTGCCAATTTTTTCTTCTCCATAATCAAATAAATCATCTTTTATTTGAAATGCCATGCCAATAAGTTCCCCAAACTTACGCATAGTTTCTACCTCGGTAGAATTTGGTTTTACCGATGCTGCACCCAAACTACAGCAGGCTGCAATTAAGGTTGCTGTTTTTTGGCGTATAATATCATAATAGACATCTTCTGTAATATCTAGCTGTCTGGCTTTTTCTATCTGTAATAATTCTCCCTCGCTCATTTCGCGTACCGCTACAGATATAATTTTTAAAAGATCGAAGTCATTATTATCGATAGAAAGCAATAAGCCTTTAGAAAGTAGGTAATCACCAATTAAAACCGCTATTTTATTTTTCCAAAGGGCATTGATTGAGAAGAAGCCTCTCCGTCTATTACTATCATCTACAACATCGTCATGCACTAAAGTTGCTGTATGAATTAATTCTATAACCGAAGCACCTCTGTACGTACGCTCACTAACTTCACCATTGTTCAGCATTTTTGCTACCAAAAACACAAACATAGGCCGCATTTGCTTACCTTTTCTGTTAACAATATAATGTGTTATTCTGTTTAACAAAGCCACCTTACTAGCCATGGATAACCGAAATTTTTGCTCAAAAAGCTCCATCTCGTAGGCTATAGGTTGTTTAATTTGTTCGGTTATTTTCATAAAGGCTTATAAAACTTTGCAAAATTACAAATAATGCCTGTTTTTATCGTTAAAAATTGAATATTCTAAAATTAACATATTTGATAAACAAATATTTGTAACTTTAGGCAATTAATCTAAAATCAAACTTTATGAAAAAAATTACTTTAATAATGGCATTGGTCTTTACTTCTAGTCTAATGTTTGCACAAGTCTTATCAGAAGATTTTGAAGGAGGTTTAGTGTTACCTGCCGGGTGGAGCAACAACGAAATTACACCCTTAGGGGGAACTTGGGGTTTTGCCTCTGGTGGCGAAGCTGTAGGTTATAACCCACCAAATACTCTTTATTACGACAATGGTTTATTTGGTAACTATGCTTTGTTTGATAGTGATGGCTTAGGTAATGACATGAATGCAGAAAACACAGCATTAGAGAGCCCTGCTTTTGATGTTTCTGGTGCTACAAATGTTATTTTATCTTTCAATCACTTTTTTACTGCTGGTTACGGTGGACAAGGCTTTGTTGAAGTTTTTGATGGTACCACGTGGGTGCAGGTTGCGACATACTCTGGTGCTGACCAAGACGATTCATCCTTTGGCCTTGAGGAAATAAACGTCTCTACAGAGCTTGCTGGTGTTGCAAATGCACAAGTACGTTTTAGATGGGTTGGAGACTGGTCTTGGGGATGGGCTGTTGATAATATCGAAGTTAACGCCCCTAGCTGTATCGACCCAACGGGCTTTGTTGTTGGTCCTAACGGCGTTAGTACCACTACTTTTGATATAGAATGGACCGATCCTAATGGCGGTGGTACTGTTTTTGATATAGAATGGGGTACTACAGGCTTTTTGGTAGGGACAGGAACCATGGTAAACGACCTTGCCGCTACCAACTACGATTTTACCGGTTTAATGCCTGATACAGAATACGAATTTTACATCACCGCAAATTGTACTGGTGGTAATGGAGATAGTAATCAAGTAGGCCCTATTACGTTTTTAACGGCTTTTGATTGTAGCACTTATGCGCTACCTCTTACAGAAGTTTTTGATAATAATAATGCATTTGTTAGTTGTTATTCAACAGAAGATCTTGACGGTGATACTCTTTCTTGGATTTCACAACAAGATTTAGATCTTGATGGTGACATGGTGCCTGAAACATTTGCTACTAATGCCAATGGTGATGGAGCGACCACACCTATGAAAAACGATTGGTTAATAGGTCCTGCAATTTCTTTAACCGCAGGTACTAACTATGAAGTTACAACTAGATTTAATGTATTTGGTGGGACACCAAATGCGAGTTTAGAAGCTTTTATTTTAGATGCAGCCAACTCTAGCGCAACTCAGGTAGCTACATTATTTTCTAATACTGGCATAGTTACTCAAGGAGAGTTTGAAACACTAGAAACAATGGCTTATGAAGAAATAAACACTTTTTCTGTTGGAACTTCTGGCGATTATTACATTGCTTATCGTTCATTTGGTGCTGGTGGATCTGGATTTATTCTAATGTTTGACTCAAACATTCAAGAATCACTAAGTATTGATGAGTTTAACCAAAACACATTTACTCATAATTATAGTAAAGACTTAGAAACATTAACTTTAGAGTCTTCTAATTTAGAAATGACTAATATTGAAATCTATTCAATCTTAGGTCAGAATGTGATTTCTAAGCCATTATCTAGTACTAGAGAGGTCATCGATATTGCATCATTAAATGATGGTGTTTACCTAGCAAAAGTATTTGCTGATGGAGGTTCTAAGACTATTAAGTTTGTGAAGAACTAAAGAAGCATTTTAAATACTCATAAAAAAGCGGCACTAGCCGCTTTTTTTTATGCTTTATTTTTATTAGCCAACTGACCACAAGCAGCATCAATATCTTTACCTCTGCTTCGTCTTACGGTTACTGTAATATTATTAGCTTCTAAAACAGAAACATACATATCTAACGCTTTAGAATCTGCTTGTTGAAACTCACCATCATCTATAGGATTATATTCTATAAGATTAACCTTGCTTGGTGCAAACTTGCAAAATTCAACTAATGCATCTACATCTTTGCGTTTATCGTTTATACCTTTCCAAACGACATATTCGTAAGTAATTCTGTTTTTTGTTTTAGCATACCAATATTCTAAAGCTTCTCTCAAATCTTTTAAAGGGAATGTAGCGTTAAAAGGCATAATTGAAGTCCTGACCTCATCTATAGCTGAATGTAAGGATACTGCCAGTTTAAATTTAACCTCATCATCAGCCATTTTCTTTATCATTTTTGGCACTCCAGATGTGGACACTACAATTCGTTTTGGTGACATCCCTAAACCTTCTGGCGATGTGATTTTATCAATGGCTTTTAGCACATTGTTGTAGTTCATCAGTGGCTCTCCCATTCCCATAAACACAATATTACTTAATGGTCTGCCATGATATAATCTACTTTCATTATCAATAGCTACAACTTGGTCATAAATTTCATCTGGATTAAGATTACGCATACGTTTTAATCTTGCTGTTGCACAAAACTTACAATCCAAACTACATCCAACCTGAGAAGACACACATGCTGTTGTGCGCGTTGGTGTTGGTATTAGCACAGATTCTACAATTAAATCGTCATGCAAGCGTACGGCATTTTTTATAGTTCCATCAGAACTACGCTGCATTTGGTCTACCTTAATATGATTTATTACAAAGTTGTCTTCTAACATCTGACGCGTTTGCAAGGATATATTGGTCATATCATCAAAACTATGGGCAGACTTTTGCCATAGCCACTCATAAACTTGATTTCCCCTAAACGCTTTATCTCCTTGTTTTACAAAAAAATCTCGAAGCTGCTCTTTGGTTAATGCTCTTATATCTTTCTTCTTAACTTCCATATTTTACAAAAATAGGCATTTGTACGTGTTTCTTTTCCAAAATAAAAAGCCTCTACTCTTTTTAGCTGTATGAGTAGAGGCCTTATAATATTCTAAGTTTATTTTAGATGATTAACATAGCATCACCATAAGAATAGAATCTGTATTTTTCTTTCACCGCTTCTTCATAGGCGTGTTTAACAAAATCATGACCTGCAAATGCAGAAATCATCATTAATAATGTTGATTTTGGTGTATGAAAATTAGTGATCATACTATTGGCAATGCTAAAATCGTAAGGTGGAAATATAAACTTATTTGTCCATCCCTCATATGGATTTAACCTACCACTTGATGACACGGAACTTTCTATAGTACGCATAGATGTGGTACCAACAGCACAAACGCGCTTTTTATTCTCTATACCTTTATTTACTACATCAGCAGCTTTCTGGCTAATTATAATCTCTTCGCTATCCATTTTGTGTTTAGAAAGGTCTTCTACCTCTACTGGATTGAATGTTCCTAAACCAACATGTAATGTAACTTCTGCCATATCTATACCTTTAATCTCTAAACGCTTTAATAGGTGCTTAGAAAAGTGTAAACCAGCTGTTGGTGCTGCCACTGCACCTTCATTTTTTGCGTATATGGTTTGGTAACGCTCCTCATCTTCTGGCTCTACGTCTCTCTTAATATACTTTGGTAGTGGTGTTTGCCCTAACTCAGTTAATTTTCTTCTAAAATCATTGTAAGATCCATCGTATAAGAAACGTAAGGTACGTCCTCTAGACGTTGTATTATCAATAACCTCAGCTACTAAAGTTTCGTCATCACCAAAGTATAGTTTGTTACCAATTCTAATTTTGCGTGCAGGATCTACCAATACATCCCAAAGACGTTGATCTTGATTTAATTCTCTTAACAAAAACACTTCGATACGCGCACCTGTTTTTTCCTTATTACCGTATAATCTGGCAGGAAAAACTTTAGTGTTGTTCATTATCATTACATCACCTTCATCAAAATAATCGATAATATCTTTAAAAAGTTTGTGTTCGATCGTTTGATTAGCTCTGTCTAGAACCATTAACCTAGATTCGTCTCTGTGTTCTGCAGGATGCTCAGCTAATAATTCTTCTGGAAGGTCAAAATTAAAGTTTGATAATTTCATGTACGAATGTTTATTTTTTTGAAGATGCAAATATACAATCTCAAAACAGGCCTTGTCAAGTAATTAGCCGTTTATTTTACTTAACAGCTAAGATTTAAATAACAGTTAAGCTTTTATGCTTTTACTGTAAGGTTATTGCGCTTAAAAAATATTTAGCTATGCTTGGGTCAACTGAAATCCTAAAGTTTTAAGATCATCCCAAAATTGAGGATACGATTTACTCACCACTTCCGCATTGTTAATTTGAAGTGTTGTTTTTAACCCTAATGGAGCAAATGCCATTGCCATTCTATGGTCGTTATAAGTCTCTACAGACACATCACTTTTAATACTTTTAGAGGGTTTTAAATACAAAGATTCATCCGTAATTTCTACTTCTGCACCAAACTTTTCTAACTCTGCTTTTAAGGCTACTAATCTGTCGGTTTCTTTTATTTTTAAGGTATGTAAGCCTGTTAAATGGCATTCTAATCCTAAACCAAATGCAGTCACTGCAATTGTCTGAGCTATGTCTGGCGCATTTCTCAAATCGATCTCTATGGTTTTGTTACCATCAACTTTCCTAACTTTTTTTATGGTTACAGAATTATTCTTAAAACTAGTTTCTATACCAAACTCTTTATATAACTCTGATAATATAGAATCCCCTTGCAGTGAATCTTTTTTATATGATGACAACCTTAACGTAGTATCAACATTGCTCAATGCTGCAATACTAAAATAATATGAAGCAGAGGACCAGTCTGACTCTACTGTTAAGATTTTTGTTTTTACATCTGAATTGTGTGGTTTAACTGTTATAACATTGTCTAAAAATGTGGTTTCTACACCTATTTCATTCAATAATTGTAAGGTCATGTTTATGTATGGTACCGAGGTGATTTTTCCCTCTAGGGTAAGTTCTAAACCGTTTTCTAATTTTGAGGCAATGAGCAACAAGGCTGATATGTACTGACTGCTGACATTAGCCTTTAAAGATACTTTTGAATTTTTTAGTTTTTTTCCTTTGATTTTTAGTGGTGGAAAACCTGCAGTTTTTTCATATAAAATATCTGCACCAAGTTGTCTCAGTGCTTCTACTAGTATACCTATAGGACGCTCTTGCATTCTAGATGAGCCTGTTAAAATAACCTCTTTACCCTCTTGTATAGAAAAATATGCTGTTAAAAATCGCATAGCAGTACCTGCGTGATGTATGTCAATATGTGCCCTATCGGACGCTAATGCTTTTGTCATTAAAACGGAGTCATCAGAATTAGAGATATTATTAATTTCTAACTGAGGAAATAATGCCTTTAAAAGAAGCAACCTATTAGACTCACTTTTGGATCCGGTAATTGTTATTGACGATTGACGATTTTGAATTGACGATTTTAGAATTTTAAGATTCATGTAATTTTCTTTCTCTAACAGAAACAAAACTACTTTAATTTTTCATTATTATGGTGCCTATTGCGATCGCGTTGTGTTTTTTTATCCATTTTTTTATCGAATGAAGCTTGTAGATCTATACCTGTTTGGTTGGCTAAACATAACACCACAAAAACAACATCTGCCAACTCTTCACCCAAATCTTTATCCTTATCACTTTCTTTTTCGCTTTGCTCACCATAACGTCTTGCTATAATACGCGCTACTTCACCAACTTCTTCTGTAAGTTGCGCCATATTTGTAAGCTCATTAAAATATCTTACACCATGTTCTTTAATCCATTTATCTACTTCTATTTGTGCGTTTTTTATGTTCATTATTTTTCTTTTGTTAAGACAATTTGCTCTTTGTTTTTATCTATGATTTTTGAATAAAAAGCCTTAAAGTTTTTATAATCTTTTGGTGCAATGAACGGGTTATTTATTTCAAAATCTAATTTTAAACTTAAATATTTTCCGTTTTCCTGCATGATATAAGCAAACTTAACATCGCCTGAGCCAAACTCAAGCGCTTCACTTTCTGGCAAAAACTCAATATCGTATCCATCTGGCAACAAAATGTTTACGATGGTATTTTGATTTACAGGATATACAAAGTCTATTGGGTAAATCCTATCTTCTAATTTAAATGGGTTTTCATCTGAAGCTAAAAATAGTAAAGGTGAAAAATAGAGTTTATCACCAATCTCATCTATTCCGTCTGAGAGTTCGTAGGTATAAGTTATCTTTACGGGCTGACTAATGTCTGTATCATTTTGGTATTGAAGGTTATCAATTTCAATATCACCTTTTCCAGACTCTATAGACTTTAAGTGATCTTCTTCACTTAACCCTGTATATCTTTTTCTGTATTGTAGTGCTAAACTTGCTGTGTTAATTTCTCTCACTTTACCAGATATTAGTAAATCATTATCTATTTGTACATTTAGCATTATTGTTTTCTTAGATGTTTTACCTGTTTTTACATCTACCCAACGCGATACTCCGCCATCTTTTATTAAGCGTCCTTGCCAATTTAATACGCGCTCTGGCAAAATATTGTTGGTGCTAAATGGCTCTGTAGCATCAATTAACATGTAGCCATCCTGGCTCTCTACCATACAAATAACATAGTTAAATCCTTGGCGAGTTGGAAATAACGGAAAACCATTATTACGAGTACTTATTAAAACTGGATTTGCTTCTACACCTAGGGACTTTAACATTGCAACTACCATGAGGTTTATATCTGCAACATTCCCTGTACCGTCCTTGTATGCGCCTCTAATGCCTTTTTGAGCATATATACCATAATTACCATTCCATTTTACCTTTGATTTTACAAAATTTTCTACCATTACAGCTTTATGAAAGTCGTCTTCGGCATTTTGTAAGTAGGCGCTTAATTCTTCTTTATAAAAAGGGGATTTATTGAGTTGTCCTCCAAAGTTTTCGCTCTCGTATACACTTTTTGAGACACCTTCCCAAGTTACGGCATATGATTTTTCGACATATCCTTCTTTTGCTAAGCTTGCCTCTAACTCTAAACTTAATTTTGCCTTGTAATTGTTTATATTTCCACCAAATGACTCGGCCTTTAGAGCAGGCACATTAACCTCTGTTAGTGCTATAACATTATCATAATACTCAAACTGATTATTATATAGCGAAGACCCAGAACCAACTCTTGTATTTCTGGTAGTGCTTTCACCTCTTCTTGAAATGGATACTTGTCTATTTTTTTTTGATTCTGTAAATGTTGGTCTAAAAAATGCTCTTGGATTTAGCCTTGTCTTATATCTATAAAATTGCGGTGTGGCAGCGGTAACATCAATTTTATTTACAGGTATGGTATACTGCAAATTAATCTCATCTATTTGTAAAAACGGTGAGCTTATTGAGTACTCATATTCAATAATTGAACCCTCTTTTACATTTGGCAGGGTAAATGAGCTTATATCGAACATATCTGTGGCGTTCTCAGAAAAGATACCACTATTTTTTAATTTTGATTTTTCTATTTTTCCGTTTTCTAAATTATAAGTGTAGCCTTTAATCCCTTTTATCTTTTCTATATTTCCTGAGGCACTTTTATATAATGGAATTTTTTTATTTGCCCAGTTTAATCCGTCCTTATTATAAATTTTAATCTTTGCTACTACCTCTTTGATTTGTCTAAAACCATTCGCTTGGCTGTAGTTAAAATAAATGTTTTCGCTTTTATATAAAATGGCCGCGCTAGCGGATGAATCTGTTGGGTGATACTTTTCTTGTAATTCGGGCTTAGTAACTTTTCCAAATTCAAAATTTTGGCTGTAACTATTTAATTGAAATAGTTGCACTGCAAGAAATAATGTTAGTAATTTTTTCATAAAATGTAGTTGATAATATGGCTTGGTGTAATATGTTGGTTTACAATTTAATTAAAGCAATTTTAGACTTGTCGTTTTTTACTATCTGTTTTCTAAAATCTCTAAACGCTTTGTATTCTTCTTTATCATAAGTTCCTTTGAATTGAGTATAAACTCTTGTATATTTTATTTTATTACCCTCTATTTCGGTTAAACTAATTTGATAGTTACCAAATTTGTTTTCGATTATACTACCCTCTGACATGGCCTCTATTTTGTAACCACTCGGTAATTTTATAATGTACTCATCAACATCTTTGAACGCACGATTTATTGTAAAATCTAATTTTCTGTTAGTATATCTTACGGGTATACTATTAAGGCGATTAAAAATATTTGGCTGAACTATTAACCTCTCACCAGTTACAGAAGCGTAGTTTTTGGCAGTAAGTTTTATATTTTCATTATAGACCACACTACTTTTATCATTAACCAATTGAATATCTGAGACACTAAGATTATTTATATAATCCCAATAATTTTTATAGTATAATTGTTGCTCTCTAGGTTCTTCGCGCTCTAAGCCTTGGTGTATACTATATTGATATCCTGTAGTTTTTATACTTACATCTGCTTCTATATTACCATTACCATCTAAAATGATATCTGCTTTAGTAAATTGAACACTCTCATCCTGACTGTATATTTTCGTGTGAATTATTTCGCCACCATTGGGCTTTACAAGTAGTACGTCTCTATCATCAGTAAAGCCCGCTATAAAACCAAATGGGTTAGTCTGGCTTGTACATTCTAAAAAAATAGGTTCTTGCTCGTTGGGTACGCACAAAATAACATGATTACCTTGTATTGATGAAAACTCTTTATCAATACTTCTTATATCCTTTCCTCCATATACTACGGTGTAATACGAAGGTACATCTACTGCATCTAATAGAGATTTTGTGTAATTTGTTAAACCTTTACAGTCTGAGTATCCAAGATTATCTACATCTAAGGCTTTCATAGGTTTCCAACCTCCTATACCAACCTGTATACTGATATATCTTGTCTTATCTTGCATATACTGGTATACAAGTTTTGCACGTTCTATTTTATTTGTTACACCATTTGTTAAGGCTCTTACCTCATCTAGCGTACTTTGAGGTATATCACCTGTACCTGTTAACAGTTTATCATACATCCATTTTCCAAATTCTTGCCAGTTATTATTTACACCTTCAACACCAATCATATTAAATGATCTCAAAGTGACTTTATATCTTGGTGTAATACGGAATAACGCTGGCGTATAAGACTCGTATTCTATACCATTAAAGTTTTTTAATATATAATGATGTTGTTTTTCTTCTGTAATTGGAAATGATTCAAAATTCTCCTGCTTGGTCTTTAACTCTACATTACCAGTATTTATAATCTTATATTCGGAATGCTCAATACTTAGAAAGAAGTCGTTTATAGGTCTCCAGTCTGGAAAGAAGGCTGTATTTCTGTAAATAACTTCTGACTGATATTCTACACTGTAAGGATAGTCTATAGGATTGTAGTCTAGATGCTTAACTCTATCATCTTCGTAGATTGAAAAGTCGCTTACCGCACTGTTATCCTTAAAGTCTCGCTCTTTAATATTTTTTATTAGGTCACCATATGCATCATATATTGAGGCTGATATACTTACAATTTCGGTATTATCATCATAAAACTGTACAGCATCAACATGCCTATTACCATACTTGTTTAAAACGGTAACAATGCGTTTAGAAATTACTTTTATTTCACTAGTATTTATAACCTCTACAGTTTTATTCTCATAGCGAATTACGGCGTTTGCTTTAGTTTTTAGATCTGTGGGTATAGTGTTAGATTTATATAAATCTTTGGGTTGGGAGTAGCAAGCGATAACAATGAGTACATGTATAGCTGCAAAAACATATTTCATGCAGAATATCTATAAGATTGATTAGCGATTCAATATAAAAATTTAATTATGCATATCAAATATTTTTGTCTCAAATTCCTTACAATGATATTTTGTTATACATACTTATAAGCACAAGTCACTTAAATTATTCTCTGTTTTTTGAGTCTATAATTATAGTTACGGGACCATCATTAATTAGTTGTACTTTCATATCTGCACCAAATTCTCCCGTTTTTATTTCCTTTCCTAAAAAACGCTCTAGGGTTGAAACAAAGTTTTGATAAATCGGAATGGCAACATCTGGTTTGGCTGCCTTCATATAACTTGGTCTGTTTCCTTTTTTGGTACTTGCATGCAGTGTAAATTGACTTATCACTATTATATCGCCACCTGTACCTAACAACGATGTATTCATAACTCCTTTATCATCAGAAAAAATGCGAAGATTTACAACCTTATTGCACAACCAATCTATATCCTCTTGGGTATCTTGGTTTACTACACCCAGTAAGACCAAAAGTCCCTTACCAATCGATGCTACTTTTTTATGATCTATGGTAACTGATGCTTCAGAGACACGTTGTATTACAATTTTCATTCTTTATCCCAATTATCTGTTCTATAGTGCTCTTCATCCCCTTCTAAAATCTGAATATAACTTCGATATCTAGAATAAGACACCTCATCATTTTCTAGTGCCGTTTTTACGGCGCATTTTGGTTCTTTTAGATGCAAACAGTTATTGAACTTACAGTCTTGTTTTAGAGCAAAAAACTCAGGAAAATAATCGCCGATCTCTTCCTTTTCCATATCTACCACTCCAAAACCTTTGATACCTGGTGTATCTATGATTTTAGCATCAAAACTTAAATCGAACATTTCGGCAAAGGTTGTAGTATGTTGTCCTTGCATGTGTTGTTCTGAAATGGCTTTGGTTTTAAGATTTAAAGTTGGTTCTATAGCGTTAACTAGAGTAGATTTTCCTACACCTGAGTGACCAGAAAACATACTCACCTTACCTGTCATTAAGGACTTTACTTTAGCTATATTGTAACCTGTTGTGGCAGAAACCTCAATGCATTTGTACCCTATATTCTTATAAATACTTTGCAAATATTTTACCTCTTGCAGTTGTTCTTCTTCGTAAGTATCGATTTTGTTAAATAATAGAACTGTCTTAACTGAATAGGCCTCTGCAGTGACCAAAAACCGATCTATAAAACTTGTAAAGGTTGGTGGATTATCTAGAGTAACCAAAAGAAATACCTGATCTATATTGGCCGCAATAATGTGGGTTTGCTTAGAAAGGTTCACCGATTTTCTAACAATGTAGTTGCGGCGTTCTTCAATTCGATGAATAACTCCTGTTTCGGTGTTGTTTTTAGTTTCTAGTTCAAACGCTATTTTATCACCTACTGCAACAGGGTTGGTGCTCTTTATACCTTGAAGTCTAAACCTTCCTTTTATCCTACATTCATAAAATTTACCGTTCAGTGTTTTAACGGTATACCAACTTCCGGTAGATTTATAAACTGTTCCTATCATTCAACAATAAAATAATAACAAAGTAACAACTTTTAGTTAAAAAAGTCTTTACTTTAGGGTATAAAACAAAATTAACAATCATGAAAAAAAATTTATTTTTTACTGCAGTAGTTGCTGTAGGACTTGTTTCTTTTTCTTTTATTAACAAAGAAAAAACCAGTGAAGAAAAACCACAAGCACAGGTAGAGTACAAAGTTGTAACTTGTGTTGAGTCTATTGTTCCTAATGGTTTAGGACGTTCTCGAATGATTTCTGCGAACGAAACCAAAGACTATAAAGAATTTACATCAACACGTTCTGATGATAAAGACAAAGATGAAAAAAACAAGTCTAAGAGAAACGAAATTAGGGTAAAAGAATATGATGAAACTAAATTATTAAACTTCTATAATTTGGGAGGTATTCGTTTTCAGAATATTGCTGCGAATGATGCGGTTATGACTTCTAAAATTAACGATATGGTTGCTCAAGGTTGGGAACTGGTATTTATTAATACAGGTGTTGAAAGTGAAGGTGGTAAAGGAGATGGACAAGGTATTTTTATTACTAGATACACTTTTAAAAGAAACTTATAAAATACAATCTAAAAAAAGGCTCGCAATTGCGAGCCTTTTTTGTTTTTGACTTTTAATGATTAATAATCTCTTCTTGATGGTTTATAGACTCTTGGTGAATCGCTTTAAATAGTCGCAGTATAAATTCCTCGCTTAAGTTTTTCTCCTCACCTTCTAATATCATTTTGCCTAAAATTTCGTTCCAACGCTTATTTTGTAGTACCGCAACATTGTGTTTCTTTTTTAAGGCTCCTATCTCATCAGCCACTTGCATACGCTTTCCTAAGATTTCAATTAATTGATGGTCAATGACATCTATTTTAGTTCTTAAGGTGTTAATCTTATTTTTAAACTCTGCAGCTTCACCAATTTCCTTCCTAATACGTAAATCTTCTGTGTACTTAATTAGTGTTTCTGGCGTAATTTGTTGTGCTGCATCGCTCCAAGCATTGTCTGGATCGTGATGTGTTTCTATCATTAAACCATCGTAATTGAGATCTAATGCTGTTTGACTTAAATCGAAAATTATATCTCTACGACCAGCAATATGAGATGGATCTAAAATTAAAGGTAAATCTGGAAAACGGCTTTGTAAGTCTATCGCAATTTGCCACTCTGGATTGTTTCTGTAGCGCGTTTTTTCGTAGGTCGAAAATCCTCTGTGGATGACACCTAAATTCTTAACATCAGCAGTGTAGAAACGTTCTACAGCACCCAACCATAATGATAAATCTGGATTTACAGGATTCTTAATTAACACAGGTTTGTCCGTTCCTTTTAAAGCATCTGCAATATCTTGCACTATAAATGGACTCACTGTGGTACGTGCTCCAATCCAAAGGATATCCACATCGTGTTTTAAGGCTAATTCTACATGGTGCGCATTTGCAACCTCCGTAGTTATTTGCATACCTGTTTCTTGCTTGGCCTTTTGAAGCCATTTTAAACCTAAGGCTCCTACGCCTTCAAAATTGCCAGGACGTGTTCTAGGTTTCCAAATTCCGGCTCTTAGAACAGTAGCATCACTATTTTTTAGTTGATGTGCAATTTTAAGAACCTGCTCTTCTGTTTCAGCACTGCAAGGTCCCGCAATCACTAGCGGATGCTCTAAGTTAAAAGCATCTAACCAATTTCTCAATTCTTTCTTGTTTTCCATCTTACTATTAATCTTCTTTTTCTTAGTTTTTATTCTATTCCGTTTAAAATATCTTTTATATGGTTGGTAGTTTCCATTTCTTTGAAAACCGATTCAAAATCGTCCTCTAACATCATTCTTTTGAAATGCTCTAGATTACTTATGTATTCATCCAACGTTTCAATAACATTAGTTTTGTTTTGTTTAAAAATTGGTGTCCACATGGCTGGCGAACTTTTAGCTAAACGCACAGTACTTGCAAAACCGCTACCTGCCATATCAAAAATATCGCGTTCGTTTTTTTCTTTTTCTATCACAGTTTTGCCCAGCATAAAAGAGCTTATATGCGATAGATGCGATACATAGGCTATGTGTTTATCGTGTGCTTTAGGATTCATATATCTTATACGCATCCCTAAATCCGTAAACAGTTTTAATGCTTTCTCTTGAAGTTTGAAGGCCGTTTCTTCTACTTCGCAAATGATATTTGTCTTATTGTTATATAGACCATGAATTGCTGCATCAGGTCCTGAAAATTCTGTACCAGCAATAGGATGTGCTGCTAAAAAATTTCTACGCTTTGGATGATTTTTCACCTTGAGACAAATACCTTCTTTTGTTGAACCAGCATCAAACACTACAGCCTCGTCCGAAACGAGATCTAGTACTTTTGGCAATACTTCTAAAGTGGCATCTACAGGAATGGCTACAATAACAAGGTCGGCTTGACCTATATCATCTAAGCTTGATTTTTTATCAATAATACCTAGAGTTTTTGCTTTATCTAAATGCGCTTCGTTCTTGTCTACACCATAAACAATGCATTCCGGATTTTGCTTTTTTATATCTAAGGCAAAACTTCCGCCTATCAATCCTACTCCTATTACAAATACATGTTTCATCTCTCTAAACTCGCGCTATCGCTTCTTTTATTTGTTCTTCTGGAGAGCATAATGAAAAACGCACATAACCTTCGCCATTACTTCCAAAAACCGTTCCTGGTGTTATAAATATGGAATGTTCTTTTAATACTAAATCGGTAAATTCTTCAGACTTTAAATGTGGTGGTAGCTTAGCCCAAACAAACATACCTGTTGCATACTCATCATAGGTGCAGTTTAAAGCTTCTGCCAGTTTCCAAATCAGCACTCTTCTTTGTTCGTACACACTATTTAAACTTACAAACCACATATCTGAACATTTTAAGGCTTCTATCGCTCCTTTTTGAATGGCATAAAACATTCCTGAATCCATATTACTTTTTACTTTGAGTACTGCACTAAGATGCTCGTAACTACCCACTAACATACCAACGCGCCAACCTGCCATATTAAAGGTTTTGCTAAATGAATTTAACTCCAAACAAACCTCTTTTGCATGGTTATAGCGCATAATACTAATTGGCTTTTTGTTTAGTATAAAACTATAGGGATTATCGTTTACTATTAAAATATTGTGTCGCCTTCCAAAGGCTATAACTTCGTCATAAAACTTATTTGGCGCATTAGCTCCTGTTGGCATATGCGGATAACTGATCCACATGATTTTTACCTTGCTTAAGTCTAAGCGTTCTAGAGCAATAAAATCTGGCAACCAATAATTAGCTTCCTTTAAGTCGTAAAAAACGGGTTTTGCCTCTAATAATTTAGTAACGGCAGCATACGTTGGATATCCTGGATTTGGAATCAACACCTCATCGCCTGGATTTAAAAAAGCCATAGAGATATGCATAATACCTTCTTTACTTCCCAATAGTGGTAATACCTCAGTTTGCCCACTTAGATTTACTTTGTATTGTTTTTTGTAAAAATTGGCAATCTCCTCTCTCAACTCTGGTAAACCTTGGTAACTTTGATATTTGTTAGCTCCTTCCTCATCCAAGCTATCTTTTAAAAGCATAGTAGCTTTAAAAGGCGGCTCTAAATCCGGACTACCAATACCCAAATTTATAATTGGCTTTCCTTGAGACTGTAAAAAGGCCACTTCTCTTAACTTTTTAGAAAAGTAATATTCTTCGACATGTTTTAAACGGTTGGCTACTTCAATCATGTTTTTGCATTTTTATATTCACCCAACACTTTAAAATTCTCAGCCATAATCTGTATGATGGCATATGCTTTTTCGTAATCTTCGAGTGCATCAAAAGTAACATCTACAAAGAAGGCATACTTCCAAGGTGTCTCAATTTTTGGCAAAGATTGAATTTTAGTTAGGTTTAGGTTACAATCACTCATTACATTGAGTATTGTAGCTAAACTACCACGTTTATGGTCTAATTCAAATTTTAGAGATGCCTTATTAATTCCTTTTCGTTCAAGGTGGCTATTTTCTCGCCTAACAATAGCAAAGCGTGTTTCGTTATGCTTAATAGTTTGAATGCTCTCTGCCAAAATATCTAAATCATATAAACTTGCTGCATTTTTGCTTGCTATAGCTGCGATTCCTTTACTATTATTTTCTGAAATTTGCTTAGCAACTTCTGCTGTATCTTTAGCCTCTACCAACTTAATATTTGGATAGTCTTTAAAGAAAACTTTACATTGTAACAATGCCATGGGATGCGAGTGCACTTCTTTTATAGCTGCTAAAGTTTCACCTTTCAAGGCTAATAAATTATGCTGAATATCCAAATAATACTCACCAACAATACTCAGACTATGATTGTCTATTAGTGCATAATTTGGAATTATTGAACCTACTATAGAATTCTCTAAAGCCATAACCATACTATCTGTCTCATGTTGTAATAAATTGTCTACAGCCCTATCAAAAGACATGCACTCAATGACTTCTGCTGTAGAGCTAAAGTACTTTTGAGCTACCTCGTGATGAAACGACCCTCTTATTCCTTGTATGGCTATTGGTTTTGTCAATCTAACAATTATTTAATGAGATCCTGAAACCACACTTCGACTCACTTCGACTTCGCTCAATGACCAGCGCTCAGTGTAACAGTTCAGGACTTTTTCAATCAAAAGGATTGAAAAAGAAAAAGTCTCGAATAATTCGAGACTTTTTAAACTTATATTTTATTCATTAAAACATACTAAGCCTCGTTTCTTTCGTTAAAAAAGAAATAAAACCAGTTATAATATGCTCTAGATGTATTTGTCATAATTCGATAAGGCTAAAGTAAATAATATTTTTACAAATCAAAATTGTTGAGAACTCTTTTTTGAGCCATTAATAAAATTTTAAAGATTTTGTAATAATCTATGTGTGGAATTAGATATTGATTATTTTTGCCTGCCTTTTAAAATTTAAAGGCATGTTAGCAAGCCCCAAATACTATCAATTAAATTATTTAAAAAATGAAAAAAATCTACCCTACTTATTATTTTTTACTATTTAGCATTATATCTTTTTCTCAAACTTTCGATTGGGAAAGCGCTACTGATACTGGTAACGGAATAAGCCAAACTGTCTCAGGTATCACTGCAACATTTACCTCATCCTACTCTTCTGATGACTCAAAACTTATTAATGGTAATGGCTTTGCAGGCTCATCTGGAAATGTGGTGTATACCTACCAAACCGATTCTGGTGAATCAGCCACAGTTTCTTTTAGCTCTCCAGTTGATATAACTTCGGTGTACGCACTGGCTCCATATACATTTTCTGGAACTCGCACCTATACTTTTACTCCATCAGGCGGCAGCAACTCTAGTGTTAACCAAGACCTCACATATGGCATGGGATCTACCGTAACTCTAAATTGGACCAATGTTAGTTCTTTTACTATAACCAGTAGCATAGGTGACGATTCATTTGGTCTAGATGACATTGTCTTTACAACACCCACATTAAGTATTAATGATTTCAATGATGAAAATACAACCATTTATCCTATACCATCTTCTGACTTTATTTATATTCAAGAAGCATTAGATATTAAAAGTTATAGTATATATAATAATCTGGGTGTTAAAATTATGAGTGCAACTATATCTAGTGACCATAGCATAGATATTCAAAATTTAAACAACGGAATATACTTTTTAATGTTCGATAACGGTAAAACATCAAAATTTATAAAAGCATAAACAAATTAACGTTTGCTAGCATTAAACAATTACAATTAAGGTGGATTTGGATGTATTCGAATCCACCTTAATTTTTATTATTTGTGACTAACCGAAAATCATTAACTTTAATCCCATAAAAGTTGACTATACACCATAGATAGATCGATTAGTTTGTTACTAAAAAATGTACCTATCAACGTTTGTTGTAGCAGAAAAAAATAAATTCAAATATTCTGAATTATGTCTATTGAAGTCCATAATATTTCAAAACTATATAAAGATCAAAAAGCATTAAATAACGTTTCTTTTAAAGTAAAGGACGCAGAAGTTGTTGGTTTTTTAGGACCAAATGGCGCCGGAAAATCCACAATGATGAAGATTCTAACAACCTATATTGAAGCTTCAGAAGGCGATGCAAGCGTCAACGGATTTGATGTTACTAAGGACAAGAAGAACGTTCAAAAAAGTGTAGGCTACTTACCAGAACATAATCCGCTTTACACAGATCTTTATGTAAAAGAATATTTAAACTTTAATGCCAATGCGTATGGCACTCCAAAATCTAGAATTAATGAAGTCATTGAACTTACTGGATTAACACCAGAAGCGCATAAAAAGATAGGCCAACTCTCCAAAGGTTACAGACAACGTGTTGGTCTGGCTAACGCGCTACTGCACAATCCCGATGTCTTAATTTTAGATGAACCAACTACAGGCTTAGATCCAAATCAATTAGTAGACATAAGAAACCTTATTAAGGATATTGGTAAAGAAAAAACCGTGTTTTTATCTACGCACATTATGCAAGAGGTTGAAGCCATGTGCGATCGTGTTATAATTATTAACAAAGGAGAAGTGGTTGCTGACAAATACCTCAAAGACCTCAGAGAAGGCCAAGAACAAGTAATTATTGTAGAGTTTGATTACCGTGTTGAGGATACATTTCTGTTACGCTTACCTAAAGTTGCTTCTGTTAAGAATACTTATGGTTTTGTTTACGAAATCACATTTTCAACCAAAGAAGATATGCGCTCTCATGTTTTTGATTTTGCCCATGACAATGAATTGAAGATTCTTCAACTCAATCAAAAAAACGCAAGTTTAGAGAGTTTGTTTAGGGAATTGACGAGTTGATAAAAGCCCATCCTAGCCTTCCCTGAGGGAAGGAATTTAATACTTTAAATTAGAAACTATTAATGAATAAATTAAAAAAACAGACACTATTATTAGTCTTTGTTGTTTTTGCTATAGGTGGATATATTTTAATTGAGAGTACAAACCCAAACCCTAAGTATAGTATTGGAGAAGAAATAGACAACCTTAATGGTACATCTGTTTACTACAATGGAAAAATTGATAATGTAAACGGCAGAGCAATATCAGAAGACGGCTATAATTTAGGATTAAAATTTCAGTGCGTAGAGTTTGTTAAACGCTACTACTATGAACAGTTACATCACAAAATGCCTGAAAGTTATGGACACGCCAAAGATTTTTTTATTGACAATTTAAAAGATGGACAACTAAATAAACAGCGAGGTTTAATTCAGTATACAAATCCTAGTAAATCAAAACCTAAGGTGAACGATTTATTGATTTATTCTGGAACATTTTCAAACAAACATGGACATGTCTCAATAATTTCTGAAGTAAACGAAGATGAAATTGAAATTACACAACAGAATTCAGGACCTTATGGCAATTCTAGAGAAAGGTATGATTTGTTATTTAAAAATGAAAAGTGGCAAATTGACAATTCAAGAATTTTAGGCTGGTTGAGAAAGTGATTAGTATGCTAGAGGGTTTGTTAGAATTTTTAGCAGGTATAATTCAAGAAGCGATTCCGGATATTTTAAAATACTTTGGAGCTTCTTTTAAATGGCTTTTTTACTTAGGCAAGAAACCTTTTACAACTATTTTACAAGAAGAATGGAATAGAAGGCTTGGGTTATTTGTAATTGTTTTAATAATAGTAATAATCGTAAACCTTAACTAATCAAAAAACAACTGACCACTGTAAATACGTTCTACAGCAACTAGTGGTGGTTCATTTACAGAAATAAGATGTCCTGTTCCTCTTAAAATCCCTGTTAGTGATGCTTGAGGATTTACAATCATGTCATTACTCCCTCTATGGTTTACTTCCACATTTTGAGCGATTAAGTTTTCACCTTCAAAACGCCCAGAGCCTGAGAAAAAACCAACGAACAAGTTTTCCACTTCACCATTGATATAAAATGATGAAATATTATTTGAAGTAATACGTAAACTCTCTGAATTTATAGACAATCTAAAATCACCAACCGTAAAATCTGTAGCTTCATTAAAATCTTCAGACAATAATTTTAAACTAGGATAGCTTAAGACTCCATTTGATGAAATCTCATACTGCGACGACGTTCTTATTTCTTTAAGATTTGGTGCTTCAACATAAATTTTTGTAATACCATAGTCTCTCACATAATTACAGGTATTATCATCTGTGAGCACTAATCTATCTCCAATAACTTCTGCCTTTACATCATTGATTAAGTTCTCACCTGTTTCAATAGTAACTTTATATTCTGGTGCTTCAGTAATGATTAATTCTATATCTCTATTCACTAAAATTCTTTCGAAGCCAACAACATCAATTTCTTGTTGCACTATAGTTCCTGATGTTTGAAAGCAATCGTTAGCATCTTCGCTATTGCAAGCAAAAACAAGAAAAACCAATAAATAAATTATTTTCTTCATATCTAAAATAGATTCCTTGCCTCACTTCGACTCACTTCGACTTCGCTCAGTGACCATCGCTCAGTGCCCAACTCAGGAATGACAAATTTATAATCTTACTCCAATTCCAAATTCAACGGCTTCTGCTTTAGCACCATGAGATTTTAAGGTTATAGCTCCAAAGAATTTCTTACCAAAATAGCGTTTTAGTCCAACTCTTAAATAGGTTCTGCCTTCAAAATCAAACGGATAATAGACATAATAGCCTATCTGCGATTCTATGGACATTTTATTGATAAACAACTCATGACCTACAAATAGTCCTACACGTTTATAATCTTCATCACCAGTAACATCTAACTCAGGAAAAGAAACGGATTGATAATAAATCAACTCTTTTAAAAAGTTAGAAAAGAACACATCTGCACCAAACTGAACAGCACTAACATGATTCAAACGTTTATCTGCATAAGCCGAAACTATATAAAATGGAAATTGCCCACTTCCTATAACGTCGCTCTGATTTATACCACTTCTAAAAGCTATATTGTATTTTATGCGTTCTGTAAACTTCTCATCCGTTAAATTATCTATATATTCTGAATCTTCTTCATCTAAGTTGTAGGTTAATCCTAAATTAAAAGTCATAGAATTAACGCTGGTGTTAGGCGCTTTTACGTTGGCATTAGAATAGTGAATTAAAGACAAGCCTGTTTGTAAACCAAACCTATTAAACAAACGTTCTTTTTTATAATTGAGCATTACGTAAGTAGAACTCAGTAAATGCGACCCGAAAGCAATGTTTTTATGATTTTCTACCTTATCATAAGGATTAGTGGTATAGGCAATACCTTGCCCAATTCTAAACATTAGGTTACGCTTAAAAAAGTAGAAATTATAGTGCGCATACAGTCCATAATTTTCACCAAGCACATCATTCTTTAAATCTTGATAAATGAAGGAAGCACCATAGTCTGGATAGTTAAAACGTTGTTGCCAAGCTTCTTCACCGAAAGTTTTCTTGTTCCAACTGAGAATTACACCTTCTGGATGCCCTTGAATTAAATGAAGGATATCGTTATTGTGAAGAGCTATATTCCCAGCAAAATAGTTTATATCTAGGTAAGAATTTGAATTCTCATTATTTTGAGCAAACAATAAGAATTTAAACATTATAACTATAGCTGTTAGCCAGTATTTCATAAATCAATGATTACTGGCAAAAGTAACAGAATATTTAATTTAAAAATAGCGTTGCTACTAAAGATAATACTGTTATTACCATTAACTTTAGTGCAAAACCGAATTCTAATTTATACTTTTTCATGCGATTTGGTTTTGCTGCAAATTTCTGTAATATCTATATTTTAAATCTTAGCAATAGCGCAATAAATGGTTATTAAAACATTAATTAAAACTGTGTACATTAACCTTTTGTAAATGCGCACAAAGTTTAAGAATATCCGAAAGCACACCTCTTGCGGTTACCGCCTTACCTGCACCTGCGCCTTGAATTACTAATGGTTGCTCATTATACGATTCTGTATAAATTTCAATAAGATTATCAGTCCCTTTTAACTGTCCTAAAGTTGAAGACCTTGGCACAGAAACAAGCTTCACTTCTAAGGTGTTTTTTAGCACATCTAGTTCGCCAATGTAACGTAAAACAGTGTCTTTATTTTGTTTTGCCGTGCTTAATTTAATACTGTCATCTAACTCAAAAGCACGTTGTTTAAACTCACATATTGTTGTAGATCCATTGAGCTGCTTGGGCACCAAAGAGGTTATATTTACACTACTGAGCTCAGCTTTTAAGCCCAATTCTCTTGCTAAAATCAAGAGCTTTCTTGCCACGTCTTTACCAGACAAATCGTCTCTTGGATCTGGCTCTGTTAAACCAAGTACAACAGCATTGTTTAACACCTTATGAAAAGGCAATTCTTCTTCTGAATACGTATTAAATATATAACTTAGTGATCCTGAAAACACACCTTTTATTTTGTGGATTTCTTCTCCTGATTGATGCAGATTTCTAATAGTCTCTACAATTGGCAATCCAGCACCAACATTAGTCTCATATAAAAACTTCTTGTTGTTCTGCTTTAAAACCGTCCTTAATTCTTTATAAAAATTATAATCTAAAGTATTGGCAACCTTGTTTGCAGCAATGATATGAAAACCGTTCTCTATTAGTAAGGTGTAGTTTTCAACAAATGCAGTACTTGCTGTAGCATCAATTGCGATAGCATGTTCTACTCCTAAAGTCTTAAAATGATGGATTATATCTTGAATGTTATAAGGTTCTGAAAATTTTTCAAAATCCACCTCCCATTCGTCCCTGGTGTCATTAGCAAAAAATGCCAATGTTGAATTTGCAATTACAGAAATCCGAATATCTAATTGTTGCCGCTCTTGAAACTTTCTTTTTTGTTGTTGAATCTGATTGATTAATGCAGAGCCTACATTACCAATTCCGAATATAGCTAGATGTATAGTTGTCATGTTCTTGTAATTTTAAATTAAAAACCGGTTTTAATAGCTTAATGAGTTGCTGATACTCAATTAAAAAAGCATCGTGGCCATCATTAGATTTTAGCTCGCCAATAGTAACATTTTCTTTTACTGACTTTAGTTCTACAAATGTGTTCCAGTTTTCGTCTGATTTAAATAGTAAATCCGAATTAATTGTTATAATATGAATGTGAGAAGCAATGTGTTTTGCCACTTCGGTAAACGTGCCTCTGCCTTGTATAATATCGATAGTTTTTAAAATTTGATTCATCATTTTGTAAGCTGACAAATCAAATCTTCCTTCTAGTTTTTCTCCATGGTGCGCTAACCAAGTTTCAATTTTAAAAGCATCTTTTCGTTGTTTTTCTCTTTTAAATTTTGAAGCAAAAGATTCTGGCGTTCTGTAAAACGTCATGGCATGCAATCTGGCATCAAAAAGTGGTTGAGACGAATGGTTTAATATTTCATCTTGAATGAAGCAATTACCAATTACCCAGTCTGTAGATTTCCAGTCTGTAGCTATTGGAATTACATATGCTGCCAAATTTGGTCGTAATGCTGCCAACTCCCAAGTAATACCACCACCAACAGATGCACCAACGATAGCGTATAAAGCATTAATATTTAAACGGTTTAGTCCTTCAGAAAAAATACGAGCTACATCTCTTGCTGTAAATTCTTTATAATATTCTAAAAAAGATTCTTCTAATCCACCAAACCCATTACCTGGTACATTGAACGCTAAAACCGTATAAATATCTGTATCTATAATTTTGTCTTTACCAACAATATCGTTCCACCAGCCATTTTTTCCTGTTACCTGAGAATTTCCTGTTAGGGCGTGATTTACTAATACTATTGGGTTGTTTCCTAATGGCTTTCCGAATACTTGATACGACAATCTAAGGCTAATGTTTCTACCACTACACAACTCAAAATGATCTATCTCAATAAATTTAAGTACACTCATAATTGGATTTTTTTATTTCTTCTCTGAAAATTTTTAAATTAAGCTGAACGAAAGTCTCGTCGCTCAGCTTAATTAAACAACACTAATACAAAAAGAGATTAAGCCAATTGAGGCTTTTTTATTAATTGAAATGCTTCTTTTAAATCAGCTTTTAGATCATCAACATTCTCAATGCCAACAGACAATCTTATAAGGTCTTTTGTCACTCCTGTGCTTTCTTGCGCCTCATCACTTAATTGCTGATGCGTTGTGCTTGCAGGATGAATGATTAAAGATTTTGTATCGCCAATATTGGCTAATAGCGAAAATAATTTTGTCTTATCGGCTATAATTTTTGCAGCGTCATAGCCACCATCAACTCCAAAAGTTACAATTCCACTTTGTCCTTTTGGCAAGTATTTTTCTGCTAGAACTTTGTATTTACTAGCCTCTAAACCAGGATAATTTACCCATGAAACTTCTGGTTGCTCTTCTAGCCATTTGGCAAGTTGAAGTGCATTCTCGCTATGCTTTTTTATTCGTAATTCTAAGGTCTCTAAACCTTGAATGATTTGAAATGCATTAAACGGACTTAATGCTCCACCATAATCTCTTAAACCTTCAATTCTAACTTTTGCAATAAATGACGCTGCTTCTAAAGCTTCGCTATACACCAAACCATGGTAACCGGGTGAAGGCTCTGTAAATTCTGGGAATTTTCCATTTGTCCAATCAAAAGTACCAGCATCTATAATGACACCTCCAAGTGCCGTACCATTGCCATTTATGTACTTTGTCAACGAATGAATAACGATATTAGCACCATATTCTATTGGGTTTAACAAATAAGGTGTTGCTACCGTATTATCTACAATTAATGGTACTTTAAATGCTTTTGCTTCTTTTGAAATTGCTTCAATGTCTAAAACATCTAACTTAGGATTTCCGAGAGATTCTATAAAAAATGTTCTCGTATTTTCTTGAGCTGCATTTTTAAAGTTTTCTGGATTTGATGGATCTACAAAGGTTGTAGTAATACCATGTCTTGGCAAGGTTACACTCAGCAAATTATAGGTTCCTCCATACAGACTGCTCGATGCTACAATATGATCTCCTGCTTTAAGTAATGTCAGTAATGATGTTGCTATAGCTGATGTGCCAGATGCTGTTACCACAGCCGCAATACCACCTTCTAAAGCCGCTAAGCGCTGTTCTAAAATGTCGTTCGTAGGGTTGTTGATTCGGGTATAAATGTTGCCTGTTTCTGCCAATGCGAATAAATTAGCAGCATGGTCCGAGTCATTAAAGACATAAGCTGTAGATTGATAAATAGGAACTGCTCTGGTTCCTCCATTGTTTGTTACATCGTGTCCTACGTGCAACGCTTGTGTTGCAAATTTTTGTGTACTCATTTTTCTAAGTTTTTGAGTTAATAATGAGTGCTATTTGCAGAACAAGATTAATGGAGTAAAAAGCATCTTTTTCGCTAATACTTCAAAATAAAAATTGACCGTAGCCAAGGCTATGCTAAATTTTTATTTCTCGTCTAATCAAAAAATCTATCTGTTTCTCTATCATTAATCTCATTCAACAAATAGCACGATTAAACCAAAAGCCAAATAAGCCTCTTTTTAGAAGCGTACTTAATAGAAAAATGTTATAAAGAAAATGCCAATTACAAATGGGTAATTGGTCTTGAGTTATCTATCCGAATTGGCAAGAAATGATTTGCACGTTCAGGTAGAATTTAGCACCTTCTTAGTAAGTCTAAGGGTTGCTAAGGCTTCACAGGGTCTATTCCCTCCACCTTTCTTGATAACATTTCAGTAAGTGTTTTGAACTTTGTGAGCACAAATATTGCGATAGAAAAATTTAAATTCAAAATTATTTCTGATATTTTTTAAATATTTAACAAAACCCAAAACACAAACACCCAGCATAAGTATCTTAAAAACAAACACTTACAAACACCACTAATCAGTAAATAAAAAATTAAACCGTTAAGAATTTATGAATTCATTATCATTTGGAGTCTTTCTATCTTAATTAAAATCTTTATTTTTGCCAAGATTTATTAAGAGGAAAAATTTGTCTGATTGCAACCTCATTAAAAAATGCTAAAGCAGTTAGTTTTAGACTTCTCTAGCGACCAAGCAATCTCACAATTTTAAAACAACAAACCAAAAAATATAGGATTTATGCCATATTTATTTACTTCTGAAAGTGTCTCAGAAGGCCATCCAGATAAAATTGCAGATCAAATTAGTGATGCATTAATTGATAACTTTTTAGCTTTTGACCCAGAGTCTAAAGTAGCTTGTGAAACTTTAGTAACAACAGGACAAGTTGTTCTTGCTGGTGAAGTAAAATCTAACACCTATCTCGATGTACAACAAATAGCAAGAGACACCATAAACAAAATCGGATACACCAAAGGTGAATATATGTTTGACGGTAACTCTTGTGGAGTAATTTCTGCAATACACGAGCAATCTGAAGACATTAACAGAGGTGTAGATAGAGCAAGTAAAGAAGAACAAGGCGCTGGCGACCAAGGTATGATGTTTGGCTATGCCACAAACGAAACAGAAAATTATATGCCTTTGGCATTAGATGTATCGCACCTTATTTTAAAAGAATTAGCGGCTTTACGTCGTGAAAATAAAGACATCACCTATTTAAGACCAGATTCTAAAAGCCAGGTTACTATAGAATATAATGACGATAATACACCACAGCGTATCGATGCCATTGTTATCTCTACACAGCACGATAACTTTGATACCGATGAAGCTATGTTGGCAAAAATCAGAAAAGATATTGTTGAGATTTTAATGCCACGTGTTATAGCAAAAGTACCAGACCATATTAAACCACTATTTACTGATGATATTAAATATCACATCAATCCAACCGGAAAATTTGTAATTGGTGGACCTCATGGAGATACAGGTTTAACTGGCAGAAAAATAATCGTAGATACCTACGGTGGAAAAGGCGCACATGGTGGTGGAGCATTTTCTGGAAAAGACCCTAGTAAAGTAGATCGTAGTGCTGCTTACGCAACAAGACATATTGCAAAAAATTTAGTTGCCGCAGGTGTTTGCGACGAGGTTTTAGTACAAGTGTCTTATGCCATTGGTGTTGTAGAACCAATGGGGATTTTTATTGATACTTACGGTACTTGCCCATTTAATCTTACAGATGGGGAAATCGCTCAAAAGGTTTCTGAAATTTTTGATATGCGACCAGCAGCTATTGAAAAGCGTTTAAAACTACGTCAACCAATGTACAGCGAAACCGCAGCTTATGGCCATATGGGAAGACATAACGAAGTAGTTACTAAAACCTTTCAACAGCCAAATGGCGAACCAAAAACATTGGAAGTAGAGCTATTTACATGGGAAAAATTAGACTATGTAGACAAAGTAAAAGAAGCTTTTGGCTTGTAATTATTGTCACTCATAATATTAAAAAAACTCTGATTATTAACTTAGTCAGAGTTTTTTGTTTATGAGAAAAGGTAGGAGTTTTAGGATCATAATTGTTATATTTACACAACGTCTCACCGAGACTTACTTATAACTAAATCAATTCATTATGAAAAGTATTAAAAACTTCCCAAATCTTATTTTAATCCTTTTATTCTCATTACTTGCAATAACATCCTGTCAAAACGATGATGATGGCATAGGCAACAACGATCCACAAGAAAATATTCCAGACACCTTTTCAGAATATTTTGGAAATGACATTTCTCGAGACTTCCTAGGATCAGTCATCGACAAAAACCATAATCCTATTGAAGGAGCAACCATTACTATCGGTAGCGAAACCGCAACAACCGACAGCAATGGTGTTTTTATGATTAACGGAGCTACAGTTAAGCAACGTTTTGGTTATATAAAAGCCGAAAAAGCTGGATATATTCACGCCTCACGTAGCGTTGTACCTTCCAACGGAACAAATAAAGTTACTATTATGATGCTAGAAGCTACAGTTGCTGGCTCTGTAACAAGTGGTACTTCTGGAACTGTTACCGCAACCGATGGAAGCTCTGTAAGTTTTGATGGAAACTTTATCAAAGAAGACGGCTCAACTTATGATGGATCTGTGGATGTAATTTTACATCATTTAGATCCTGCCGATGACGATATGCCTTTACAAATGCCAGGTATGCTCTATGCTGAAAATGAAAATGGTGCCGAGCGTATGCTTCAAACTTTGGGTATGCTAGCTGTGGAACTCAGAGGTTCTGGTGGAGAAGATTTAAATTTAGCTGAAGGCTCAACTTCTGAAATCAAAGTTCCTGTTGATGCCAGTTTAATGAGTATAGCGCCTAACACCATTCCGCTTTGGTATTTTGATGAAGTCAATGGGTACTGGAAAGAAGAAGGACAAGCAACTTTGCAGGGCAATATGTATGTTGGTACAGTTTCTCATTTTAGCTTTTGGAATTGTGATATTCCTGCGGAAGCTATTACACTCTGTGTTACGACAATAGATGACGACAATGTTCCTTTAGCCAACATGCAAGTATCTATTACAAGTGCAACATTTGGGACTACCTATGGTTATACTAATGAAAACGGTGAGGTTTGTGGTTATGTACCTAGCAATGAAAGCTTAATACTAAACGTGTACAGCTATGATGTTTGTGGTGATACTGCATTACACACAGAAGCGGTTGGACCTTTTACGGAAGACGCTAATATCGTAATCATAGTTCCAGATAATCCAGATGTTGTTCAAGAAACTGTCGTTGGAACTTTCAATACCTGTGATGGTAATGCTGTAACAGATGGTTATGTACAATTAAGTTACGGAAACCAAACCTTTATAGATGCTGTGAGTAATGGAGAATTTATAATTAATCTTTTACGATGTGATGACAATAACACTTTTGCTGTTGAAGCTAGTGACTACGTTAACTTACAAGTTACTGATAGTATAAGTTACACCTTTACAACGCCTTTAACCAATATAGGAACCATAAGTGCTTGTAATGACGTAACTGAATTCGTTCAATATACCATTGATAATGATGAATCCTTTTTATTTTTTGAAAACTTCTCAGTTGCATTTAATGAAAATCTTGATAGCCCAAGTGGTCCTGTTATAGATATTGTTGGGCAAAGCAATGGTCAGGGAAATTGTTTTTATTTAAATGGAAAATTAAATGAACCAGAATATCTTGGTACATACGACTATTTAAACTATAATGAACAAGACGATACAGGCTTTTTCATCGGAGAATGTTTAAGCGTCTCTGATGAAAACAATAATATTACCTATAATTTAACCGCTTTAGGCAATGTTGGAGAATACATCGACATCAACTTTAGTGGTAGCTATGAAGATTGGAATGGGAACCCACATACCATAACTGGCGTAGTTCACGTTTTAAGAGATAATTAATTACTGCAAACCACTTAGGGTTAGAATAAAAATGCTCAAATCTAAACTTTAAGATTTGAGCATTTTTCTTTATGAGAAATTTAACGTTATAGTCAGGCTGTTTCTGTAATTTTACACTCATAATTTATCATCAATCATCATATGAAATCAACTACTCTAAAAGTATTTGTATTTCTTATTTGTATCTTTTTTATTTCATCTTACAACACTGACGGTAATTTAAAAGACCAAACCAATAATACAAATACATTAACTGAATATTTAGGAAAACCAGTTGAAGCAAACTTTAAAGGCTCAGTAGTCAATGACAATAATGAGCCTCTAGACAGTGTCACCGTAACTATTGGAAATCAAACAGTACAAACGGATGCTAAAGGTCATTTTGAAATAAAAAATGCATCTGCTCACGATAATTTTTTGCCAATAGCAGCGCAACGAAAAGGCTATAAAAATGTTATTCTAAACCTAGATCCAAAAAGCAAAGACAAGCATATAGATATAACTCTTAAAAAAGAAGGTACCTCTTGTCTCTTTTGGTTTTGCGAGCATAACCACAATCTATCTACCTCCTCGAATTAGCAAAATAAACTAAGTTTCTACGCAACCCTTTATTGATTTTAAATCAGAAGTCTTTTTTTAACAATTCTACTTTAGTACATAACGAGTACTATGCATTAGCATTTATTAAAATAAAAGCCTTCTCCACTTCGACAAGCTCAGTGACTGGAGAGAAGGCTTTTTTTAATTTTTATATTACAATATTCTACAAAGTATAAGTTAACCTAAAGGTAATAAATCGAGGTTGTATAAACGTTTCAGAACTAAAAACTGAGATATTACCTGCTCCATTATTAATATTAGAATCGATATCTAAAATGTTAGAAGCTCTAAGCGAATATTCCCACTTTGCATCTCTGTCTTTTCTGTAACGTAAAGATGCGTCCCAAGTTTTAAATACTTCTGTTTGTCCAGCATTTTCCTGCTCGTTGTAAGTGAACTCGGTTACAAATGTAAGTGCATCCCAAATGTACGCATCAAACTCTATTGAAGGTGCTCTAGTTATGAACTTGGTAGTATTATTACCTTGATCATTATCGGTTACAGTATATCTATAACGTAATCGTAAGTTTGGTGCCTCTCTAAAATTAGTTCGTAGTTCTGGAGTATAAGTTTGTGTAAACCTTTGATTAAGGGATTGCCTTCCTTGAATAAATTGATTGAGCTTGCTATAATTAAAATTAGCTCCAAGGCGTGCTCTAATTTTACCAAAAGTACGTTCTACGCGTCCAAACAATGAGGCGTTTTCATCTGCAAACTGAGAGTTAAAAAACGTATTTGTGGTGATTACATTTTCAAAATTTGTCAATGATCTTATTTGATCTTCGTTAATACTATATGAAGCTCTTGCAAACACATTGGTATAATTAAACAAATTAAAGCTACTGTAAAACAAAGTGAAATTATGAGATAGTGCGTTTTGCAGCTCGGGATTACCAAATTGTATACTGTTAAAGTTATTGAGCACTAATCCTTTAGCAATATTGGTAACATCCGTAAAGGTATTAGTCATATTGTAATTAAACTGTAGTGCCTCGCTTTTTTTAAACTGAATACGCGCTTCAAAATCTGGCAACACATCAAAGAAGTTATCTTTAAATGTATTACCGTTTTGTGTGTTTTGATTGCTATACGCATGGAAAGATACGCCTGGCGTAAAGGTAAACTTTCCTGTTTTAAATCTGTAATGCACACCTAAATATACATCGCTAAAACGGTACTCAACATCATCATTAAAAGCAGATAAGGTATTATTTTCTAAATCTGTGGCAGTTGGTGTTGGTTCTAAACGTGTACCATCATCTAAGAACTGAAAAATATTAGAATTAAAGTTTTGCTGGCTAAAGATAGTTCCTAAGGTAAGGTTAATGTTACTCTTAGAATTTAGTATGTTATAATAGTCTAATTTAGCGTCTAATTGGTTACTCTTTACGCGTCTTTCTTGATTTAAATCATAATTTATCTGATTTAAATTTAAACCTAAATCTGTTGCGGTATTATCAAAAGCATCATTGTCATCATCTAAAACAGCATTATAAAATGGGTCTTCATCTTTTATTAGGTGCTGTGCTTCAAACGCAAAGATGTTATTTTCGTTTAGTGTGTAATAGTAATTTAAATTCTGGTTAATACTGAAAGGCTTTACTTGATCTAATTGATTAGTATTACCAACCACAGATGAAAATAAATTTTGACGTTCTTGATCGTCTGATGTCCGCGCTAAGACATCATAATCTAACTGATTGTTTACATTGGGCTTATATGAAGCGCTCAATTTGGTAACAAATTGGTTGGTTGCCTCTCTACCAGTAGATATAGTTTCTTCATTAGGTGGTGTAAGAGATTCATCTATCGGTGTGTTAGGGTCGTCTTCTACTTCAATATATTCAACAAAGTTTTCTTCTCGTGTTCTTAAACGGCTACTATTATAAATTAAAAAACCGCTTAGATCTAATGCTTTATTTGGTGAGTAGCTAAAATTTGCTGACGCCAATTTGGTTACTACTTCTTGGGCGTTTGCAATATTAGTGAGGCCTGCTAGGCCATTGTCACCTAGGTTAATGTTTGTACCACTAGTTCTACTCGGCAACCTAAAACCGCCACCAAAACCCCTAATATCTCTATTGGTTAGTGCCACCTCGCCAATATTATTCATATCACCAATAATATTAACACTATATTTTGGGCTGTAATAAAATAGTTTTGGTTGTACGAGGTATAACTCATCATTTGGAGAAGGAGCTGCACCAGCGCCAGCGGTAACATCACCAAACCAGAAGTTCTTTTTGCCTTCTTTTAATTTAATATTTATAGCTACGTTATCTTGATTGTTAGTGACGCTTCTTAATTGACCAACCTCGGCATAATTTCTCAATACTTGTACTTTATCTACTGCATTAGACGGTATATTTTTTGTTGCTAACTTTGTGTCGCCGTCAAAAAAATCCTTGCCTTCAACCATAATTTTAGACACCGTTTTACCCTCTACTTCAATCTGTCCGTCATCATTTATCTCTACACCAGGTAACTTTGCCAATACGTCTTCTAATTTTCGTTCCGTTCCGTTTTTAAAAGAATCTGCGTTATAGATGAGCGTATCTCCTTTTACAGTTACGGGCATTTCATAGGTTAGCTCTACTGCATCTAGTGCATTATCTGGCATTAAGATAAAATCTTTGGTAATATCACTTTCTGTAGTAGTAATGATTTCTTCATAAGATGCCAACCCTATATAACTTACTTGTAATTTGTATTTTCCGTTTTTGCCTAATGACAAGATATACTTACCTTTATCATTGGTAACAGCATAGGATTCTAAACCATTAGTTTCTTGATTGATTGCGATGACATTAGCCAATTCTAATGGTGCGCCAATACTATCTTTTACAACACCCTGCATTTTAATTTGAGCATAAGTGCTGCTAATTGCTACTAAACATAGTAGCATTATAACTTTTTTCATTTATTGATTGTATTAGTTTTTTTAATTTCTTCTGCCTCTATCGCCTCGTCGTCCACCATACATTTCGCGCATTTCTTGCATTTTTTTGGTGATGATATCGTTGTATTGAGCTTTGGTCACCTCATCACCTTTTTCAGGTTTTTCTATGGCTTCCTTTTCTTCAGGATTCATAATTATTTTAGTGCATAGTATTGTAGTTCTGTCTGCATTGATTTCTAAGATTAGACCTGGTAAGCCCCAATAATCGTCTGGGCCTTGGTTAATTGGCACTTGTGGTGTGTACCATGCTACCACTTCAATGGTTTTTGGCACCTCAATCTCGTTCATTGGGTCATCGTCTTTTTTAATAGAGTCGTTCTTCTTTTCACCTTCTTTTCTGTTATTGTCGCTTCTGCGCCTCATACTTCTCCAGTCAAATTCATCTACAGTTTTAGTTGCGGTTGCCTTAAAACAGGTATACTGACCAATTTGTTTAGTTTCGGTGCCCATTTTCCATTCTAGGGATTTTAATTCGTCTTTAATTAAAAATTGCTTACCAAAAAACTCTTGGTCTTGCAATAACTCTTTAGACTTTACATTTTTATATTTTGGGCCGCCTGTAAAACTGCTAGCAAAACCTCCCCATCCTCTACCTGAGCCTGGTGCCTCAAGTTTTTCATCTTCTTTATAGATGGATTCTTCCTTATTAAAGGTTAATATATATTCTTTTTCGAGAAAACTTTTCATACGCTCTTCTATACGTTTCTTCTGTTCTGGTGACATTTCTCGTCCACCCCATTGGTCTAAATCCATTGTGGTCTTGGACATATAATAAGCTTTACCTTGAAAATCTTGTTGAGAAAATGAAATAGCTGAAATACCTATTATGACTAAGAATGTAAGGTTTTGAAGTAATTTTTTCATATTATAATTTAATCTTGATTAACAATTGTAAATGTATTGTTCTAAATATATACTTAGACCTGTTTAGACGCCATTTGTTGAATTTAATTGCGTTAAACTTATGTTAATAAACTAACCTCGTCTTCTGCCCATACGATTGTTACGAAATTCTTTCATCTTATCAACGATGATTTTTTGATACTCTGCTTTTGTGGTTTCCTTACCTTTATCTGGTGCAATAATTTCTAATTTCTCTTTTGGATTTAAAACTATTTTGGTACACAACATTGTGGTATTACCAGCACTTACTTCTAATATTAAACCTGGCAAACCCCAATATTCTAATGGACCATGACTTACTGGAATTTTAGGTGTGTACCATGCTTCTATATCAGTCATTTCTGCGTTAGGCTCATCATTTGCTTTAGGTATAGAATCGTTCTGTTTTTCTGCACGACTATTTTCATTACGCAGTCTGCTCCAGGAAAAATCGTACCAAGCCAATTGGCTTGTAGGGATAGATGCCGTAGCCTTAAAACATACATAATTTCCTATTTGTTTGGTTTCCTTACCTAATTTCCAGCTAATATTTTGTAATTTATCGTTTACCAAAAACTTTTTTCCGTAAAACTCTTGGCTCTGAATTTGAGTGTTGGTTTTAACATTTTTGTATTGTCTACCTGGCGAAAAGTTTTTACCCCAAGAATCTGTGGCACCAGACATTGCATCTAGCTTTTCATCTTCGTAAAACAAAGCTTCTTCTTTGTTAAAAATTAAAATGTATTCTTTTTCCAATCTGTTTTTTAACCTTGCCTCTACCTGCTTTTTTTGTGCTTCGCTAAGTCGGTCTCCCCATCTTCCAAGTTCCATTTTAGATTTAGAGATATAAAATGCCTGTCCTTGAAAATCATCATTCAAAACATCTGATGCAATTTTACGCTCATTTCCTGTAAATTTTAATACGGTTAAAAACAGCAAAAGAAGAAAACTAGTTTTAAAGAATATTGATCTCATGATAAAGGATTTAATTGGTTTTTTGTTTAACGAATATAAAATTTAATAAAACAAAACGAATTTCTTTACCATAAAATTAACATCAACACCTGCTTAGCCACCAATTCTAATTTCTATATGCTCTCCGTTATCTCTCCCCTTTTTTGGCCTAAAACGTTCCATCATTTCCTTAGCTTTTTTCTCCATAATTTCGTCATACTTTTTTTGGCTAACTTCTTTACCTTTATCAGGCTCAATAATTGTTAATTTTTCTTTAGGGTTTAGTACAATTTTACTGCATGCAATGATTAGTTTACCATCATGTACTTCTAAAATTAAACCAGGCAACCCTTGGTAATTATCTGGGCCGTGGTTTACAGGAATTTGTGGTGTATACCACGCTGTAACTGTTCGTTCTTCCATTTCAGGTTCTTTCTCTGTCTCTTCTTCATTTTCACTATTAAAAACTACTCTTGGTTTTTCTACCATCTTAGTGTATGTTGCCTTGAAGCATTGGTATTCACCTATATATTTGGCTTCAGAACCTAGCTTCCATTCAACACCCTTTATACTGTCTTTAACTAAGAATATTTTTCCAAAAGTGTCTTTTTGCTCAACAAAACGCTGAGTTTTAATATTCTTATACAAAATATCTGAGCCTCCTGATCCCATGATTTGAATATTAAACCCAGAACCAACATTTGGTTTGTCTAACACTTCTTCTTGCTTGTAGACCGATTCTTCTTTATTAAAGCTAAGTGTAAACGTTTTTTGAAATTGCTTCTTCATCATTGCTATCATTTTCTGATGCATGTCATCATTCATCTTTGTACTGTCTAGCTTAATATCTACTTGTCGCTGCGTCTTGTATGTTGCAACACCTTGAAAGTCTTGTGCGTTAACAGCCGTAAAAACAGCTGTTAACGCCAAAACTATAACTCTAATAATTGTGGTCATTTTTAATTGATTTTAATTATTGTAATATTTTATAGCTGATGATCTTAGTTTTGAAACTAAAGATAAAAATTCTTCCGGTTCGTTAGAATTACCTTCAATTTTATAGGTCATTGTAGATTTTTTTCCGTTGGATATTTTAGTTCTATTACAAACCAGGCTAAATGAAATTTCTTCATTAGGATCAGACTCCTTCAAAATTTCTTTTATGTCTTCTACTTTAAAAGTTTTTTCAATGTCTTTTGCAGAATCTACAGTAACAACTACTTCTAGATTAGTAATTTTTGTTTGTGATAAATTGGCAATCTTTTCGTTTTGTGGATTCTGACTAAATCCCAATGTTACTAATACTAATGCTAAGCACGTTAATACATTTTTAAACATAACTGTTGTTTTTAATTGATTAATACACCACAAATATCTAGACTTAGTCTTGTTAATTGAGTTAACTAGTGTTAACGTGTGTTAAGCGATTAATACTAACTCGTTTTTTACATTTACTTTTGAAATATGAACGATAAAAGATATAAATTGATTTTGTACACCATTGTGGCGGTAATAACAGTTACAATTGGGATACAGATTTTTTGGAATTACAAAAACTACCAATCTAATAAACAACAACTTATTAATGAAGTTCAGATAAGTTTAGACAAGGCTGTGGACGATTATTATGCTGCTATTGCAGAACGCTCTACAGTTGGAATTTTCCTAGAGGGCGAAAAACAAAAAAACCCTTTAAAAGAGGGAGGAGATATTGAAACATTTTTAAAAAATATCGATAAAGACTCTTTTGGATTTAAACAACTAGACCAGATTGATATTAATGAGATTGAGGGCGTAACTGTACTAACAGGCACCAAGGCAGACTCTATGTCTAAAGTTATAGATGAGCAGATAAAACCATCTAAAGCAGAAGTTTTTAAAAAGAAGTTAGACAGTATTAAGAAGGATAAAAACATTAAAGATATTTCAGAATTTGAAATTCTGACCAAAAAAATCGTTATATCTATAAACAATGATAGCTTGGATCTTCTTGAGTTAGACAGCTTGGTAAACCGAGAATTTCTGAGAAAAAAGCTATACATAGATTATGATTTACATTTTAAAAAAGAGAAAAACAAAGACTCATTACACTACTCAAAAAACAAATTACACACCTCATCAAAATCTACTTTTTTACCAAAAGGAAGTCAACTAGATATTAGTTTTACTAATGAAACTAAACTAGTCTTAAAAAGAAGTTTGGTAGGTATTCTTATTTCGGCATTATTAATTGCTGTTGTAATAAGTAGTCTTTTTTATCTTCTAAAAATTATAAAACACCAAAAACAATTAGCTGAAGTAAAGAACGACCTAATAAGCAATATTACTCACGAGTTTAAAACACCTATTGCTACTATAGGTGTAGCCTTGGAGAGTATTAGCAACTTTAATGCTATTGAAGACAAAGAAAAAACTAAAAACTATGTAAACATGTCTTCTCAGCAACTAGAAAAGCTGAATCTTATGGTTGAAAAATTATTAGAAACTGCCACATTAGACAGTGACAAATTAGAACTCAACAAAGAATCGATAGATATTGTAACGCTTCTCAACGACTTAACCAGACGTTATAAAATTCAGTTTCCTGATAAAGAATTTAACACAAGTCTTAAGGTTGAACACCTAGAAGCAACTATTGATGTGTTTCATTTTGAAAATGCTCTAAATAATATTCTAGATAATGCTGTTAAATATGGAGGTAATATTATTTCTGTGGATTTAATTCCGAAGGAAAAAAGTTTCGAAATTTTAATCTCAGATAATGGCAACACCTTATCTAAAGCTAATAAAGAACGTATTTTTGAAAAATTCTATCGTGTACCTAAAGGTAATACGCACGATGTTAAGGGGTTTGGCATTGGGTTATACTACACCAAATCTATCATTGAAAAACATGGTGGAAGTATTGATACAAACTTAGGTAAAGATTTAACAACCTTTAAAATTACTGTACCAAATGGCTGAAAAAATAAAACTACTTCTTGCTGAAGATGAAGCCGCGTTAGGGCAAATTATAAAGGAAAGTCTAGAAACCAGAGATTTTGAAGTGCTGCTTTGCGATAATGGTGAAAAAGCCTTTGAAAAATACCAGTCTGAGCATCCAGAAATTTTAATTCTCGATGTTATGATGCCAAAAAAGGACGGTTTTACTTTAGCTAAAGACATCAGAGCCATTGACGATGCCATTCCTATTATTTTCCTAACTGCAAAATCGCAAACAGCAGATGTTGTAGAAGGATTTTCTATTGGAGGAAATGACTATCTAAAGAAACCTTTTAGCATGGAAGAGCTCATAGTAAGAATTCATAATCTTCTTAATCGCACTAAAGTCCAAAAAACTTCCGAAAATTTAATCATTGGTAAGTACAACTTTGATTTCCCAAAACAACAACTTTATTTTGAAAACGATGAAGCTATACAACTTACACACAGAGAAGCGCATTTATTGTTTCATCTTATAAAAAACAAAAACAAAGTTTTAGACCGTTCACTTATTTTAAATAAGCTTTGGGGAACAGATGATTTTTTCTCAGCCAGAAGTATGGATGTTTTCATCACCAAGCTCCGAAAAAAACTCAAAAAAGACGAAAACTTGCAAATTATAAATGTTCGCGGATTTGGTTATAAACTTACGGATTAAAGTCTTTTCTCTTTTTAGTTTTGTTATATAGATTTCAGCATCTCGACTAATTCTTAAGCTTATATTTTAAAAAGATTCTGAAAGTAGTTCAGAATAATACAATCATTGGAGCAATTTTTGTATTTTTCTATTTTATATGAAGCATTTAATTTATTTTCTATTTCTACTCAGTCTTCCGCTCTGCGCTCAAGATAATGTACAAATGCAGATTAAAGATTCAACCAAAATCAAGGCGAAATCTATTTTTGGAATAGACACTTTCAGTACTTTATATTACGCTTCTAACGACAACACCTTTAACAAAAAAACAAAGGATACTACCATAACGTATGCTAATTTTCAACTAGGTGAAATCACAACAGCAAATTCTTTTAATCCACTAAAAATCAATCTTTTTTATAAAGACTTTAATACTGTTGTTATTTTAGATAATCGGTTGGCAGAAGTTTTTAAAATAGATTTTAATACACTTCAAAATTACAAGAATGTTAGCTTTGTTTCTACAGGCTACGATAATACACTTTGGATTTTTAATCAAGATCTACAACAATTAGAATTGTACGATTACAAAGCCGACAAAATCAAACAAAAAACGGTTCCTGTACAATCTGAAGTTTTGGATTTAAAGAGTGACTATAACAACTGTTACATGCTCACCGAAAAATATCTTTATATCTACAATTATTTTGGAAGCCTCATTGCCAAATATCCAAATATTGGCTATAAGAGTATGGCATTTAGTAAGGCACATTTAGTTTTAAAAAAAGAAAATAAGCTCTTTTTACTGTCTAAAAATAGTGATGAAATAAAGCCAATTAAGCATCCAAATTTGTTAATAAGTCAGTTTTTGGTAACCAACGAAACCTTGTATATTTACCACGACGAAACTCTACGTCAATACCAACTAAAATTACAATAAATTATGCATTTTGCTATTGCTGGAAATATAGGAGCAGGGAAGACGACGTTGACTAAATTGTTAGCTAAACATTACAAGTGGGAGGCTCAACTAGAAGATGTTGTAGACAATCCATACTTAGACGATTTTTACAATCAAATGGAACGTTGGAGCTTCAATCTACAGGTATATTTTCTAAACAGTAGATTTCGTCAAATTAACCAAATTCACAATAGCGGTAAGGACATTATCCAAGATAGAACTATCTATGAAGATGCTCATATTTTTGCACCAAACTTGCACGCTATGGGCCTAATGACCAATCGCGATTTTGAAAATTATTCTTCTCTATTTGAATTGATGGAATCTTTTGTGAAAGGACCAGACTTATTGATCTATTTAAGAAGTTCTATTCCTAATCTGGTGGCACAAATCCATAAACGTGGTCGTGATTATGAAAACACTATTAGTATTGATTATTTGAGCCGTTTAAATGAACGCTACGAAGCTTGGATTACCAAATACGATAAGGGTAACTTGTTAATTATAGATGTAGACAATCTAGATTTTGTTGCCAATCCTGAAGATTTAGGTGGCATTATCAATAAAATAGACGCAGAAATTAACGGTTTATTTTAAGCTATAAAGCCATATGCTTTGGCATGCTCAATGGCTTGAGCACTACTTTCTACCAATAAAACTTTTGTGGTTTTATAATTCTCAAAAAGTGCTTTTACTCTAAGCATTCTCTTTTTATGCTTTACACTTCGCAGATATATCGCCAAAATTCTTTCAGGAAATTCTTCTGCTATTTCCATATAAATATCAGGATCGTGTTCACCACTATCACCTATTAAAATAAAAGGTAAACTAGGATAAGTATTTAATAAATTCAGAATTTCTCTTTGCTTTTGTGGTTTTTGATTCTGAGGTTGCTTTCGTAGTAGATTGCTAAAATTCCTTAATAGGATTGGCCCTTTTGGAAAGTTGTGCTGTCTCAAAAACAAGTCTAAATAGCGATATAAATTCCATGGACTATGGCTAACATAAAATATTGGATTGGTGTTTTTACCAGATGCACCTCTATGTAATCTATGATAAAAATCTGCAGCACCTTCTAAGGGAATTCGATTTTTTGCGTGTTTAAATACTGAGTTATAAATAACTTTCCATTTTAAAGCACTAACTACACCAGTATGTAAAATAGTATCATCTATATCGCTAGCTACACCAAATTGAGCTTTGGTTGAAGGGATTAATATTTCACCAGGAAACCTGTTGTCGTTCTGTATGGTTCGGTTAATCCTGGCATCATCATAAGATAATTCAAAAGGCAACCAACCTTCGTCATTGGTGAGTTTTGATAGTTCTGCTAAATTGGCTTCAACTTTATAATAACCATCCCTATCTGTTTGTGCTTTTAAAATATCTCCATTCGGCAATTTTATATTTATGCCCACATTTTTAATTTCGTCTGTTTCAAAACGTTTCCAAGTATTTACAATAAGGTGCCAAGTATTCTGATTTTCAAGATCTATAGACTCATCTTCTAATGCTCTTCCACGAGCATAAAAATGGGTGTCTGTACCATAGCCTTGAAAAGCAATAATCTGAAGCGGATCTTTTTTAAACATCAAATAATCTTAATATGTAAAAATAAAAAAGCCTCATCAATTGATGAGGCTTAAGCTTATAAATTATCAATCTATTTTACCAAAATCTTTTTAGATAAACCTTTAGAGTTATTCATCATATACATTCCTGGTGCTAAACCCTCAACACTTATAATATTTGTGTTTTTTACCTGTCTCACTAGACGACCTGAAAGATCATAAAGCTTGTAATCATCCTCTTTACTTAGATTTACGATTGTACTTGCAGGATTAGGAAACATACTAAAGTTATTGTTATAATTATATGTTTCTAAACCTAAGGTTACGTTATCCAAAGAGTAAATTGATAAGGTAGCACTTACCTCATTAGATACTACAAGAAGTGCAGTTTCTGTTGGGCTATCATTTTCGTTTATAAACACAATGCCTTCAGGGCCTAAATCACCACTTTCTGATCCACCAGCTACAGCATCTCTGTTATTTAAATACTGAAGAAAAACAGGTACAGATGGTACTGTGACATCGTAAATCATAACACCACCTATACGCTCTAACAACACAAAAGCGTAAAAACTCCCATCGATTTCCTCAACAATTACACCTTCAGGCTCAGGACCTTTGTTATCACTTCGGTTTTTAAAGCCATTATTACTATTACTAGCATTAAAAATAGCACCATAAGTTGGGTGTGCTGCTGTTATAACTTCAAAATCATTGCCACTATCAGATACAATATCACCAGTAGCTGCATTGAATATACTGAAAGAACGGCCACCATAAACATGAATTTCCTCAAACTCAGCATCGCCATCTGTATTACCTGATGCATTTGAAATATTAATATCACCAAGATTAGTTTCCAAAGCCAAAATAGCTGCATCACTAAACACCGCAGGATCTAAAATATAATCACTATCGTCAAGTTTGCGTTCTTCTTCAAAGGTAGCATACTCCCTAGCGTCACCTTCATTAGCCGTTATGATATAGCCTGTACCTCCAACATTGAAATAATCTATCGCATCTGGCATATACATTCCGAAGATTGGCCAAGAGGCATCAAAAATAAAATCGGTTTCATCACTGGTATCTAAGGAGTTTCTTGATAGACTATGGTCTTTCAAACCAAAAGAAGATAAGCTAACTACCGTATTTGTAGTTAAATCTACAGTTGCCATCGCGTTATTTTCTTGTAGCGCTACATAAGCCATCATGTTATCATCTGAAACTGTGATGTATTCTGGTTCCAAATCCTGAGATACAGTGGCGCCAGGTCCAAATATTCTAACACCATCTGCCAATAATGTTGCTAATTGCGAATCGAAAGCATTGAAATTTATATTTGTCACTGCAATTTGATTAATACCTGCCAAACCACCAGTAACGTCTATAACAGAAATACTGCCTTCTGGATCTATCGAATAATCATCATTTGGCTCACCTTCGTTTGCTGATAGCAATTTAGTACCATCTGGTGTAAAGGTGATCATATCAGGCAAACTTCCAACAGTCACAGTAACCGAGTTGTTACCATCAATATCTGAAAATATTACAAATCCAGGATCAGTAGCAGGATCGGCAGCCACAGCAGCAGCCAATATACCACTACTTACTGCAACACTCTGAACCCCATCTGTATTTGGTGGAAGACTAATTGAATTAATTGCCGTTATATTGCTTGGGTCTGAAAAATCCAAGATTTCTATACTAGAGTCGTTAGTAACAAATAGACGCTGAGAAGCAGGATCATAAGCTGTAATTTCAGCTGTTCCACTCGGATCTACAGTATAACTAGCTAAGTAATTAGCATCCAAAGCGGTTGTATCTTCTAAAGGTACCGCAGTATCATCGTCTAGAATATAGACCGAAAATAGCGATTCACTTCCTAAAGAGGCATCTGTAGGGTTCTGAAGACCAAGCACAAAATACAGATCGCTACCATCATCTGTATTATCTATTATAGGAATGGTAACGGTTTGGTCGTCTGTAATTCCCATCGGAAATGTTAGGGTTTGTGGTGCAGATAAATTAAAGTCTGTACCTTCTGTAGCAGTCCCACCAGCCATAAGAGCTACTTCAACAGTAACATCAGTTGTAGGTGCTTCAGAAATAGAAACGGTAATAACGATGTTACCAGCATTTTCTGCCACTGAGGCAAACACTTCAGAAAACTCTAATTCTACTGGTGTGCCAGTAGCTAAAGCATTACCTGGAGAGCCAATATTAGGTGTATCCATTAAATCACCGCCAAGCGCATTAGTTGCTACAGCGTTATTGGCATTACCAATGGTACTAAAAGCAGCCAATTCTACATCATAAGATTGTCCGTCATTGGCAGCAGTATCTGGATAAGACGCTGTAGCCAACGGTACCGAAAGCGTGGGATCACCAGACCAAATATTTACAGCATCACCTCCTCCGCCAAGGCCAGCACCATCAGTAAAACCAATAGCAACACCAGATAAATCCAAGACTTCACTCCAAATGTTTATAAACGTACTGACTTCAGCTCCTGCATTGTCTGTAACTAATACAATAGCGTAACCACCAGCAGGAATACTAGAAATCCCTTGAATAAGGTCTGCTGTCGTAGCATCTGCCGACTCGTCATCATAAAATAAATCATCATTGACGCCTGATGTCCATGCTACTGCACCATCATTTCTAATTTCGAACCAGTCTGCTGTGAGGTCATCACCTTCTTGACCTGGAAATATTTCAGTGATTGTAAAGACAGGATCGGCAGGTAGTACATTTCCTGGAGAAGCAATATTTGGAACATCATTAGCGCTTCCGCCTAAAGCCTGTGTAACAGTTGCGTTGCTCGCATTTCCTACTATACTAAAAGCAGCCAGCTCTAAGTCATATGATTGCCCATCGTTTGCAGAAGTATCTGGGTAAGACGCGATAGCAACAGGTGATGTTGTTAACGGATCACCAAGCCAAAGTGTAACAGCATCTCCACCACCACCTAGGCCAGAACCATCAGTGAAACCTATTTCAATACCTGTAAGATCGACAACTTCTGACCAAACGGTTGAAAAGTTAGCTACCTGGCCAGTAGCGTTATCGGTTATTAAAACAATAACGCGTTCGCCTGGTTGGATATCCGTAATGCCTTGTATTAAATCAGCTGTTGTTACATCGGCAGACTCATCGTCATAGAATAAATCAGGATCAGTACCAGATACCCAAGCCGCACTGCCTGTGTTGTGAATCTCAAACCAGTCTTCGGTTAAATCGGTTCCTGATTGTCCTGAAAAAATTTCTGTAACCTCTAAATTTGGCTGTGCAATGACAATCCTAGTATCAAGATCCGCACTTGTCTCCGCGAGGTCGTATGCAGAAGTATTATCTGGGTGAAAGGTGGACATAAACTCTGCGACAGCATCTTGCTCGCCACCCGTATAACTAAACGTACCGTTGAAACCTGGATCGTTGGCTAAGTCTGCATCTGGAAAATCTACCGTTTCACCAAAACCCGTACCGCTGTAGTAGTTGATTCTGTTTGGCGCACTCAACGCAGCAAATGGATAGCTGTCGCCGCCATTAGCCAAAAAGTTTAAGGTCACCATATTAAAAGTTGTTCCTGTTGGTGCAACGTTTATTCCGTTTTCGACGACAACAACATCGTTCATTGGGTTAGTATCTCCTCTATCAACCATCAAACTCACTAGCCTGTTACCAGCGGGCTGGTTAGGATTGTAAACTAAGCTCATACCACCAACTTGCGGAAAACGTCCTGGCGTAGCACCTGGAGCCACTTGAGCTAGACCATGCTCAATTATATCAACAAGTTCATCTGCTGTTAAAGTTAGTCTTACAAGTCCATTATCAAAACGAAGTGTCGCTCTCAGGTGGCCTTCGGAAACGCCATTGTTAGCTGGAGGTGAAAAAACAATATCATTAGGATCATTAGAACCTGCAGGAAGCAGAGCAGAACCGATTTCGGTTCTTAAGCCACCACCATTTTTGAGTGAAACATCTACCGGAGCATCTGTTAAGGGATTAAGTAGGTTGGCATACCACAAATTAGCATCTGCAGTAAGATTACCTAAATTAGTTTCTTGCGTTCTTACTTGAGATCGTCTGCCATCGAGATATACGCTAGAATATCCAACAATATTGTTGTACTGCGCACTGATGACGCCTTGTACCGCATCTCTCAGTGCAACAACCGTAGGATTTGGGGTTGCACCTATTGCATTTATGAAAGACTCGTTAGCTGGGTAAGCACCATTTAGTGTGTTATCTAGTGCGGTGATATCTATTACTCCATTAATATCAAATTCAACAACGAGTCGTCCTAAATATTTATAATCTCCGTCAACATTGACAACCAAAACAGGATTACCTGATGCATCACTGGTTTGAAACGGATAAGGCTCGCTAAATGCGTTGTCTGTAACTAAAGTATTACTAAATAAAGTATCGTTGCTATCACCCATACGTGTGTTAGAGCCACCAGCCACAATAACATCTACTCCATCTAAAAGTGTAGCTAATTGCTTTTCAATACTTATGGACTGCATATGTGCTAAAAGAATAATTTTGTTTACTCCGAGAGCTTCAAGGGCATCCACACTAATTTGAATCTCCGCAGCTAATTGTGCTACACTTGAGCCTGTCATGGGTGATATAGTTAAACTACCAAGCGAGGTAATATCTGGAAAGCTAGGCGCGACTGCACCTACAATACCGATAGTCTCTCCATTTACAGTTGCTAGGGCATATTTGGCCACTTGACTACTAAGATTGGAAATATTTTCACCATCGGTACCTATAACACCAGAAAAATCTCCATCTGCAAAAAAATCAATATTGGATGCCAACCAAGGAAAAGTAGATCCTGGAAAGGTTACTCCATTGGAGGACTCGCTACTAAACGCAGCATCAAAAAGTTCGCCAGGGCCTTGATCGAATTCGTGATTTCCGAAGGCAGATGCATCTACACCAAAAGCATTGGCAAAAGCAATGTCTAAATGACCAGGCTCATTGCTACCAGATAGTGAGCGAACAGCTGTGTTTTCTGCAGCATAAAAACGCGGTCCTGGTATAATGAGGTCTCCAGAGGTAACAGTTAGTGTATTACTGCCATAGTTCGGATCGTTTTGAAAGTAGTTGATAAGTGCCGAGAACTCATCTACGGCATCAAGGGCACTTTCCTCATTACCGTCAACATCTGAATAATGTAATAGCTGTAATTCGAAATTCTGTGCAACCGAAACTGCACTAGAAACTAGCAACAAAATAAGGGTGAAACCCTTGATTTTTGAGAGGGTATTTTTTTTCATAAAGCTGGATTAATTTAATTTAAGTAAAATTACTATTCAATTAATCTCAGCTTGTTAGATAGAGGTTACTATATTGTAAAACAAAAAGCACCTGAATAGGTGCTTTTTAAAATTAATTTTAACTAAAGTTTACTCTTTGGTTATGTTAATGTTTTCAATTACTTTTTCTATGTCACCAGCTTCATTTTTAACTGTTGCTTCAAAAGCATCTAGTTCTTTTTTTACTTCGGCTTCTGAGCCTTCAAAAGTGATAACTTCAGAAACCTTTTCACCATTTTTAATCGTAGAATAGTTTACTGTAGCTTTAGCCATGTCTTTAGACGCAACCGTCATTTCTATTGAGACTTCATCTTCATTATTAGCTAAACCTTCTTCAGAAGTATGACCTCCTAAAATTGGAGCAATTACTAAACCTACTAAACACGTTAATTTAATTAAAATGTTCATTGAAGGTCCGGAAGTGTCCTTAAAAGGATCACCAACAGTATCACCAGTTACAGCAGCCTTATGAGCATCAGATCCTTTGTATGTCATCTGACCATTTATTTCTACACCTGCTTCAAAAGATTTTTTAGCATTATCCCAAGCACCACCTGCATTGTTTTGAAAGATTGCCCACATTACACCACTTACACAAACACCTGCCATATAACCGCCTAATGGTTCTGCACCGAAAACTAAACCAATGATTACTGGAGTTATTATAGTGATAAGACCTGGTAATAACATTTCTTTTAATGCAGCTTTTGTAGAAATATCTACACACTTCGCATATTCTGGTGTACCAGTTCCTTCCATAATACCAGGAATTTCTTTAAACTGACGACGTACCTCTTGCACCATTTCCATTGCAGCTTTACCTACAGATTGCATTGCTAAAGCGGAGAAAATTACCGGAATCATCCCACCAACAAATAACATTGCCAACACATCAGCCTTGAAAATATTAATACCATCAATACCTGTAAACGTAACATAAGCAGCAAACAATGCTAAAGCTGTTAACGCTGCAGAAGCGATAGCAAAACCTTTACCTACAGCAGCAGTTGTATTACCAACAGAGTCTAAAATATCTGTACGCTCACGAACGTGAGGTTCTAATTCGCTCATCTCTGCTACACCTCCTGCATTATCTGCAATAGGCCCGAAAGCATCAATAGCTAATTGCATTGCCGTTGTTGCCATCATTGCTGAAGCTGCTAGAGCAACACCATAAAAACCTGCTAATGCATAAGACCCATAAATTGCAGCAGCAAATAATATTACTGATAAAAATGTAGATTTCATACCTACGGCTAAACCTGCAATGATATTTGTTGCAGCACCAGTAGAACTGTTTTTTACGATATCTAAAACTGGTTTTTTACCTAATGACGTGTAGTATGCCGTAACCATAGAGATTAAAGCTCCAACCGCTAAACCAATCATGGCTGCATAAAATACATGACGCGATGGAATAGCTTTAGCTCCTTCACCAAAGAAATTCATGGTCATAGTTTCTGGTAACATCCAACGGATTAGGAACCAACTTGCCACAAGTGTTATTATTATAGACACCCAGTTACCCATATCTAGTGCTTTTTGCACTTGAGCTTCTTTAGCATCGTTAGAAGAAATTCTTACTAAGAAAGTTCCTATGATAGACGCCAACACACCAACACCAGCTATTACCAATGGTAGTAAGATTGGTCCCATATTGTTGAATGCATCTGTAAACTGTGTTGTAGCAGACATGTCTTTGATTACATAATTACCAAGTACCATAGCTGCTAATACTGTAGCAACGTAAGAACCAAATAAATCAGCTCCCATACCAGCAACATCACCAACATTATCACCAACGTTATCTGCAATAGTAGCTGGGTTACGAGGATCATCTTCTGGGATACCAGCCTCTACTTTACCTACTAAGTCAGCACCAACATCTGCGGCTTTGGTATAAATACCTCCACCAACTCTAGCAAATAATGCAATAGATTCAGCTCCTAATGAGAAACCAGCTAAGGTTTCTAAAACAACTGTCATTTCGTTATAGAAATTTCCACCTTCAGTCATAAATTGACCTAAGAAGATAAAGAATAATAAACTTAAACCTAAAACTGCTAGGCCAGCTACACCAAGTCCCATTACTGTACCACCACCAAAAGATACTTTTAAAGCATGTGGCAAACTTGTTTTTGCTGCCTCTGCTGTACGTGCATTTGCTTCTGTAGCAATACGCATACCTACGTTACCAGCCAGTGCAGAAAAAACAGCACCTATAATAAAAGCAGGAATAATCATTACGCTTGTTGTATCTACAACTTGAGATATTCCAAATAGCGCAGCTGATGCTATGATTACAAACACCAGCAACAAACGATACTCAGCACCTAAAAAGGCAAGAGCGCCTTCTTTAATTGCTTTAGATATGTTTTGCATTTTTTCATTTCCTGCATTTTGCTTTTTTACCCATGACATTTTTATAAACATAAATAGCAATCCTAAGATTGCTAATGCCATTGGTACAAAAATCATATTTGATTCCATAAATATTTATTGAGATTAGTTATTTGCTTTTAAACTGGGCAAAAGTAGTAAATTAATGTTAATAGAAAAACCCTTTTAGCGTCAATGTAAAAGGGCTTGCACATTTAAAGCTAAGATTTAACTATATCGTAAAATCTCCACTAGATTGGTGATGGCTATCATTATAGCGCTCTATGCTTTTTTTTACAATATCTCGAGCTTCTTCAGCATTTCCCCAACCTCCTACGTCAACTTTTTTCTTTTCTAAGTCTTTATAAACTTGAAAAAAGTGAGTAATTTCATCCAATCGGTGTGGGTTAAGATCCCTTATATCTTCCTTTAAACTCCATATAGGATCTGATACAGGAACACAAACTACTTTTTCATCTGGTCCTTTTTCGTCTGCCATATGAAATACACCTATAGGCTTCACCTCCATTACACACATTGGAAACGTTGGCTCGTGGCCTAAAACCAGAACATCTAAAGGGTCGCCATCTAGAGCTAGTGTTTTTGGGACAAAACCGTAGTCGCCTGGATACATCATAGAAGAAAAGAGCATTCTATCGAAACGGATTTTCTTCAATTCGAAATCGTATTCATATTTATTACGGCTTCCTTTTGGAATCTCTATTAAAACATCGAAGGTTAATTGGTTATTTTTATCCATATGCAAAACTAAAGATGGCAAATATAGCCTAAGACTTATGTTTAACAAAACAACATGACTAAATTGTATTTAAAAATAAAAACCAAAACTACCGGTAATACCAAAGCGTCTGGCATCTGGATTATCTAAATAATTACCTCTAAAATTGAAGTCTATCCTTAAAATTTTGAAAATGTTGGCTACACCCACACTATATTCATAATACATACGCGTATTTGGTGCCACAAGTGGAAATTCCACAGGATTCCCTGTTGTGCTTAATGCAATATTTTCATCAGACAATTCTCCCCAAACACCTCGAAGCCCAACAATAGCTCTAAGGTTATACTTTTTTAAGAATGGTATACGTGAAAATAAACGACCATTAAAATTGTGTTCTAAATGAACAGAAGTATACGTATCTGTTACAAACTCATAAAAGTCGAGTTGAGAGAATGTATTATAAATTGAAAAATATGTCTGATTACCTGGCACAACACTTAGCAACCCTAAAGGCACTTCTCCGAAAGTTTTACCAGCTTCAATTGACGTTACCAAACGACCAAATCCGCCAACTTGCCATGGCTGTATGTAAGAGAATTGCACTTTGGTATAATCAAAATCACTGTCAAACCAATCTCGATCTCCACGTGTAATTTGTGCAAAAAGTCTGGCGAAATCATCATTTTTCTCCTTTCGCTCTACTCCAAAACCTGTCATTTCACGCTTAGGGAAATAGGATAATGCTAATCTACTTTCAAACTGTTTGATTTCTGATGAAATCCCTGTTGAGGATCCAGGATCATTATAATCTAAACTAAATGTTGGCGATGCTGAACTCAAGGTTCTAAAGCTTCCATCTAAACGAACTTCAAAATTCCGCGAGGGCTCAATTGAAAATCCTAAATTGGTTAAATTAATATTAGTTAATTTGTCATTAGCTCCAGCCGTAAAAACAGCACTAGAAGCTAAACTTCTACCTAAAACGTCGGTAGAACTCGTGAGACTTGCTCCTATCTGTTCAACATCTCTTCTGTTACCTCCAAAAATAGTGAGACGACTCCGTTTATCTAAAAGCCATTTACCTGAAATTCCGTATTTAAATTTATCGTCTCTAAAACCATAAGCCAAAAAACCTTCTAGCCTCCACAAATCGTTTGGACCAAAATAAGTTCTTCCACCAGTTCTGAGACGTAAACCTTCAACCTCATTAAACCCGAATGTTGAAAAAATTGGACCATAATCGAAATTAATACTTGGAAATTCTATATAGCCTGAGGCAAGTATACTTCCGAGATTATAGAGCCTTTTAAACTTCTTCACTGTCTTTAAAGTGTCTAACATTTTGTAAACACCTTTTTCGTCTTTGTTTAAGGCTTCTAGTCTATTCTTTTCCCAGAAATCATCTTCTCTGTTATAGACATCTTCGTCATAATTATAAACGACCTTATCATAGAATTTTTCATCCTTAGGTTGGTTAAACTTATAGTTGTCGTACAACGTAGTACGTTTACCGTAAACTCCTCGTGATTTTTCTTTCTTATTTAGGGCAAAGTCTGAAAGAAAATAATCGCGTTTTATTAGAAAAACCGAATCATTTAAAACTTCAAATTCTTGTTCTATATAAATTTCCTTTACCCAGTTAATGTTTGCACTTTTAGATGCTTGAAGATTAATTTCCTTTATGGCATAAGTAGAATCATTAACCCAAAAATCTCCTTTAAAAGTCAATTCATTTTTTCGTCTTGGGTAATAAATTATGTTGTAACACCATTTGTTGTCTATGTAAGCACTATCTGAAAGTACGTAATTATAAGTTTGAATCCCTGTGCGACTCAACGGACTTACAAAACTCTTATCAAAGAATTTTAAATAATTATCGTAGATATTATAATCTGAGTATAAGTCGTCGATAAAATCTATAATCACCTGATTGTTACTAAATCCAGAGTTTTTGTTTCCTACTAAGTCTTCTCGCTTTTCATTAATTACGTTATCTCCATATACTTTCTTTACTGATTCATTTAAAAATATGGGCAGATACGTTTTACCAGTTACAGAGGAGGTATCTACCTCTTCAAAAACAAACTCCATACCTTTAAAAAGTTTACTTTTTATAAGTGCACTATCTATGGTATTTAGGTCAAATTCAACCTTCTCGTATTGGTTATATTCGTATTGCTTAAATTGACTGAGTCCGTTTTGCCTTTTACGCTCCCAAATCTTTTTTAAAATACGTATCGCTGGATTTTCTGAAGCTTTCTTAGATTGCTTACCACTAACTATAACAACTTCTTTTAAAGACTCAGCCTCTTCCTTAAGCACAAATTTCAGGTTGTAATTTATCTTTTTTGGAAGTGGAAATTCTAAAACTTCATAACCAACAAACGACACCAGTAAAGCTTCCCATGTTTCGTCTGACTCTAGGTAAAACCTACCTTCTTCGTTTGTTATTGTTCCCTCTGTAGAGCCTTTAAAAACAACATTTGCAAAAGGGATTGGCTCGTTGTTAATATCGTAAACATAACCACTTACTTTTGTTTGTGAAAAAACAGAGGTTAAGGCAAAAGAAAAGAGGGCTAAAAATAGTTTTAACTTCATATTTAAAAAACAAACTTCACCAACAACCGTTCTAAAATTGTCTTTTTTGGTTGCTAATGAAGTTTATAAAACGTAGAAAACTACGATTTATTTATTTATACATTACTTTTTTCACGGCTTTTATTACATCGTCACTATTAGGCAACCACTCCTCTAAAAGCACTGGTGAATATGGTGCAGGTGTATCTGCGGTATTAATTTTTACAACTGGTGCATCTAGATAATCAAATGCTTCAGATTGTACTAAGTATGTAATTTCTGTAGCTACATTACCAAAAGGCCAAGCTTCTTCTAACACTACAAGACGATTTGTTTTCTTTACCGAGTCAACAATAGCTTTTCTATCCATAGGACGCACTGTACGCAAGTCGATAATCTCGCAAGAAATTCCTTCTTTCTCAAGCTCATCAGCGGCTTTATAGGCTTCTTTTATTATTTTACCAAAAGATACTATAGTTACATCCGTACCTTCTCTTTTAATATCCGCAACTCCTAATGGAATAGTGTATTCACCTTCTGGTACTTCTCCTTTATCGCCATACATCTGCTCACTTTCCATAAAGATTACAGGATCGTCATCTCTAATAGCAGATTTTAAAAGTCCCTTAGCATCATAAGGGTTCGAAGGCACTACTACTTTAAGACCTGGTGTGTTAGCAAACCAACTTTCAAAGGCTTGTGAGTGTGTTGCTGCTAGCTGACCTGCAGATGCCGTTGGCCCTCTAAACACAATCGGACATTTAAACTGCCCACCAGACATTTGTCTAATTTTTGCTGCGTTATTTATAATTTGATCAATACCAACTAAAGAGAAGTTAAACGTCATATACTCTACAATTGGACGATTGCCAGTCATTGTAGAACCTATGGCTATACCTGCAAAACCAAGCTCTGCAATTGGTGTATCTATAACACGCTTAGGTCCAAACTCATCTAACATGCCTTTTGATGCTTTGTAGGCACCATTATATTCTGCAACTTCTTCACCCATAAGGTAAATGCTCTCATCTCTGCGCATTTCTTCGCTCATGGCCTCAGCTATAGCTTCTCTAAATTGAATTGTCTTCATTCTTCTGTTTTTAACGAAGAACAAAAATAGGAATAAATGAAAAACTAAATAAGTCAAATTTCTTTAAAATTTATTATGCGTGCATAGCAAATATTCGAAATAAAATTTTTACCTTCGTATCCACGATTTTTTTGGTGTTTTATTAACAGTTAACGAAATCGTTTGAGTAGAATTTTATAAAAATTAATGTAATCTTAAATAATATATAAGTATGAAGATTTTAGTATGTATTAGCCATGTACCTGATACAACTTCCAAAATTAATTTTACAGATGGAGATACAAAGTTTGATACTAATGGTGTTCAGTTTGTAATTAATCCTAATGATGAGTTTGGTTTAACCAGAGCAATGTGGTTTAAAGAAAAACAAGGTGCTAGCGTGGACGTTGTTAATGTAGGTGGTACCGAAACAGAGCCTACATTAAGAAAGGCCTTAGCTATAGGTGCAGATACAGCTATTAGGGTTAACACCGAAGCCACAGACGGATTTGCTGTTGCAAAACAATTAGCAAAAGTTGTTAAAGATGGTGGTTATGATTTAGTAATAGCAGGAAGAGAATCTATTGATTATAATGGCGGAATGGTTCCTGGTATGCTTGCTGCAATGACAGATGCTAACTTTGTTACTAATTGTATAGGATTAGAAATTGATGGCACAAACGCCAAGGCAGTAAGAGAAATTGATGGTGGTAAAGAAACTGTGAGTACATCATTTCCGCTAGTTGTTGCAGGACAGAAAGGTATTGTAGAAGAAAGTGATCTTCGCATACCTAATATGAGAGGTATTATGATGGCTCGTAAAAAGCCATTAAATGTAGTTGAACCAGTAGATGCTACTTCAGAAACTTCGACAGCAAGTTTTGAAAAACCAGCACCTAAGGGAGCAGTTAAATTAGTAGATGCAGATAATATTGATGAGTTAGTTAATTTACTTCATAACGAAGCTAAAGTCATTTAACAACAAAATCCAAATCTCAAACTCTAAATTCCGAAAAACTTAAAATTGGAATTTGCTGTTTGAAATTTTAAAATTTAAAACATTATGTCAGTTTTAGTATATACAGAGTCAGAAAACGGAAAATTTAAAAAAGCAGCTTTAGAAGTCGTATCATACGCAAAAGCTGTTGCAGACCAAATGGGCACAACAGTGACTGCTGTTGCCATTAATGCAGATGATAACGAGAGTTTAGGAGCTTACGGAGCTTCTAAAGTATTATCTGTAAAAGACGATAGCTTAAATAACTTTAACGCAAAAAAACACGCTGCTGTAATAGAGCAAGCTGCCAAAAACGAAAGTGCAAAAGTTGTTGTTTTAAGTTCTAGTGCAGATAGTAAATATTTAGCGCCTTTGCTAGCTGTTGGTTTAGATGCAGGCTATGTTTCTAATGTGGTTGAGGCTCCATCGAGCACTTCACCTTTTACAGTGAAACGCACAGCTTTTACTAATAAAGCTTTTGCTAATACAGAAATAAACACAGACGTTAAAATTGTTGGTTTATCTAACAATTCTTTTGGAATCGTTGAAGCTAGCGGAAGCGCTTCTGTTGAGGATTTCTCACCATCTATACCAGACTCTGGTGTTAAAGTAGAATCTGTTGATAAAGCAACAGATAAAGTAAGTATTGCTGATGCAGAGGTTGTTGTGTCTGGTGGTAGAGGATTAAAAGGCCCAGAAAATTGGGGAATGATAGAAGAGTTAGCGGATGTCTTAGGTGCTGCTACAGCATGCTCTAAACCTGTATCTGATCTTGGTTGGAGGCCTCACGGTGAACACGTAGGACAAACAGGTAAACCCGTGGCTTCAAATTTATACATCGCAATTGGGATCTCTGGTGCAATTCAGCATTTAGCAGGTATTAATGCTTCTAAAGTTAAAGTTGTTGTAAACACAGATCCTGAAGCTCCATTCTTTAAAGCTGCTGATTATGGTGTTGTTGGTGATGCTTTTGAAGTTGTACCAGCTTTAATCGAAAAACTAAAAGCTTTTAAAGCACAAAACGCATAATTTTAGTACCTTGTAATATTAAAGGACTGTTTAAATTTCGATTTTCTTAATAGCTTTACGTTTTATCGAAAGTATCGAGAAAAATATCCAATTCTGCATTTTGCAGTTGGTAAAGTCCAAATTTAAACAGTTCTTTGTGTTTTAAAATTCATGAGTTTAGTTCGTTTAAATATAAAAGGTATTTCCTACAGCCAAACGCAAAATGGCGCATATGCCTTAATCCTTAATGAAGTTGATGGAGACCGAAAGCTTCCAATCGTAATTGGTGCTTTTGAAGCGCAATCTATTGCTATAGCACTAGAAAAAGAGATTCGTCCACCAAGACCATTAACTCATGATTTATTCAAAAATTTTGCCGACAGATTTGATATTGTGGTAAAGCAAGTGATTATTCACAAGTTAGTTGATGGTGTCTTTTACTCTAGCCTTATTTGTGAGCGCGACAAAATTGAAGAAATCATAGATGCCAGAACAAGCGATGCTATTGCCTTAGCTTTACGATTTCAGGCGCCAATATTCACATACAAAAATATCTTAGACAAAGCAGGCATCTACCTTAAAGTTAGTCCTAAGAAAGAGGATGAAGAACAGGATAGTATACTTGTAGATGATCTCATTGCTGAAGAAATTGAAAGTGCAGTTGCCGAACAAGAAGGTTATAAGGATAAATCCTTAGAAGAATTAAATAGTCTTTTAGAGGAAGCTGTAAATAACGAAGACTACGAAAAAGCAGCAAAAATAAGAGACGAAATTTCTAAGCGTTAACTAACACCCTCTTTTATGAATCATTTTTTTAAAGCTCTTTTTGCTATTTTTATTGGATTTTCCGCAATTACAGCACAAGAGCTAGAAAAAACATGGCAATTTACAGCGATTGAAAATTTAAAAACAGGAAAATCCTTGGTCGTTTCTGATGCTGATATATTAAAACTTAAAGAAGGAGATTTTGATTATAAATTACTAAGTAGAGACAGTCTTAAAGCTTCTGGTCATTATACATTTCAGAATAATCTTTTAGTTTTTTATTATAACACACCTAAAGATACCATTAGAAAGTATAAAGTTCGTGAGTTTACAGACTCAACACTTGTTTTTTCAGAAAAATCAACAATATATAGTTTTACATCCGTAGAAACTAAAGGTATCGCTGTTACTTCTACCTTAATAGACAAAAGTGCCACAAACACTATAAAGCCAAGTCTGGGTTTTTCTTTTAATAGTTTATGGAGAGGGATTTTGGGTATGTTTACCCTTATTACGATAGCTTTTCTCTTTAGTAGTAACCGCAAAGCTATAAACTGGAAAACTGTGGGTATTGGTTTAGCATTTCAGCTAGTTATAGCTATAGGAGTTCTTAAAGTTGAGTTTGTAAAAACTGCTTTTGAGTGGGTTGGTGATGGTTTTATTAAACTGTTAACGTTTACCCAGGCAGGAAGTGAGTTTATTTTTGGCGGAATGATGGATGTTAATTCTTTTGGGTTCATTTTTGCTTTCCAAGTATTACCGACCATCCTTTTCTTTTCAGCACTAACATCGGTATTATTTTATTTGGGCGTTATTCAAAAAATTGTTAGAGCCTTTGGGTGGTTATTAACTAAATTACTAAATATTTCTGGCGCCGAGAGCCTGAGTGTTGCTGGTAATATTTTTTTGGGACAAACTGAAGCTCCGCTTTTAATTAAAGCCTACCTAGAAAAAATGAATAAGTCTGAAATCTTATTGGTAATGATTGGTGGTATGGCAACTGTTGCAGGTGCTGTACTTGCAGCATATATTGGTTTTTTAGGTGGTGACGATATTGAATTGCAGCGTTTTTATGCTAAGCACCTATTAGCAGCCTCAGTTATGGCCGCACCTGGCGCTATTGTTATTTCAAAAATACTATTTCCTCAAACAGAATCAATCAACACTGATGTTTCAGTATCAGAAGAAAAGATCGGTGCAAATTTATTAGATGCCATTGCCAACGGAACTACAGAAGGATTGCGGTTGGCAGTAAATGTTGGCGCTATGTTATTAGTATTTGTTGCCTTTATTGCTATGATAAATGGTGTTTTAGGTGGTGTTGCAAGTTTTGATGGTATTAGAATTGAATCTTTAAATATAAATTGGCATTTTACTTCATTAAATGAAGTTATTGCTGCCAATACTGCTTACGATGGCTTATCATTAGAATTTATTTTAGGAACCATCTTCGCACCTCTCATGTGGTTGATAGGCGTAGCAAAGGAGGATATGATGATGATGGGGCAACTTTTAGGCATCAAACTTGCCGCAAGCGAATTTGTTGGCTATATACAGTTAGCTGATTTAAAAAATGTCGCCAACACCACACATCTTAATTACGAAAAGTCTATTATAATGGCCACTTATATGCTTTGTGGATTTGCCAATTTCGCATCAATAGGTATACAAATCGGAGGAATTGGTTCACTTGCGCCAGGACAAAGAAAACAATTATCTAAATTCGGGATGAAAGCATTGATTGGTGGTACAATTGCTTCACTAATTTCTGCGACTATTGCAGGAATGATTATAGGGTAAAAAACCAATTCTTGCGTGTTACATTGAGCTTGTCGAAGTGAAAGCTGGAATATCGATTATTTACAGTTAATAACTTTTTATATTATACAAGGCTTCAAATCAATGGTTTTGAAGCTTTTTTTTATTTTCGTTTTTGCATTATGCTATTTGCATTTCGCTTAAAAATAAAGTTTAATTAAATGAGATTCCTGCTTTCGCAGGAAGTATGCATGAAACAATATCACGACTTAGTAAAGCACGTATTAGAAAACGGAAACGAAAAAGGAGATAGAACAGGCACAGGTACCAAAAGTGTATTTGGCTACCAAATGCGTTTTGACCTGAACGAAGGCTTTCCTATGGTAACTACCAAAAAACTACACCTTAAGTCTATTATATACGAGTTACTTTGGTTTCTTAAAGGAGATACTAACATTAACTACTTAACCGAAAATGGTGTTAGAATCTGGAACGAATGGGCAGACGAAAATGGAGATTTAGGCCCTGTTTATGGTCACCAATGGCGTAATTGGGCGAGTGAAGAAATAGATCAAATTAAGGAAGTCATAGAAACGCTTAAGAACAATCCTAACAGTAGAAGAATGTTGGTTTCTGCTTGGAACCCTTCTGTATTACCAGACACTTCTAAGTCTTTCTCAGAGAATGTAGCTAATGGTAAAGCCGCTTTACCTCCTTGCCATGCATTTTTTCAATTTTATGTTGCGGATGGTAAATTATCATGTCAGCTCTATCAACGCAGCGCAGATATCTTTTTAGGTGTTCCTTTCAACATTGCTTCTTATGCATTATTTACTCTGATGATGGCACAAGCTTGTGGTTACCAGCCAGGTGAATTTATCCATACTTTTGGAGATGCACACATATACAACAACCATTTAGAACAATTAGAATTACAGCTCTCTAGAGACATAAGACCTCTACCGAAAATGATTCTCAATCCAGAGGTAAATGATATTTTCGATTTTAAATTTGAAGATTTCACGCTTGTCGATTATAACCCACACCCACATATTAAAGGTGTTGTTGCTGTATAAATATTAACATGAAGTATATTAAGCTATTTATTTTTCTGTTTATCTCAATAAATTTTTGTAGCGCTCAAAAGCCTCAACCAAATCTTTTTAAAAGATCATTTGTTGCTTACAAGGGCTGTGAAGACTCTAAAGATTTAGAGCATTGCTATGAGATTTCTTTTCATGAGTTTTTAGCGAAACACATTAACAGAAAATTATTAAAGGATTCCATCTTCCTAGAAGCTAAAAAGGACACCGTAACCGTTAGCGCCAATATACTATATGACGAACAAGGGAAGGTTGTTAAACATTATTCTAGGATTTCGAACCCAGCAAGCAACAGAGTTGAAGGTTTAAGGTATTTATTAGACAGTATCCCTGTTGTTAAACCTGTATTAGACAGATATAACAATGGTGTAGCCCAAAGCGCAAGAAATTTATTTGGTTTTTATCTAGACAAAGCTAAAGACACTATTGTTCCTATTTTAGGTTACACACCAGACGAGGTGCCTTTTGATATCATAGAGAAAGTTCCGATTTATAAGGGATGTGATGAAAGCTTGAGCAATGAGGATTTAAAAAAATGTATGAGCGATAAAGTAAGAGCCGTTATATCAAAAAACTTTAAAGTTAAACTAGCAAAAAAGTATAGGTTAGATCCTGGTATTCAACGCATCTATGTCGTCTTTAAAATCGATAAAAAAGGACGAGTAAAAGATATACAAGCCAGAGGTCCACATCCTGGTATAGAAAAAGAAGCCATAAGAGTTATTGGGAAAATACCAAAATTAACAAAACCAGGTTATCAAAGAGGTGAGCCTGTAGTGGTACCCTTTTCAATTCCAATAGTTTTTGCTGTACCTGATTAATATCATAAAAAGGAGTTTCTTGTAGAAAGAAACACCTTTTTAATACATTAATTTATAAAGGAATATTACAAATTCAACACACCATTTTCGGCACCTGCATAGTCATTCCATGCATATGCGTCTGCTTGCTCATCATTAACGTATTTACCGTCAACAACGTATCTAAACTCATAAGAGTTATCACTCTCTAAATCTACAGTACCCTTAAATGTACCGTTCTTTAATTTCTTTAATTCTGTAGCTTCAGTATTCCACTCGTTAAAGCTTCCAACAACTGCTACACTTTTTGCCTCCTCTGCAGGAACAGAAAATGTTACCTTACAAACTGGCTTACTTTTTAAATACTGCTTTTTAATTGCCATAATTATAGTTTTAAATAATGCTTCAAAAATATAAAAGAAAAAACCAGAGGGAACGGTTTAACTCACTTTAAATGAAAGAATTATCAATTTAATAAAATAGCCTTTACTTTTTGATAAACTCTATAATTATTTATGGCAAAATCTGTAATATCAATAATAAAAAAAACACTGCTTATTACCTGATAATCAACGATATCGTTTGCGAACACGGCATAAATAAATTCCATAGTGATTGCGATATCGTTTTAGTGAAAAAGAAGTATCTTTATCGGATAATTTTAGACTTATGTTTGGAAAGAAAAAACAAGTTTCAACAATAGATAAAGACCAATTAGAACTCATTGAATACGCACAAAAACGCATAAGACAAAAGAAGCGTTTATACATTCATTTTGTTGTATTTCTTATTGGTGCCGTTTTCTTAATTCTGGCAAATACCGTTCTTGGTATTGGTAACGATTTTACTATAGCTGGTATTAATTGGTTTGTATATGCCATACTTATTTGGTTGTTCTTATTTGTATATCACTTTATTAATGTTTTTATCACCAATAAGTTTATGGGCAAGGATTGGGAAAAACAACAATTAGATAAGCTAGTAAGCCAACAGCAAAACCGCATTGATAAGTTAAAAGAGGGCTTTTTAAAAGAAGAGCGTAAAATTGCGCAATCACAAGCCTATAATGAAACGCATCCAGATACTAAATCTGAAGAAAAAAAAAACTCCAATGAGTTAACCATCATTGTAGCTGCTGGTGAAGATAATGCTATTGGAAAAGACAACGACCTAATTTGGCACCTTAGTAATGATCTAAAACGATTTAAAAAACTCACATCAGGTCACCATATTATTATGGGACGCAAAACTTTTGAAAGTTTCCCAAAACCGTTGCCGAACCGTACACACATTGTTATTACTAGGCAAAACAACTACAAAGCACCAGAAGGAGTTATTATTGTAAATAATCTTGAAGATGCTCTTGACGCAGCAAGAAAAGACAATCAACCCTTTATTATTGGTGGAGGTGAAATCTATAAACAATCCATAAACATAGCTGATAAACTAGAACTAACTCGTGTACACGCAACGTTTGAAGGTGCAGACACTTATTTCCCAGAAGTAGATTCAAAAATTTGGAAAGAGATTAACAGAGAAACTCATGAAGCTGATGAAGACCATAACTATGCATTTTCTTTTATTACTTATGAGAGAAGATAAATATTCATATTTTTGCAGCACTAAAAATTAGTCACATGAATGCATATGTATTTCCAGGTCAAGGTGCTCAGTTTTCAGGGATGGGCTTAGACCTCTATGAAAACTCACCTTTAGCGCAAGAATTTTTTGAAAAAGCCAATCATATACTCGGTTTTTCTATTACAGATATTATGTTTGAAGGTTCTGCTGAAGATCTAAAACAAACCAAAGTTACACAACCTGCCATATTTTTACACTCAGTAATTTTAGCAAAAACTTTAGGAGATAACTTTAAACCAGATATGGTCGCAGGTCACTCACTTGGTGAGTTTTCTGCATTAGTAGCTGCTGGAGCTTTAACTTTTGAGGATGGCTTAAAATTGGTATCTCAACGTGCCCAAGCGATGCAAAAAGCATGTGAATTACAACCAAGTACAATGGCCGCTGTTTTAGGTTTAGATGATGATGTGGTTGAGAAAATATGTGCAATGACAGAAGGTGTTGTTGTAGCTGCTAATTATAATTGTCCTGGTCAATTAGTTATTTCTGGTGAAGTTGAAGCTGTAAACAAAGCTTGTGAAGCTCTTAAAGAAGAAGGTGCAAGACGTGCATTGGTATTGCCTGTTGGTGGCGCATTCCATTCTCCCATGATGGAACCTGCTCGTGAAGAATTAGCTGCAGCTATAGAAAACACAACTTTTAGTAAACCAAATTGCCCAATTTATCAAAATGTAACGGCTTCTGCTATTACTGATGAGAATGAAATAAAAGCCAATCTAATTTCTCAGCTAACTGCACCTGTACGTTGGACACAATCTGTACAACAAATGATAGCAGATGGTGCTACACACTTTACAGAAGTTGGTCCTGGTAAAGTTTTACAAGGATTAGTAAAGAAAATTAACAGAGAAGCAATAACATCTTCCGCTACTTTTGAAACTAACGCTTAATATTTTCTGTTTTGAATAGAACCATTTTTATTGTTCTTCTGATAGTTTTTAATATTGCTATAGATCAAATCTCAAAGGTCTATGTAAGGGCAAACATTGAACTTAGGGAAGTCATAGAATTAATTGGTGATAAATTTATCCTTACCAATGTATACAACAAGGGTGCTTTTCTTGGTATGGGTAGTGATATGAACCCTACTTTGAGAGTGATTTTTTTATTAATATTACCAACTATAGTTTTAGGATATGTTATATACTACATTATTAAAACAAAGGAATTAGATCGCTTAAGCCTTATTGCCTTCTGTTGTATTGTTGGTGGTGGTATAGCCAATGTTTTTGATCGCATTGTATTTGGTAAAGTCACAGATTTCTTTTTTATAGACTTAGGTGGTATTTTTAAAACAGGGATTTTTAATGTAGCAGACATCTCCGTTACCACAGGTATGATTATACTATTATACAGTGGACTTTTTAAAAAAGAAAAAAAAACAGTGTAGATTTATACTAACGTGCTAACTGACAATCTTCGCAGTCTTTAACCTCTCCGTAATAAGTTTCGCGGTATTTATGAAGAGTTTTGTAAGGAATGCTTAAGAATTGTTTTTTTATGTAAGTGACTTTTGTAGATAGCACTCCCATCTTTTTTGAAAATCTCCCTTCTTGCTTTGTTTCTCTCTTAATACTTATCAATTTCATTGTAAATCAATTATCATTAAATACAAAACAACAAAGACTTAGAAGCAATCCCAAGAAATAAATGTTAAATCCTAGTTAAGCCTTTTTCTGATTATCATATTGAAAATCAGACACTAAAAAACTTATTATATTCTTAATGGATGTGCTACTTCATTAAGAGTTTTATAATCCGAAAATATTATAATTTACCTAGTTTTTATAAATAATGCCTTCTTTCATTACAAAAACCACATTTTCCATTGTAGAGATGTTTTTTGTAGGATCATCGTTAACTGCAATAATATCTGCTAAAAACCCTTCTTTTATTTGGCCAAGCTGTTCTTCCTTTTTAAGAATCATTGCATTGGTAATTGTAGCGCTTTGTATAGTTTCCATTGCTGGCATTCCTGCTTCAACCATATAACCAAATTCCTTTCCGTTTTCTCCATGATAAAAAACTGCCGCATCCGTTCCAAAAGCAATACCAACACCAGCTTTATAAGCTCTGCCAAACATATCTTGAATCTTTGGACCTATATCTAAGGCTTTTGGAACTACAACTTCTGGATAGTAGCCTGATATTTTAGCTTTATCAGATACAAATTTACCTGCTGTAATGGTTGGCACTAAGTAAACATCATGCTTTTTCATAAGCTCCATGGTTTCAGAGCTCATAAGAGTACCGTGCTCTATAGTTTTTACACCACCCAAAATGGCACGTTGCATACCTTCATCACCATGAGCATGGGCTGCCACATGGAATCCGTAATCTTTAGCTGTTTCACAAATAGCCTTAATTTCTTCAACAGTAAATTGTGGATTCTGACCGCTTTTTGCAACACTTAGCACACCTCCTGTTGCTGTTATTTTTATAAGATCTGCACCATTTTTATAACGCTGCCTTACTGCTTTTTTGGCATCGTCCACTCCATTCACTACTCCTTCTTTAGGACCAGGATTACCCATTAAATCTCTACTTGCGCCATTTGTAGGATCTGCATGACCACCAGTAGTAGCCAGAGCTTTTTCTGCTGTAAAAATTCTCGGTCCTTTTACTTTTCCTGCGTTTATTGCATTTCTTAAAGACACATTAACACCTGTACCGCCTAAATCTCTGACAGTTGTAAATCCATTCATTAGAGTAACTTCTGCATACTTTACAGAATTAAAAGCAAGATCAGCATCATTTAATGTATAATCTTCAAGATATGATTTAGGGTTGGTTTCACTTTCAATATGCACATGCATATCTATTAGACCAGGCATTACGGTTTTAGATTTTAAATCCACAAGAGTGTCTTCAGTGTTTTCTAGATTTAGATAACCCTTATTAACCGAAACAATTTTATTCCCTGAAACTATAATTGTTTGCTCAGTAAGCACTTTACCAGACTCAGTATCTATTAATTTTCCACAATGCAGATAAGTGTTTTGCGCTGTTAAAACAATTGCAAATAAAAATGTTAAAATACTGAGTCGCGTTTTCATAGTTGTTGGTTTTAGGTATTTCTTATTTTCTGTTCCCACTTCCAAGCTGAGGCCACAGCATCATCTAAAGTGAGCTCTGTTTTCCAACCTAAAACATCATTAGCCTTTGTTGTGTCTGCATAAGCAGCAATAACGTCACCTTCTCGCCTACCCACAATTTGATACTTTAAGCTTTTACCTGAAACCCTGTCAAAAGAATGAATAACTTCTAATACTGAGCTTCCTTTTCCAGTCCCTAAATTAAAGACTTCGTAATTTGAAAGATTTTTTTCTTCCAGCAATCGCTCTAATGCAACAACATGGGCTTTAGCTAAGTCGACAACATGAATGTAATCTCTTATACATGTACCATCTGGTGTTTCATAATCGCCACCAAAAACTGATAATTGCTCGCGCATACCAATACCTGTTTGCGTTATATATGGCACTAAATTTTGTGGCACACCAATTGGTAATTCTCCAATCTCTGCAGATGGATGCGCACCTATGGGATTAAAATATCTTAAAGCTATACTATTTAGTTTATCATTTATTTTACACGTATCTCTGATGATTTCTTCGCCAATTTGTTTTGTGTTACCATAAGGAGATTCTGCAGGTTTTATTGGCGCATTTTCAGTAATAGGTAGTTCATCCGCCTGACCGTAAACAGTACATGATGAACTAAAAATAAAGTTTTGCTTATCTAATTTTGAAACTTCTTGCAACATATAAACAAGTGTCCCAATATTATTTTCGTAATACATTAAGGGCTCTTTTACACTCTCACCAACAGCTTTATTAGCTGCAAAATGAATAACTCCAGCAATATCACTATGGGTTTTAAAAAATTGAGTAACATCTGGCTTAACTCTGAGGTCTAGCTCTTCAAAATGCGGCTTTACACCAGTAATTGCAGTGATACCATCTAATACATCAATAGAAGAATTGCTGAGGTTATCAATGATAACCACTTCAAAACCTTCGTTTTGTAGTTCTACAACTGTGTGCGAACCAATAAAACCTAAGCCACCTGTTACAAGTATTTTCATTTTTTAGTTTTCGTTTATAAAGTTTAAAATTGTAGACGTTATAAAATCAATCTGTTCATCATCTAATTCTGTATGCATTGGTAAAGAAATTACTGATTTAACGAGCTGATTTGTTACTTCAAAATCTTCTTCTTTATAACGCTCATCTTTGTACGCTTTCTGGAGGTGAAGCGGAATTGGATAATACACACCACAAGGTATATTATGCTGTTGTAAATGTGCAACTAAAGCATCTCTATCTACATCTTTTAGATTTAATGTATATTGATGAAATACATGGCAATCGCAAGTATCACAGATACCATCACAGGTTGTTCTACCTGATGGTGTGGTAATGCTTGGATGATCTTTAAATGCTTCAGTGTACTTTCTTGCAGCATTTCGTCTTGCTTGGTTATAACTATCTAAGTGTGGCAATTTTGCATCCAAAACTGCTGCTTGTATAGAATCTAATCTAGAATTTACACCAACAACGTCGTGGTGATATCTTTTATACATACCATGATTTACGATACCTCTTATAATATGAGCCAAATCATCGTCGTTTGTAAAAATAGCACCACCATCTCCGTAACACCCCAAATTTTTAGAAGGGAAAAATGAAGTCGATGCAACATCACCGATGGCTCCCGTTTTCGTTTTAGTACCATCCTTGTGGGTGTAGGACGCACCAATACCTTGCGCATTGTCTTCTATAACATATAGATTATGTTTTTTTGCTAAATCCATAATGGGATCCATATCTGCAGCTAAACCAAATAAGTGTACTGGTACAATAGCCTTGGTTTTTGGAGTAATAGCTTTCTCAATAGCAGCTACATCTATATTAAAAGTTATAGGATCTACATCTACTAAAACAGGGGTTAACTGTAATAAGGCAATCACCTCTACCGTAGCCGCAAACGTAAAATCTGCGGTTATTACCTCATCACCTGGCTTAAGACCTAGACCCATCATTGCAATTTGTAGTGCATCTGTACCGTTGGCACATGGTATAACATGTTTTACACCCAAATAGTTTTCTAAGTTCTCTTGAAATTGATGAACCTTTGGCCCATTTATAAATGCTGCACTTTCTAAAATTTCTTGAATTGAAGGATCTACAACGTTTTTTATTTTTGCATATTGACTCTGAAGGTCAACCATTTGTATTTTTCTCATTCCGTGAAGGATTATAATAAATTCTGAAATGCATTTTTAACAATGCTATAGGCGAAAATACAAAATTGTAACCGCTAAGCCAATGCAATTAATTGAAAGAAATGTATTTTAGCACAAATCTAAATTATTGAGACTACTCTATTCAACAGGAATTTATTTTGCAGGTTTAGTCATAAAACTTCTTGCCCTATTTAACTCTAAACTAAAGCAAGGCGTTGATGGCAGAAAAGAAACTTTTAAAAACTTAAAATCTTCTATAACCGAAAATGATAAGACATTTTGGTTTCACTGTGCTTCTCTTGGTGAATACGAGCAAGGTCTGCCTGTTTTTGAACAATTAGTAAAAAACCATCCAGACTTTAAGGTAGTACTTTCCTTTTTTTCACCTTCTGGCTATGAAGTAAGAAAGAATTCAAAAATTGCTGATGTTGTTGTCTACTTACCCTTAGATACTAATTCCAATGCTAAGCGTTTCTTAGATATCGTAAATCCAGACTATACCATTTTTGTAAAATATGAGATATGGCCAAATTTTTTGCTAGAGTTAAAAAAGAGAAAACATAAAGCAATACTTATTTCGGCTGTTTTTAGAGAATCTCAAAGTTTTTTTAAATGGTATGGTAGCTATACAAAATCTGCTTTATTTGCATTTAATCATATTTTTACTCAAAATGAAGCTTCAAAACGACTTCTAGAGCGTATTAACTACAATAATGTCTCCGTCTCTGGAGATACACGTTTTGATAGAGTCACTAATCAACTAAAAGCTGATAATTCTATAGATTTTATAGAAAACTTTAAAGACAATAACCTCTGTATTGTCTTTGGAAGTACTTGGCCAGAGGATGATAAACTTTATATAGATTACATAAACAGTCTAGAGTTTAACAACCTAAAAATTATTATTGCACCACATAACATTAAGGCCAGTTATATCACTTCTCTTAAAAAACAAATTAAAGTTAAATTGATTTGCTTTTCTGAAATAGAAAACAATAAGCTTTCTGAGTATAATGTATTTATCCTAGATACAATAGGCTACTTAAGCAGAGTATACAGTTATGCTGACATAGCTTATGTAGGCGGAGCTGCAGGATCTACAGGACTACACAATGTACTAGAACCTGCAGTATTTGGCATACCAATTATTATTGGTAAAAATTATGACAAATTTCCTGAAGCAAAGGCATTAATTAAACTTGGTGGTGTTACACCTGTATCAACATCGTCAGAGTTTAGCTCCGCAATAAAACACCTCACTTCGGACACATCTTTAAGAGCTAAGCAAGGCTTAATAAATAAAAAATATATAGAAAAAAATAAAGGATCAGTCATCCAAATATTAGAATTGATACGTATATAATAAGGTTGCGCTATTAATAAATATTGGAATTTTGTTAAAATTTCATTTAAATTATTAACTTAGTGCATTAACAACAATTAACACTAAAACTATTAAAATGAAAAAAGTTGTATTAAGTTTAGCCCTAGTTGCATTTTTAGGCTTATCGTTAAACTCTTGTAGAGAAACAAAAGAAAAAACTGAAGAGGCTGTAGAAAATGCTGCAGATGCTGCAGGTGATGCCATGGATGACGCCGCAGACGCTGCAGGAGATGCGGTTAATGACGTAAAAGATGCTGCCGAGGACGCTGCAGACGATGCAAGTGACGCTATGGATGAAGCTAAAGATGCTGCCAGCAATGCTGTAGATAGCGTTAAAGAAAGTGCAGAAGACATGGCTGATGATGCTAAAGATGCTGCTAATAATGCGGTTGACAAAGTAAAAGAAGCTGGTAAGGACGCAGCCGATAAGATAAAAGGAAACTAGACCACCTTTTTACATTCTAAAACTAACATAAAGCCTGATATTCCATCAGGCTTTTGTTGTCTTATCTGGTTGATCCGCCCAGCTTGAGCTTGCTCGGTACTATTATAGTTTGTAGTTCGTGGTTTTCTGATTGTAAATTATCAATGAGTAATTTAACACACATTTCACCAATTTCATAAGCCTTTTGATGTACTATAGAAATCTTTGGACTAGACAATAATTGGGTATGTTCGTAGCCAAAACCAATAACGGATAAATCTTCAGGAACTGCTTTTCCTGTTTTTTTTGCCATATTAATGGCAATAATACCTGTTATGTGGTCAATTGATACAATAGCATCAGTATTAGGATTTTCTTTTAAGTAATTATATATATGTTTTTCTACATCATCAACTTTACTAAGTTTTAAAATGTTAGGCGTTAAATCGGCGTCCTCCATGGCTTTTTGATAACCCTTAATTCTCAACTTACCTACACTTAATTCTTCAATATTACTTACCAATACAACATGCTTTCTATTTTCTTTTTGTATTAAATACTCGGTAGCTTCATGTACAGATTTAAAATCATCGACTATAACTTTATCGCACACTATTTCGTTGACAACTCTATCAAACATTAATATTGGTATTCTATTACTTATAACGGTGTTAATGTGCTCTACTTCTTCTTCTACTTGACTCTCTCTAGCCACAGCAATTATAAACCCGTCTACACTTCCATTAGATAATAATTCTAAGCTGCGTTGTTCTTTTTTTAAAGACTCGTCCGAAAGACATACAATGATATCATAGTTATTTTTTGTAGCACTTGTTTCTATACCGTGTAAGACCTCAGCAAAAAATGGATTTGTCACTGTCGGTAAAATGACACCTATAGTTTTTGTTTTGTTTGTTTTTAACTGTTGTGCAATGCGATTAGGCTTATAATTAAGCTTAACTGCCAGCTCATTAACACGTCTTTTAGTATTTTCGCTAATTTCATGGCTATCATTCAGTGCTTTTGAAACTGTGGACACCGAAATATTTAAGAGCTTTGCTAATTCTTTTAAGGTAGTCATTAGATTGTATTCTTTTATTAAAGAAAAAGAGTGTATTGTAAAAATACACTCTTTCTTCTTTTTATTAATTAGAATCGTTATTAATTTTTGATCAACTTTACTGTATTAGAACCAGTATTGGTCGTAATGGTTGCAAAGTAGACCCCTTTATTAAGGTTTGTTGCATCAATAGAACTCACTGCTTCATTTGGATTTACAGTTAATACTTCTTTTCCTAAGATATCATGTATCTGAACTTGAGTAACAACACTATTTGAAACCACAGTCCAATTATCATCTGTAGGATTTGGATATACTTTGAATTCAATATTCGCAAATTCCTCATTTCCTAAAGTATTTGTAGTACTAAAGAAGATATTATCGATAAATACTGTTCCATTACCAGTTACCAACGTTTGGATAAGGTCTGTACCATCCCATGTTCCGTTTACTAATCCTGGGAAATTTGCATAATGTGATAATGGAATGAATACGCTTACCCATTGTCCTGTCTGTAAAGGTTCATCAACTCCAAATCTGTAGAATGGTTCTTCTGGGTTACCACAGCAAATCGTAGCACTTAAAGACTGATCTACCAATGAGAAATTCCAAGCTGTAGATGAGGTTGCGTAATAATTTAAATGAACAAAGCTGTACGTTCCGGTTGCATTAAAAGCTTCCCCAAAACCACTTCCAAAGAAATCGATATTATCAGCTCTAATTACAGTATCGCCATTTAAGTCTGGTTGTGATATTGTTACACTACCAGCAAAATCCACTAAATTAAAGTTAGTGAAATCGGATGAATTTGGGTTTCCACTTAATTCGCTGTAAATATAAAAATCTGTTCCAGATGAACCATTGTTGTTTGGACCATCAGTTGGATCTGGGGCTGGACAAGCGGGACAATCAGGACCACCACAGTCTACACCTGTTTCCATTCCGTTTTGGATGCCATCAGTACATGACGGAGGGCAAGCAGGACAATCAGGACCGCCACAATCGACACCAGTCTCCTGACCATTTTGAACACCGTCTGTACATGTAGGTGCTGGTGCTCCTACTTGTACAATATCATCTATGTACCATAAACCACCATTGCCTGTGCCAACTGTAGAGCAGCTGGCTCCTTCACATGATGGATCGTAATTTGGCTGAATTACCAACACCGGATACTGCTCCATACCTGTTAAACCTGGCTGTGTAGAAAAGTCAAAAGTAACTTCAACCCATGTCATTGCAGTATTAATTACGATATCTCTATTGTAAGTAGGCTCCATATTTAATCCATTTTGGATTTGAAATCTAATACTTTGACCCGCAATTGGCGCCCATACTTTCATTGTGAATGCAGTACCATTTGCTAAGTTAATTAATGGCAAACCAGGTGTTTCAAACCCAAATCCTGCAAACCAATCTGCAGTGTCTGGTTTATTAACTTCTAATACTCGTGTTGAGGTATTTATTCCAGATTGGTCGGGATTTACAACATTTCCAAATCCTAAATTACCAAATTGAAATTGCGGCGCAGTTGTGCCATCTTCAAAATCTATAGGTAAGGATTGACCGAATGCCAAAATTGTACCTAATAGAAAGATTAAAAAAGTAATTTTTTTCATAATTGTTATTTATTATAGTTATTTATTCATTTAAAGCAATTATTAAAACATTAAATTGCTTATTTCATAAAATTATTGTTTTAATACTGAATATTCCTAAATACCACCTTTACAAAAAACATACAACGAAATCGATTTAGTAAATAATTAATTATCATCTTATAGATACTGTAAACATTGTGGTTAATAAACATTTAAAACCCTTATTAGTCAATGCAGAGACCTATATTGTAGTGGTAATGTTGTGTTCTGTTTTGTTATATTTATGTTTTGTAAGGTACTTAGCAGTACTTAAGATTTTCATTTTTGTCCCAAATACCCCAAAAGGCTCCAACATCTCCTTCACCACCGACTTTCCAAGATTCATCAAAAGATGAGAAATAGAAGATTTCAATCCCTTCTTCTTTAGACCATTTTTGTGTGTTGATGAAATACTTAATTGCATTTTCTTCTGATGGAAATGCACCTTGCAGGTTTGTACCTTCGCTAGGCCATCCTGTCTCCGTTATTATAACTTTTTTACCGTTTCCTGCTCTCAGCGCTTTTTGGTACATATCTTTCATGTACAGTAAAGAGTAATCTAAATCACAGCCTTCCCAAAACGGATAGCAATTTGCAAGAATAATATCACATGCCTCGGTGATAGCTGGTCTTTCCTGAAACTCGTAATAGGCATCTACGTAACCTATAGGGATTTCTGTGTTTTTCAAAGCATTCTTAACATGGTGAATTTTATTTAATAATTCCTCTTCTGTTAAATCTCCTCTATACATTACCTCATTACCAACGGCTGCAATATCAACTACTCCTTCTTTACTTAACTTTATTAATCCTTCTATTTCGTTTTTATTTATCTCGGCATCATCACCAAGCCATGCGCCAACCAAAGTCTTCATTCCCATCTCTTTTGCTATTTTAGGAATAAGCTCATTACCTTCTGTACACGAAAACGATCGTATCCACTTAGTGTATGGTGTCATTATTTCTAAACGGCGACGTATTTGGCTTTCTGTTAATTGATCTCCAGGCTCCTGACCTTCTTCATAAGGACTAGAGCACAAACCATGCATACCAGATTTTAGAGTTTTTCTAAACAACTTTCTTAAGTCTTCAATTGACATTCCTTCATAATCAATAGATGCCAACGCTAAAAATTTCTCTTTTCTTAAAGACATGTTCTTCTTTCTTGTAAGTTTTTATAATTCGCCTCTACGCTCAACAAGCTCAGCTTTAATTTCTCTTGCTCTTTCTTCTGATAGGCTATATTTCCACATTACCCAGATTGCCAGAGCAGCAGTAATTACAGGAAGTGCAATATCTGTAATACGCATTCCCATGATTGCGCTTGCGGTTTGAGTACTAGCTTCTGAATCGTATCCCAAACCCTTAAGGATAAAACCTGATGTTACTAAAGCTATACCTTGCCCAACTTTAATCATCCACCAGTAGATAGCTCCAAAAGTACCTTCTTTACGAGGCATTCCATTCTCTAGTTCATCAAGGTCGCAGACATCTGCAGTCATCGACATCATTAATGTAAATAAGCATCCCATACCAAAGGCCATTAAAGGGATTGGTAAGAAAATCATGTAAACATTGTCTGGATCAAATCCCCACCATTTTAAAGTATAACCAATTATCGAAATAGCTGTTGCATAAATAAAAGCATTCTTTTTGCCCCATTTGTTTGCCATCCAATTAATAATCGGAATGGCAATAAAAGCCGTAAACGCAGCTGTAACTGCCGGAAATAAGGTCATCCAAAGGCCAGCCTCACCAAAATCTCCATTGAATAAGTAAAACGCAATTATAAATAATCCGAATTCAGCAACTATCTGATAACCATTAAAAACCAAGAATGTAGCAACACATAATTTAACAAATGGCTTATTCTTAAGAACTAATTTTATTCCTTGAAAGATTTTTCCCATACTATTGAGTACACTTTTGAATGTGATATCTTCTCTACCTTCCATATTACTAGAGTCTATTCCTCTACAGAAAAAAGCAGGGAGTACACCTAACAGAATTATAATTGCTCCAGCAATTAAAGCTATGGTTCTTACCGCAGCAGGAGTGTCACTAAATAAATCTTTATTAGGAAGTAATAAGTAAAGAAATGGAACAAGCATCCATGCTAGCTGTCCTATTGTATTAGCAAAACTCATAAGGCGCGTTCTTTCCTTGTAGTCTGATGTCATTTCGTAACCCAAGGCAATTAATGGAGTAGAGAAAATTGTATTTCCAAAAATTAACAGGATTGAAAAAATCAACAAATACCAAAAATTGAACATTTCTGTATTATTTTCATTAACCTGCCACAATATGGCAAAGACAATTCCTGTAAATATTGCGCCTATAAAAATATAAGGTCTGCGTCTTCCGTATTTAGAACTCGTGTTGTCGGAGACATAACCCATAACTGGATCTGTAATTGCATCAAACAACCTAGGTATTCCTACAATTAAACCTGCTAAAGCAGGATCCATACCAAAAGCTTCTGTTTTTAGTATAAAAACAAATACACCTAAAAGCCCTGGTATTAAATTATTAATTAAATGACCAGCACCAAAAGCTGCTTTTTGCCCTAATGGCACTTTATTTCTAGGTGCTGTTTTAACTTCTGCCATAATATTATGCGTTTGTTAATTATTCTACATTACTATAGTTTGAATAGCCTGTCGGTTTATATATATAGTAGTCCTTTTGCCATTGAGCCATAGGTGAAATTTCTTAGCTTCATTATTTTCATTAAATACTACAAGAATTACGGAGCCATCAGGATTTTCTACTGCTGTGGCCATAATGTCATTATCCGTTTTATCTATACCTAAAACCTTAGCTTCTGGCCTTATATACTTGCTGAAGTGCGTCATTATGTAATACAATGGCGTAAAGTATACCTCATCATTTACCTCATCTACAATTACTGGAGCAATACACCAGTTTTTAAACCAATTTGGGCCACCTTGCTTGTTTAGAACCATATTCCAATCTACCCAACCATCTACCCAATTGTTTAGACAACCTATAATATCTCTTGCATAGCGATTTGCTGGTGCATATTTAGGGTGTAAATACTTATCTTTTTCAGATGCCCATTTCCAGCCCCAATCAGTCGCTTCTTTTTTCCAATACCAAGCATCGTCTTTCCAAACAGGCACTTCATCATCTATACAACCTTCGGTTTCTATAAGATATTTATCTGGTGCTTTATTGTGGGCATATTGAAGATCTTCTGGAAAGACCTCATAAGTACTTTCATACCAGTGAATTGCTGTTCCGTCATAATATTTTGAAGACGCTTCGGTTGCATACATTACATCTACCCATTCTTTTATTCCTGCTCTATTCTGATCGTAACCTAAAATGATTTTATCACCATAACCATCAGCTTCTAATTTTGGGCCTAAATGATGCTGAACAAAATCAGTCATTTCTTCTGGTGTAAAGTGCATACTTTCCCAATTGTTGCCGTTGCCATGAGGTTCATTTTCTACAGTAAAACCCCAAAGCTCTATACCTTGGTCTTTATAGGCTTCTATATATTTTGAAAAGAACAGTGCCCAACTTGGGTAATACTCTGGCAATAACTTACCACCTACCCAATCTTTGTTGTCTTTCATCCATGGTGGTGCTGTCCATGGTGAAGCAAACAATTTAAACCCATCTTTAGAAATCGCTTGAGCATCTTTAATCATTGGGATTAAATCATCCATATCTTCCTTAACAGAGAAGTCTTTTAACTCTTTATCTTCAGTTGGTGTGTAAGAATAATGGCCTAATGAAAAATCACAAGAGTTCATATGTGTTCTACATAATGAATAGTTTGCGCCTTCTTGACTGAAATAAGCTTTTAAAATAAGATCTCTATTTTTTGGACTCAATTTATTGAGCAAATATGCTGACGACTCTGTAAATGCTCCTCCAAATCCTGTAATAGTTTGAAATCTTTGATCTGGCAGAATTCTTATTACATGCATTGCATCAACTTCCTCATCTACAGCCAAAGGCTCAACTTTAGTTAATTGGTTTCCACTTGCTGAAGTTTCCAAAACCTCAACTTTTAACTCTTCTGGTTGGGTATTACAACTCATAGCTGCTATTAAAAGACAATAAACACTAATTCTTAACGCTTTCATGTGTAAATATTTGTTGTTTTTCAATGGTCACACTTCGACTGCGCTCAGTGCAGGCTATGGAACATCTTATTATCATTTTCGATATGAGATTTAATGTTAATCATGGATGTTTCATTGTTACCTATTTGCCATTATTTCTTCTTCAGATGGCGGCACTAAAACATCTTTAAAAAGTGCTTTCTTATCGCCATTGTACGTCTTCGTTATTGTATTACCATTCCTTGTTAATCCATCAAAAATTCCCTTGTCAACTAAATCCCAAATTGGATATTTGGCTTTTCCGTCTATTGTAAATAATCCAAAATGATTTTCTGATCCATTTGGGTTGTGGGCATCTTTCCATTGCTCGTTAAAAGCTTCAAAATAAAAACAAGAAATACCAGCGCTTTTGGTCCATCTTCGCATTAATTTATAATACAAACCTTGTTTATATTCGTCTGTTGCTTTTGAACCATTAGGACCATAATGTCCTGTAGATGTTGTAGCCCAACCTGTCTCACCTATATGAATTGGTTTATTTACACCTAAGCTTTTCATGTAATTGGTAACACTGTCGTATTGCTTTTGAGCAAATTTCAAAGCACGTTCCATAGCCATTTCTATTTTAGTTGTATCTGGCATATTGGTATGTGCTTCTGGCACTCCCCAAAACTCTGGGTTATAGTGGGTATTGTGATAAGGATAGGTATGCATGGAGATAAAATCTACTGACTTTATCAATTCATTTAAATCCTCTACATGATACTTATCTTCACCACCTCCCCAGGATGCAAAATCATCTGAGCTAGTTATCCAAAGATCTTTAGGTAATTTTTCTTGTTTTTTTAGGTCCTGAAGATGTTTTACCCATTTTAAGATAACTTCTGGCTGTACGTAGTAAGAGGTTGCCCATTTTACCATAGCTTCATTGCCAACAGCTATTATTTTTACAATGTCTGGATATTGATTTGCTAGTGCCACAGCTCTTTTAATTTCACCAGCATTATTTGGACTTTCTATATTATGATTTGGCTCTTTATCTGTCCATGCATTTAGACAGTCAATCCAAGCACCAAGCATAACGTACATCTCAAAATTTTCATCTTCAGTTTTTAGTTCTGAAATAGCCTTTAAAACATTTGATGCATGAGGTAATTTTGGCTGAACATTATATGTTCTGAGCAACTTAACACCCATTGCAGATAGAATTTTTAAATCTTCTTTTAATTCTGCAATTGTAGGTTGGCTATCTCTGGTCTTTTCTCTATAGCCTCCATAAGAAATAGCCAGATACTCTGGATTTCCTAATATATCTTTTGCTGTCACTTTTGTTTTAATTTGAGTTAAAGACGCTTCCTTATTTTCATTTTTACAAGACATCATGAATATTATAGATAAAACATATACTATTAGTTTTCCTTTATTCATGATTGTTCCTTTTTATTTTAAATGATCTTCTTTTATATGAACCGTTATAGATACTACATCTCCTGAACGACTGAACACTTTCTCACTCGTTTCCTTATCCAGTTCCACTTGGTCGAAGATTTGCTGTGAACCATCCTTAAATGATATAGTGGTTTTGTATTCATTTGAAATACTATATACCACTGGCACTTGGCAATAGGTAAATACCAACTGGTTGGCATCAACTTTTAATGCAGATGCTTCACCATCTACATTAATATAATTGAATACTTGCGCTTCATTTAAAAATTCATCTTTTCTAAGCATACAAGGATTAAAAACGAGTAATCCGTCATTCATAAAAACACCTAGTTCGCCAAATCGACTGAGAATATCTTCTTTTACTTGTCCTGTCATTCCTGGTTGTTGGGCACCTTTACCTGCTGGTGTATGCGAATAAGGATCGGTTGGGAAAGCACCATATAACTCTGGTGACTTATGTACTCCAATACCTTCATTAATTTCGTAGTAATGCTCTAGTAGTCGACCTATCACTTCTGGTGATTCATTTTCTGCAATGGCTTTTTGACAAACTTCCATTACTGCTAATTGCAATTTTGAAACCATATGCCAATAAATAGAACCTAGGCCTTCATAACCATAAAACGTACCTGAACGACCTGTAAATGCCTTGTGATTAAAAACATCTTCAAAAATTTGAAGCACTTTATGCTTTTCTGATTTAGCTAATTCTAAATGAGCAGTCTCACTAAGATTTTCTAAAGCCTGTTCTACATCATTTGCATTTTTGAAATTCCCGTTAAAATGGTAATCACCATTTCTGTCTTTTTTAAGAATTTGCGTATTACCTTCAGACACTAATGTTTGTAACAGTTTAGAACTATGCACTGAATTAGAAGGAATCGTATTTCTATCCATGAAACCCTTTAGATTTTTGTAAGGGTACAGTATATAGCTATACTGATCTTCTCTAAATAGCTTACTCTGCTTAAGACCATCTAAAACGTCTAGATTTTCTTGAGAACTCAAATATCCAGAACTTAATACAGCAACCTGTCCTTCTAACATTTCATCTAAACAAGATATGGATACAGAAGTAGTATCCTCAACTGTCATTAAGTTGTATGCATGGTAAAGATTATCTTCTCTTTTGTTAGCTCTTATTGAATGTTCAAGGTGTTTAATCGCAGACTGAGTAAAATCTAAAATATCATTTAGACTTACTTTTAGTTTATCACCAGAGAAAGCGTTATTGTAGATATGTTCCCTGAAATTACTACCTGCTATACCTAGTAAGTCTAATAATTGTTTCCTTGTAGCATCGTCAATCTCATTATTTAAAATGGATTCGTTTTGCTTAAATGCAGATTTTACAGCATTGAAAAATTCAGAAATCTCTGAAGAAACTTCAACTTCATCTATAGAAGTATTTTGAAAAACACCTTCAAAAAACTTTAAAAATCGTCTGAGATAATAAAGTGTAACCATAGAAACACCATTGCCAACTAATGCATTGTTGGCGTCGTTCCATTCTGGCCTTTGTGTATTCATCCATATACCGCCTTCTGGTATAAAGTTGGAAAGTTTAGCTAAAGTTGTTGCTAAAATCTTTTCTATAAAATTAGCTCTAACAACTTTTCCGTTAGAGTATTGTAACAAAGCTCCATCTGCACCAATCCTTTCTCTTTTTAATCGTATTTCCTTATCAGAATCTTCATCAAACTCTATAGTATCCTTTGGATTATTTAAAATATCTTGATGCGCTTTAATCCTATAAGGTACATTAGCATAGACAAAAATATCTTGAGAGAAGAAACTCTCTAATTTCCCTGGATTATAGTCTTCTATAAACTCAAGAAACTTCAATAAATATATGATTTGATGATCTCCCCAATACCCTATGTAAGACCAAGGGTCATCTGGCTCAATGGTTTCCCAATCAAAGCCACCCTTAGTTACTCGATAAGGGTTATACCCATCAAACGTGGTAGCATTTAAGAACTTAAAAATCATATTCTCTATAAACTCTGGATAAGAAAAAGCGAGGGCTTCCCAGTTTTGAAAAATATCTCTCCAGTTACCTTCATAGTCTAAGATTTTAGAACCATCTACTTCGCTTCGTGTATTTATAGAGAATTTATTCCAAGGTCTACTTGGATCACCATGTCTTCTACTAAATTTTAGTGGTAAGTATTCTAAGGCTAGCCTCTTAAAATCCTTATCGTCATTCCAGTTTGCAAATTTTCTTAATGTTTGTAAAGAAAATGTTTCAGGCAAATCTTGTAGCAATTGCTCACAATTACGACTGACATCTTTGTTGGCATTCTTTAAATAGTTTTTAAAATCCCATTTTTCGATAGTGTAACCATCATCGAAAATACCACCACGCATTATATTGAAAAGTGTATTAGAAAAATGTCTGGTATCTCTAAAATTATCCGATGTTAATTGTAAGCCATCTGATACTGCATTAAGCTTTATTAATTTTTTTGTACCTAGTTGAATATCCGCTTCAACCTTATTTAAAAGCTGGCTATCAGTTTTTATTTGATTTGAAATTGCAACAATATCTGACGCATCTTGATTAACATTAGCAACAATAACCCAATCGTTAGATGCTTTTGGGTTTAGCTGTATTGCTGTGTTAACAAAGTAAGCACCTTTTTCAGCCTTAACATCGATTTCTTGTCTAACCTTACCGAATTTTCTAAATTCATCTAACTGTAAAGAAGACAGTAAATACTTAGGGTTATCAATACCCAAGGACCAAGCAACATTAGCCTTAAGCGCTTCACTTGGCTCTGCTTTATCAACTATAATAGCACTTAATGCAAATATTCCAATTCCAGACTCTTCTACTAACTCGGTTCTCTTATATGCATCTACTAAGTTACTGCTTGCATTCTGTAAAGCACTACTAACACCATAAGGCATTACATTTTGAATTCCGTCTACAAACGCTATACTAACAGATTGCTCAGCATTATTTGTTAAAGTTGATTTTTTTACAAAACCATAGATGTTACTAGAACACCATTCGTACCTGTAAGTAAGATTTAAATCAAGATTTTCTTCTTCAAAAATTATGGCATTACCATAAATGCTTTTGTATAAGTTTCTTCTTATAGTATACTTATCTTGGAATCTTATAGAAAAAGGTTCCCATATAAATCTATTTTCATTTTTAGTGACTTGAAGAATTATTTTAGGCCCAGTAATTTCAGAAGACTCTGTTATTTTATCATCTGAATAATAAGGGAATAATGCGTATTCAGAATTCTTTCTTCCGGCAGTTAAACCTCCATTGCTTGATATAAACATCCAGTGGTTAGAGTCGCTTACAATGCTCATAAAAAATGGACGCATTTGGTCGCTATTGGAAATTTTAAAATATGGCTTATTATGTATTATCACTTTTGAAAGTGAAATGTTATTGTTTTCTAAAATACTGTTTGTTAGTTTCGAAGTCATTACCATTAAAAAACGGTTATACAATTACTGTGGTAGTAAAAATTGATTTATAACTACGGCTTTAATCAAAAAAATTAAAGCCGTAATTTTTGGGTGTTATTATAAAATTACTGCTGAAGGATATCATCAAAATAATATACGTCACCATCACATGGTGCGTTTCTTTCAAAATAGATGATCATACTTTTATATGTTCCGGTGTTTACATCAGAAAAATCAAAAGTGAGCTCTTGCCATTGCCCTAATTGGGTTATAGTTGCGACACGATCGTGCGAGGGCTCAGTATTTGGAAATGGCAACCTTTCTAACCGTAAGGTTACCTCAGTGAGTTGATTTTCTGCAAAAACCTTCATTTTAAACACTTTATCAGCATTTGAGACCGAAAAGTCTAATGCTGTATTTAGTTCAACTCCTACACCAGACCAAGTTTCGCATCCACTAATTTTCTCGTACTTGTACACATTACAACTTGTATTAGTGTCGTTTTCAAAATATGGATTAGCTACAATTGAGCCACCTATGTTTCCGAATGCATCAAAGGTGGCAGTACTATCTGTTGATAAAAATGTCCAATTTATATTACCGTTTGCAGGATCAATATTTTCAGCCATTTCATCGTCACAGATTGCAACATCTATAATCAATGTTTTTTCAAATACGTCCGCGTCTCCATTATCATTAAATGCCGTTAGAGATACAGTATAAGTACCATTTTGGTAAGTCTTTATCGGATTTAAAAGTATAGAACTTGTGCCATCACCAAAGTCCCATAAATAGCTTGTTGCATCATTAGAAATATTATTAAAACTAACGGTTCTTAGATTAAGCTCGGTTGTAAATCTTGCTTCTAAGCCAATTAATTCTACACCACTTTCGTTATCTTCACAGGCTAGGGTCGTAAATGCAAATACCACTAAGAGTAATTTAGAAATCCTTAAATTAAATGTGTTCATTTTCTTTTGATTTTAGTTATAAACTCTAACGTAATCTACATACATACTTTGAGGGAACATTGTCTCGGCGTTTGGCGGACCAGGTAAATTTCCGCCTACTGCAACGTTTAAAATCATGTAAAACGGACGGTCATTAAAGACCCATTCTCCCTCTCCATTAGTTTTTTCATCAACATCTCTAGGTGTTAAGGTTTGGTACAATTTATCATCTACATAAAAATTGATTTTATTTGGTGACCATTCTATCCCAAAAATGTGAAAACCTGCATCGAAACGGTCGTTTTCTAAAACATAATCTTTAGAAATAGATTCTGCTCCTGAGAATTGTGGTCCATGGATGGTACCGAATACTTGAGTTGGTTGGTCGCCTAGATATTCCATGATGTCTATTTCGCCAATTTGAGGCCAAATATCACCATTGCTATCGTCGCCAAGTAGCCAAAAAGCAGGCCATAAACCTTGCCCTGTAGGTAATTTTATTCTTGCTTCAAAACGACCATACTTTTGCTGAAATAGTCCTTTGGTTATTAACCTAGCCGATGTGTAGCTAGAACCAGCAAATGGCTCTTGTCTTGCGGTTATTTGTAAAACTCCGTTTTCAACACTTACATTTTCTGGTCTGTCTGTATAATATTGAAGCTCATTATTTCCCCAGCCAGGAATTCCTTGTGCTGTTCCATCACCAATTTCGAATATCCATTTAGATGCATCTGGTGTGCCGTCCACGTCAAAATTATCCTCCCAAACTAAGTTATTCAGTGTTGCAACCTCTTGTGTTTCATCCAAATCACATCCTAAAAAACTAGTTGTTAGCAATACTCCTATTGCGTAAAAACTTGTTTTGTTTAAAAATTTTAAATCCATAATATTTTCAATTTAAATGGTATTGTAATTACTCATTATAATAGTAGATATTATCTACCCAGATATCTGATATTGTAGCATCAGATATAAAGAACAATTGTCCTAGATTTGAAAAGTCGACTGAACCAGAAAAACTTGCCAACGGAACATCTATACTTGCCCAACCATCACTATTTACATTACTCAATGCTGCTGCATTAAGAAGAAAACTCCCATTGGCCGTTGATCCTGTGAATGTCCCACTTTCTAATTCTAGCCTTATAAAATCAGAAGGGTCTATGGTTTCTCTAACGTTAATATCTATGTGCAAATGCGTAGCCGAACTCGCGTCTACCAACTGCACTGTTTCGTATGTACCAATACTTACAAAGTTTAATTGTGTGTAGTTAATAATGTTGTCTACAGACCCATCTGGTAGTGTTCCTTGAATATCTACATTATTAGGATCTGCACCAGCACCACCTTGGGTGGTTTGAAAAGGTTCAAAAAAACCATTGTAGTGCCTCACAGGTACATTTAAATATGCATCGCTAAAAAGAGATATCACGTTTTCTGAAGCTCTGGTTGGTATAGGCGCACTTGGAAATTGACCGTTTGATGTAACCTCTAAAGAGCCATTTGCTTGAGTATTGCCTAAAATTGCAGTAATATTTGTTGTTCCTGAGCTACCTACAACTGAAACCATTCCTAACTCATCAATCGTAGCAACGGATGGATTTGAGTTGATAAAATTAAAATATGCTGGCGCAACATTAATACTTACATTTTCACCGGTTCCAAGATTTACAGTTTGGGCTAAACCTGTAACAGCTATATTAGAGCCTGTAAATGCCTGGACTACTACGTCTTGACCGTTAAATATTTCAGTATTGACTACTAAATTGGTACCTAAAGTTTCAAAGCGCAGTTCATCTATCCAAAAAGTCCAAGCTACTTCATTTCCATTAGGGCCATCGCCCTGTATATCAAAACCACCTGCTGCAAACAAAAACATTCCTCTTTCTTGAACTAACTTAGAAGCCTCTGGTATAGGAACAACATACTTTTTCCATCCTGTGGTCATTTCAATACTTCGTGTTGTTGCAAATCTGTTTAGTTCAAAGTCAGTTCCAAAACCAACTTCTACCGTACCATTAACCGTTCCTTTAGCCCAGAATGTTAGGGCATCGTATTGTGTAAGATTTCTTCCTTCACCTCGGTCTCTAAAAATTCCACCTATAAAATTTCCGTCAGGATCAGTTGGTGAAGGTACATCAATACGAATTGAACTCGTTCCTTCGTAAGCTATGACATCATCTGTTCCAAAGCCAGAAGTATTAGCACCTATAGCTGGGTCAAAAGATTCAAAAAATTCGTCTGTTAGACCCACAGGTGTGTCTGTAAAAATATCAGCAGTATTTGGAAAAGTTGCTAACGGTGCATCGGCTGGTAAATCTCGCTCACAGCCTAACAATGAAATAGCTACTAGGCCTAATAAGCAAAATACTTTAGTTTGTATTTGTTTAATCTGTGTCATTTCTCTGGCTTTTTATTTTCCTATATTGATGTGTACATACGTTCGTATTTCCCATTCTGAACCATTTGGGAATCCTGTTGGACTTAGAATTGGAGGTGCATTGGGATTAGTAGAATTTTGAGGAGTTGCTAACGGCGAGTATCTTGGAGAAAATTCATTTAAAGACCTCCATGTTCCTCTTATTCCGATTGTTGTACTAGGTAATATAAACCAATCTGGTTTACCCAATGATGTCGATAAATCTAACATTAATTGCAGAGGAAATGTAAGGTTAAAATCTCTGTGGTAGTCAAACGGTCCCCAATCATTAACTTTTACGTGAGCTTGAAGCATGTTTTTTTTGTATATGGCTCTAATATCTGCGCCAAAACGCGTAATGGTTCGGTCTGAATCGCCGTTACCCTGTCCATTACCGTAATATAAGTTACCAATAATACCGAGATCTGGACTTAATTTAGACACCATTCTTGAGTGTATTTCCCAAAGATCCTCTGCAGGTGCTGAATTTGGAAAAGCAAAAAAAGTACGATCGGCAAGAAACCCGATGTGAGCATCCATTGTGGTCGGTAAGCGACGATACACAAAACCTAAATTCATGGCAAACTTTGCGTCTTCAGCTCTATCGTTATCCCATTGATACATCCATGTACCTGGTGTAGGGTCGTACGTGAGTAAAATTTCAGAACCAAACATTTCTCTATTTCCATTTCTTACGGCGAATGGATCGTCTATGAAATTGCGTAGTCTAGCCGGACCACCAAAGTTATTTGGAATAGGATCTACTAATGGCTCTTGGTACATAAAATTTGGTGCTATTTGAAAATCACCAACTGAGTACGTGAATCCTGTTAAAGCATTAACCATGTTACCACTGCCACTATCTCTTAACCTCCAACCTGTAAAAGTTTGTGTTTGATCTGCCCCACCATTGGCCACTACACCCATGTAAGAGGCTTGTCCGTACCAGTTAAAGCGTCCACCTTGATACATAATTTTAGCTTTACCTCCCCAATTATCGCTACTTTTAATTTGGTCTTCAACTACTTGGTTATTGTCGTTTATATCTTGAAATGTACTACCGTTTAGTGGGTTGCCTCCCCAGATACCACCAACAGTAATGTTAAACTTACCAACTTCGCGCTCCACAACTAGTGTTGCTCTTTCTGTAGGCCATGGTGGTATAATACCACTTCGAACTTGATTTGCATCGAGTACACGACGGCCACTTTCATCAAACTCTAAATCTGTGTTTAAATCTCTGTGATAAATACCAGTTATGTCCCATTTTCCGAAACTGCGTTGGTATTTTAATAAAGCTGTTGGGTTTGCTCCCCACCATAATTGAGGGCCAAATGCAGCCTTAAGACCTTCTAATTCTCCTTTAGCATCTATTTCTACGCCTAGGATCTCTCCATTGTAAATATCTAAATTTGGACCATAATTTGCTTCTGGATAAAGATTAAAGAAATCCCCTTCATAAGCCCAGTGATAGTGACCCGTACGATAAAACCCTCTTAAGTCGAAATCTTTATGATTCCATTCAAACTCTGCCTGATACAGTCTAACCCTATTGTTATCTGTTACGGTAACATTTTCTCCCGTGTTTGGGTCTTGTATGGTATAAGGTCTATTTACATTTTCATAAAAAATCTCATTAATCGGGTTATCAGCTACATTACCAAGAATATTGAATGTGGCTTCTACTCTCATACTTGCATTAGGTTTACCTTCTATACCAACAAAATAAGATTGCATGTGGTCAAAACCTAATTGGTTTGGAAATGTATTTTGTGATTGATCTGCCGTTTCTGGAGTGGTTATTAAACTTCCGCCAGTGTTAAAGGTTGTAAACTGTGCTGTTAAACGGCTTAGCCTTATTTTTTCTGACTCATTTCCACCAAGAGCAGCTTTATCACCTCTTGCTCTTAGCACAGCATCCATTAAATTTATATTATTAAAATAATTATCTATAAACTCTAGAGTTACTCCTTCTGCATAAGGATCTAAACTATGTGCATCTTTTAAAGCGTAGTATGCTGCTCTGGGATAAAGGGTGTACAAGCCTCTTTCATTTGTTGGTCCTTTTGCACAAATACCAAACCACTCCTCATTCATGTTATTGGCGCCAGGATAGGCTTCATCCCACTTATAACCACCAGCATTCCATGTGGATTCTGTTTGATGCGTGTCTGCATCTTTTCGGTCATCGAAACCAGCTTTCCACCAGCCGTCAGAAAACTGAAATGTAAAACCTCCTAAGGAATTATTTGCTTTACCTAAACCTGCCGCATTTTCATAAATTTCTTTCCAATTTGATTTCATGTAGTAAGCTTGCATCTTTTGGTCTTCACGATTTTCAATAGCATTAAAAGCATCCGAACCAAATTCTGTGAACATTATGGGCTTTCCATATTCGTTTTTTACGCGCTCAAAAGCATCTCCAAAAGATTCGCCTCTATACATGTTAGTACCGTATATATCTACATCTGGGCATTCTTCGGCTATTATGTCTAAAAACAAAAGATCACCATTGCAGATGGCAACAGGGTGATTTGGATCTATGTCCTTCATGGCTTTTGCGGCCTCATTCATTAATTGGTACATTGGCCTTCCTCTGAGTTGTCCTACCGCATTAATTTTTTCTTCACCGTCTGGAAAGTCTTCAGTTTCTGCACCTTGCCAAAAGAGACCATAGTTGTTTTCGTTACCGATGAGATACATTAAAATACCTGGAGTATTTTTATATTCGGTTACCATATTTGTTATTTCTGATAGCAATAGTTCCTTTGTGCGTTTGTCTTTATAGTCTGTAATTGGAGTCCATACACCATCGATAGTGAGTCCATATCGTCCAAATGAATCGTTTAACATTGTGTAAATGCCATAGTTTTCGTAAATGTATCTTATCCATTTTGCTGGTACACCAGTATATTGCCTTATAACATTGACGTTCATGTTTTGCAAAAGTGCCATTTCTGCATCGAGGCCTGCTTTAATAATATCGTCTGATTTTTTATAGAATTCTGCATCGACAACATTAGTACCTATTGGTACGTAATCCCAATTCATCCCATTAATAATAAATGGTTTCCCATTTACCATTAATCTTTGACCTTCTGAATTACTTTCAACCGACACGAAGTCTGATTGTGCAAAAGCGATGTTTGTGAATGTGAGCACCACAAATAATCTTAAAAGCTTGTTTATCATAGTTAACCTTAATATTAAAGGATTGTTCTGAAAAAGACAGTTAAACAATATCCTAGTTGAATAGTATCTGCAACTTATAATAAAAATTTGCGAAAATCTCAAAAAAAGGCTATACAAAAAACATACATTTTATTAAACAGTATAAAAAAATGAGAATATGATGTTAAAACACAATCAAATAAGGTGTTTTCAGTGGTTGTGTAAAATTACTACAACCACTACTTGTGGTTTAAAAATTATTGAATGTATAGGTAATGTATAGGTTAAAACAAGAGGTTTCGTCTCTTTATAAGTCTAAAATATAGTCTGTAAGACTTTGCTCGTGGTCCAATCCTATTTTTTTACGCAAACGATATCGTTTAACCTCTACGCTTTTATGAGAGATGTTTAACAAGGGTGCTATTTCTTTAGATGAGAGGTTTAGCCTTAAATAGGCACATAATCTTAAATCGTTTGGTGTTATTGATGGATGTAGTGATTTTATTTTTTTCATAAAGTCTTTATCGACGTTATTGAAAGCTTCTTCAAACAATTTCCAGTCACTTGTATTATTGAGATTAGTGTTAATTAGTTTTATTACGTTTTTTACATCGTTTAGTGACTTGCTTTTAGAGAGTTCTTCTTTTATGTTGTTTAATAGCTCATTTCGCTTTACTAAATTCATCGTTGCAGTACCCAGTTCTCTATTTTTATTCTCAATATCTAATTGTAAATTCTGATTTTTAAACTGTATGAGTTGTCTTTGGTTTTCTAATTGTTCTAGTTCTAATTCTCTCTGTTTCTTTTCTAATAGTTTTTGTTTTTGCCTCTTATAATATCTACTATTAAAGTATTGAATTAGAAAAAGAAGTAATAATGCAAAAACAATATAGGTAGCAATTGCCATAGGCTTTAAATACCAAGGTTTCTCAATAATAAAACTGTAAGCCGCTGTATTGCTAGACTCTATTCCGCCAAGTTGTGCTTTTACTTCAAAAGTATAGTCTCCGTGTGGTAGATTTTCAAAATGAACTTCTGATTTTGTAGACCACTGACTCCAATAATCATATATACCAACAAGTCTATATTTGTATTTAGTATTTGAGAACTTATTAAAATCTGTTACATTGTATTTAAAGAGGATACTGTTGTTTTTGTTCTCTAATGCTGCAGGTTGATTGACGTCTAAATTAACGGACTCATTATGTAAAGAACTGAAAGAAATACTGTTTATTGCAACTTTTTTTGAGTCTAAGTTGAGTTTTCTTAAGTTAACTACCAGATAACCATCATTGGCTCCTATTAAATACTTATCCTTTTCTATATTTAGTATGTTTTCGTACCCGACTTTGCTATTTCTAAGCTCGTGAGAAATAGGAAGGTTATTAACCTTAGGTTTCTCTGAGAGTGTTCCTGGCTCTATGTAAAGGATGCTGTTTTTATTAAATAGCCATAATCTATTATTGCTTTTTTCGTAAACTAATTTGCCCGAAAGATAATTCTCGCCCTCTATAAGCTCGCTCAATTCATTATTCTTTGTAAACGCTGTTGTTTGTTCGTTATATTTATAAATACCGTTCTTATTACAATAGAGTATTTGGCCCTGATAGCTCGTAATACTGGATTTTGGACCTTCTTCTATATCTAGTTTTTTAAAGTCTAAAACCTTACTATAATTAGAATCTAATATGACTTTATAAACACCTTTATACTCATGATTTATTATTAGCTCATCTGGACTAACAAACTCTATGTAACGAGAAGACATATCAAAACCACTGATTTTATTTTTAAATGACCATGTTCCATTTTTAAACTCTAAAACACTTAATCCTTCATAACCACCTTGTAAAATTAAATTGGGCTTGTCTTTGATCTCATTTAAAACCCAGGATCCTATTTCACCATTTAGAAGTTCTGCTTCATTATTTTCTATAACAAAGGTGCCTTTATCGTGCCCACAAAACAGTGTGCCCTTTATATATTTTAAACTCCAGACTTGTCCTTTAGTCTTTTTAACAAAACTAAATCTGGAATCGTTGTTTAAATCTTTATAAAAAAGACCTTGGTTGGTTCCTAAATACATTATATCACCAACTTTAATAGACGTGTAGATTGTTCCTAAAATACCTTGTTTATCCTTATAAACCCTGTATGGCGAATTAAGATTTACACAATTAATACCATTATCTAGCCCCAACCACAAATTACCTTGACTATCTTCTAGAGCAGATAAAACCGTATTATTACTTAATCCTCCAGACTGATTTATTTTTAAAATTCTTCTGCCAGTGGCATCCATGTGCAAGATACCCTCTGAAATAGTACCAAAAATAAAACTTCCGTCATTGAGCTGAATACTGCTGTAGACACTCAAATTCTTAATTACATCATTTCCCTTATTTTTCCATGCAAAAACCTCATTGTCTTTGTAGTGGTAAACACCATTTTCTTTAGTTACCAACAATAAACCTTCACCTACTTTATATATGTTAACAATTTCATTGTTTAAAAACCTTTCTGATGCGAGAAAACGTTTTTCCTCCCCATTTATAATTTCGTAAATACCCTTACCCTTTTTTTGAAAGTATATTGATTCACCTACTTTAAAAATTTTATTTATTCGCTCTTTAGAGTCAATAATTTTAAAATCTTTGGTTTTAATATTGTATATGTATATTCTGTCTAATGATTGAAATAATATATAACCATCTACCTCAATAATATCCCAAAATTGCTCATCTTCTTTCGGTTGTATGCCGTGGCTATTTGTTAAAGATGTATATGTGAGCCCTCCGTAACTATCTTTTTCCCAATAACCAAAATCCATATAACTCCCAGTGTAGATTTTAGAATTGATAATATTAACAGATCTCAAAATAGACTGGTTTGGGGTGGGAAACAGCTCCCATCTTGCGCCGTTATACCTGAGCAAACCCTTATTATTTGCAAAATAAATTACACCATCACTACCTTGAGAAATATCCCAATTCTGATCTTCCGCGTTGTAATCTTGGGTAGTAAAAATTTGTATCGGAGGTATCTCTTGACCATAAATAATGGGTGATATTATAAAAACAAGTAAGAGGACTTTTCTGGTAAACATTATTGTATTATCAATAATCATGCTGCATATCAAAAAAACTCAACACAACATCAATGTTAAGGTACTAATATAAGTAAATAAAAGGATTTTGAGAATCATGTAGAGGTATTAAAAGTAAGTTCTAAGAGATGCTTGAATGAAAATTAAAGAATAAAGCCAAATATTAGATTTAAATAATGACTTAGTTAATAACAACTTTCTTTGATCTTACCTTTGTTTTGCTGCTAAACTCTACAACATAAACGCCTTTACTAAGCGATGAGAGATTTATAAGATTCTTTGTTGCATACAAGTTAAGCTTTAAAGATTGTATTAATCTACCTTGAAGGTCATATATTGTTAATTTGGTTTTTTCTTGTATTAGACCCTTTATCACTAATTCATTAGTACTACTATTTAAAAAAATACTTAAAGTGCCTAAATTACTTGGACTGCTTGATAACACACTTTCTGTAATTCTTAAGAAGAAGCGCCCAGTACCCGAAATGTTAATTTGAGGTAACAATACATAATCTGTATTATTTAGTAATGTCATTGTGTTGGTTACTACATCCTCAAGGTATACATTAACTGTATCAGACACAGAAAAGTCATCAATACTAAACCTTAATTCTAGGTCTTTACTAGCAGTTACTCCTAAAGGGATAATAACATTTGAAATATCTTCTGAATTAACGGCTTGTATTGCCATTGGCCTACCTTCATTATCCTCTATCAAATGGGAATATAATGCTAAATCAGACAAAACTCCACCAAAAATAGACGCATCATATCCTACATCTAAACCCAAACTTGCACTGTCATGGAAGTAAAGTGATGTAAAGCAACTATGAGCAATGGTACTTAGCCTTAATTTTATAAAATCGTTGTTACCCAATGTTCTACCAACAATAAAATCATCAGAATTACCTTCAACCTGCATGTTAGGAGTAAACTCTAAGGTTGCTGACGGTAGTTTTGATGACACAAAAAAACCTTGGCCTGGTGCAATCAGCGCTGGCCCTTCAAGTAAATTTGCAATAGTCCAATTACTCCCTGATTGGTCTGCGTCATTTGCGTCGTAACCATAGATGGCAGCAGTGCTCTCATCTAACAAACTAAGATTAGTCACTCCCGAAACAGACCCTACGTGGTTTAAAAAAGCATCTATATCTATATAAGAGGCATAGGGATTACCAATAAGATTCCATTGCGGAAAATCGCCTGTAAAATCATTCTCAATAGTTACATTAATAGGTTCTGTTAAAATAGATCCTGTAAAAACTAAAGCTTCACCATTACCTTGTAATGCGGGAGTATTGGTTGCAACCCTGTAACCACGACTAGAGAATAAGGTTTCTGTTACATTGTGGTTATAAACCACGTAGTCGTCTACATTACCTTTTTCAAAAGGGCCAAACAAATAGACGGTATTTGGTGGTAAAGCACCATTATTAAATAGTATCTCTGAGTTATGATTATTGTCTTCGGTTAAAAAAGAAAACCAACTCTGACCAGATAGAGGAGGTGAAATTAAATCTCTATTATTTAATTCTGAATTTGTGTACCTATGGTATTTAGTTGTTCCTTGTACAGCAATAGTACCTTTTACTATTATACCAGAATAGGAGTCTGACTCAGAATACATGTTTAAATCCCCTATTATACTGAGACTAGTACCATTGGGCACTGTTAAATTTTGTCCACCATAAATGCTTAATGCTGAAATAATAATATCGCCTGATATTAAAGGCGATTGTTCTGCATCTAAAAGAGTCACTTCTGAACATGGTCCAGGCACTTGATTTGGTATCCAATTATATGGATCATTCCAATTGTTAGACACTGAGCCATCCCAGATAAGTTGTAAAGGATTTGCAGAAAATACTAACTTAAAACGATCGTTTGCCAAAGAAGCAGGTACGCCCAAATTTATGGAATAGCTGTAATTAACCGATCCACTTTGAGGGATTTCGGTAGATATGTTTAAATAAGTATCTAGTAAAAAAGCCGTTGCACATTGCATGGAAATACCCTCTGCTACTATTGTGTAATTAGAATTTCTATAGGTGTTGACCTCTAATTGAATTTCTTCTTCGTCTAAAGGTGTCGCCCTACTCTCAATACTAAATAATAAACCGTTATTATTAGTTGAAAAATTCTCGTCTAAATTGGGGATATCAAGAGCGTCATATATATCTATATCATTGTTGCCCTCGGAATCAAAAAAAATTAAGAAACCATCTGACGGAGATGCGCTGTTTGCCAAGGCACTGTCTTCATATAAAGACAAGCGTAATTGCCCTTGAGGCACAAAGCCTCTATAAATGTCTGACCCTGCAGCTCTGCATCTTGTGGCGTCATAACTAAGCTCTGGTGTAGTGTCAATAGGATAGTAATTATTACATAAGATTGATAAAAACACTGGTAAAAACCAATAGATAAGACCTAATTTCATAACATAACAATGTTTGGCTGATTACATTAACCATAACAACCTACAGAGCGCCAAAGAACAACATGCAGAAAATTGAGGACAAGAGCAAGCTACCATATTTCTAAAGTGTAGAAGTTTTTATGATAATACTCTTTCTAGCTATAAAATAGTAAAAAATTATGTTCTAAAATGATCTACAGTCTAATTATCGATTAAAAGTTTAAAATCAACCATAAAAGACTAATAGGTAAACTCTGACGTTGGCGTCTAACTTCAATAAAATTAAAAAACCAACCACGAGATTCATGGTTGGTCTGCTGTTAATCAACAATTAAGGGATTAATTGTTTTTTTAAAACTTAGTTTTTCTCAAAAGTCAGTAAATCTGTGTCTCCATTTCCACCACTTATATCTATTAATTCAATTCTTGTAGAAGTTGCTGTTACAACATCCCAGTCGTCATTTAAATCTTCAAAATCACTGGTTTCTGGTACAGGGAAAAAGATGTTGAAATCTATGTCGCTACTACTGCTGTCGTCATCACTACTATCATCATCAGCTACAGACCATGTGCCAGTAATTGTATTTGTACCATTTGTTGCTACTAAAGAGCCATTAGCGTTAAAGGTAAAACCGTAACCATTAAAATCTGATGTTTCATTCTGCCCAGAGTCTACAAAGTTTGTAATTGTCCATGTTCCAGACTGCATGTCATCTTCTATTGCTGCAATTTGCTGGCTATTGGTAGGTGTTCCGTCATCGTCGTCACTTGAGCACATACTAGATAAGAGCGTAAGACTGAGCATTACAATGAATCCAAGATTAAAAATATTTTTCATAATATGTTGTTTTAGTTATATTTAATTAAATACAGTTGTCATTTTTAAATTCTAACTCGTCGTCATCCCCAGTCCTAAGTTCAAACTCTAGCTCATTATCGTCGTCGTCGTTTTCAATTTCATGAAGAATCCAAGCATCATTAATGTCATTAAATCCTGGGATATCAATCTCAAAAATAATATTGTTACCAGAGCCTGTTGCACTCCACGTGCCACTTTGGGTCTGTGATCCACTATCCCAAGTTACAACGAGGGTGCTATCTGTATTAAAAGTAAAGAAATAGTCTTCGTAATTATCTTCTAAGTCGTTATCATTTCTTTCTAATTCGTCGATGTACCAATCGGCACATTGGGTTATAAAATCTGTAACTAAATCCGTGGTACAATTATCACAATCGTCATCATTGTAATCATTGTCATCGTCCTCATCACAAGAATCATCTGCATCATCAATAACCATAGCTAATTCTTGAATATTATTTACGATTTGTGTTGTTCCGTCTGCTAATATCACGGTAATAGGGAAATCTATGGTAACGGCAGCATAATCTTCTAGATCATCAATAAAATTGTACATCTCAAAATCATTGTTAATGGTAAAAGAAAGAATCTGTTCGTTGTTTTCATTAAAAGCAGATGCCGTAATTGGGTATTGAAAATCTATACACTCAATATCATCGTCGTCAAAATTATCCTCAAAACAATCTTCAACAAAGTCCTCTAATTCATCATCAGAATTAATTTCTACTGTTGTAAAATCTGAAAGTACGATTGTTATTGGGTAAGAGATTACAATAGAGTCATCGTCGTCGTCAAACTCATCGAAAATAGCTTCAATATCATCCAAATCATCTTCATCATCTATTTGAAGTGTTGTACCATTTACTGTTACTGTTACCGGAAACTCTATACTGAGACAACTTGCGTTATCAATAATATTGTCTGAAGACCCATCATTGGTTACAACATTTTTCATTAATATGGCTGTTTGTGAATTGGGCTGTAATGTTTCTTCTACTGGTGGGTCAATACTCAGGTCTTCTTCCGTTCTGCACGATGCTGTTGTTAATAAGAAGACCATGCTTGTTAAAAAATAAATTAGTTTTAGTTGCGCTTTCATCGTTATTAGTTTTAATTATTATTCATGGTGAAAATCTTTCACGGTTTATTTATATAACAACTAGATTTCTAATTCTCCTGAAAAAAAATTAGTTTTTCTTTTCTGCTGTATCGTTAAATGCGCTTGTATCTAGGTTTTACAAGCTATTATCTATACTTTCTTAAAGTGAATTTTTTTTAACAGAAACAACTTAAGCTATTTTACATTTATATATACCTCAAAAAAAATATACTATTTTTAGATTAAAATAGATGACGTGCGTAAAAATATACCTGAAGATATTTGCGAGGAAACCGTTTTTGAACGTATATATAAGAGTTTAGGGCAAGATTTACACAACTTTTTATATTACAAATTTGGTTCTAAAATTAATGTAGATGATAAAGCTCAAGAAGCCTTTATAAAGCTATGGGATAACTGTAAAACAGTAAGTCTTTCTAAGGCAAAATCTTTTTTATTCACCGTTGCAAATAACTTGGTCCTTAATGAACTAAAATACCAAAAAGTGGTTCTAAAACACCAACGAGAAAGTTCTAAAAATTATACTTATGAAACTCCAGAATTTATTTTAGAAAAAGAACAATTTGCAGAGCAGTACAAAAATGTTTTAGAGTCACTAACAGAAGAACAACGTGTTGCTTTTTTATTAAGTAAGGTAGAAGGTAAAACCCATAAAGAAATTGCTCAAATGCTAAATATTACTCAAAAGGTTGTAGAGTATAGAATTTATAGTGCTTTTAATATTCTGAAAGACAAACTTGAAGCCTTTAGAAAAAAATAATCGGGAGAAACACATAGAAGGTTGTTATATAATAAATAGAACATCTTATGACGAAGGATGAATTAATAAAAAAATGGTTAAAAAATGAGCTCTCTACGGCTGAAAAAGAAGCCTTTCAGCAACTAGATGACGCTGATTTTAGCACTTATATTGTAGACTATGCTAAGCATTTTAAAGCTTCAAACCACTCAGAAATAAGTGATTTTAATAGTTTTAACCAACGCTACAAAAAACACAAAACTCCCGTTAGAAAAATTGATTGGTTCAATCCATTTATAAAAGTAGCAAGTGTGGTTATTGTTGCACTAGGTCTATATTTTACATTTTTCTTTAGTCAAGAAACGGAAATAAAAACTTTGGCTAACGAGAGTACAACAGTAACGCTGCCAGACAACTCAATTGTAGAGCTAAATGAATTATCAGTATTGGCTTTTAACGAGAATAATTGGAATAAAAATAGAGTTTTACAGCTCAATGGCGAAGCCTTTTTTGATGTTGAGAAAGGGCGTCGTTTTGATGTTAATACTTCTAATGGTACAGTGAGCGTTCTAGGAACGGAATTTAATGTCATCTCGCGAGACAATATTTTTAAAGTCACCTGCTACGAGGGTCTTGTGCAGGTTACATACAATGACAAAAATGTTAAGCTAGCTGCAGGAACAGAGTTCCGTCTAGCGCAAAGTAAAGGCTTAAAGTCAAAAATTGCTGTAACAGAACCTTATTGGCTAAAAAACATGAGTGTTTTTGAAAATGCCGACCTAACCAAAGTAGTCAAAGAACTCGAAACACATTTTGATATTAACGTTCAATATCCTACTAATTTCAATGCTAATTTTACAGGAGCTTTTGAACATGGTAATCTGGATAAGGCCCTAAAATCTATCGCCAAACCTCTTGGTCTGACCTATACTATTGAAAATAATAAAGTGGTCATTACAAGGAATGAGTAGAACTAAAATTTATATATTCTGTTTTATTTTGTACATATCCTATAGTCTGAATTTAAAAGGACAAACAGAATTACAAAACATCTCAATATCTACAGTTTTAGAAAAAATAACCAAGCAGCACTCTGTAACATTTAACTATGAGAGCAGCTTGTTAAAAGACATCGTTGTTGTACCATTACCTAAAGAGTTAAGTATTTCAAAAAAACTTAAAAAATTAGAGGAACAAACTAATTTGGTTTTTGAAAAGGTAAGTAATTATGTCTATACCATCTCTAAAACCTTGTCAATATGTGGTTTTATAACAGACTCAGAAACCCAATTAGCAATTGAGAATGTAACTATTTATGGTAAATCTGCTTATACTATATCTGATGAAAACGGTTATTTTGAAATTGAGTTGAAATCTAAAAATGAACTACTCACCATAAGACACCTAGGCTTTCAAACTATTGAGCGAGAAGCTTCATTTTTTAATCTAGAGGACTGCGCAACTATAACTCTTTTGATGCAAGAAGAAATTATTGCACCTGTACTTATTGAAACCTATCTTGTAAAAGGTATTAATAAAAGACAGGATTGGACTACCTCGATAGACTATAAAAGATTTAGCCTTTTACCTGGCTTAATAGAATCTGACGTCTTACAGACCGTACAAGCGCTTCCAGGTATTTTAAGTATTGATGAAACGGTATCTAACATTAATATAAGAGGTGGTTCTCACGACCAAACCCTTATGCTTTGGGATGATATAAAAATGTATCAAACAGGTCACTTTTTTGGTTTAATTTCTAGTTTTAATCCACTAATGACGCAAAAGGCTAGTATTATCAACAACGGCTCTGACGTGGCATTAACTGATGGTGTTTCTGGCACACTGCTTATAAAAACAGAAGATCAGATAGACTCAAAATTTAATGGCGTTTTTGGTATTAATTTTTTAAATGCAGAACTCTTTTCAAATATTCCTATTGGGCGTAAATCATCTCTTCAACTAGCGTCTAGAAAATCTTTAGATGACTTAGTTAGAACACCCACTTATGAGGTTTATTTTGACAGAATAACCCAAGAAACCGAAGCTGAAACCAATGTAGATAATGTCACTAATTCTGACAGAGATTTCGACTTTCATGATGCCGCTTTACGATGGTTATACCAACCAAGTGATAAAGATTATCTTCGTTTAAATTTTATTCTTATCAATAATAATTTAAGTTTTGACGAAAATGCTGTAATCAATAATAGCAATCAAGCACGCCAAAGTAGCGCGTCTCAAACAAGTACTGCTTTTGGCTTAAATTATAAAAGGTTATGGAACGATAAGCTAAGTTCCGATATCAACATTTACAATACAGATTATAAATTAAATGCAGTAAACGCTAATATATTGGAGCAGCAACGTTTTTTACAAGAAAACAGCGTGTCAGAAACAAGTATTAAGCTAAATAATCGTCTTGAGCACAACAACTTGGCTTATAACCTTGGCTATCAATTTACAGAAACAGAAGTCATAAACTTAAATGATATCGATCTCCCTCGTTTTGTTAGACGCGATGAAGAAGTACTCCACGAGCATGCCATATTTGGGCAAGCTTGGTTTAAAAACCAAAGTAATACCGTTTCTATTAGAGGTGGTATAAGAGGAAATTTTTTAGCACAATTCAGTAAACTAATTATTGAACCTAGGCTGAGCATTAGAACGGCAATTAACCAACATATTCAAATTGAGGCTCAAGGCGAGTTTAAGCACCAAAGTACCTCTCAGATTATAAACTTTCAGAATGACTTTTTAGGTATTGAGAGAAGACGTTGGCAACTTACCGAGAACGACAGTATACCTATTATACAGAGCAAACAAGCCTCTTTTGGCGTAACCTATAAAAACAATAATTGGTTATTAGATGCTAAAGGATTTTATAAAGAAGTTGATGGTATAACAACACAAAGTCAAAGTTTCACCACAAAATACGAGTTTACAAGAGAAAAAGGAAGTTATACAGCTTATGGACTAGAGCTTTTACTTCGCAAAAACATCAAGCATTTTAATACGTGGCTTAGTTACTCTTATATAAACAATACTTATACTTTTAAAATGTTAGATGAAATTGAGTTTCCAAGTAATTTTGACATTACCCATTCTCTTACATTTGGAACAACCTACAGCAATAAAAATTGGAATATTTCTGCTGGGATTAATTACAGAACCGGACAACCAACATCAGTACCTCTTGCCAACAATGAAATAATAGACAACACTGTTAATTTTGACCATGCAAATAATGATAGATTAGCTGACTATCTTAGAATTGATGCCTCTGCATTATTTAAGTTCAAAATCAATAACACGTTTAGATCAGAGTTAGGAGCATCTATTTGGAATATTTCTAATCGAAAAAATTTAATTAATAATTTCTTCAGAATAAATGATAGTAACCAAGTTGAAAAATTTATAAGACTTTCATTAGGGCTAACCACTAATGCTGTATTGAGGATTTATTTTTAACCAAAAGATTGTGTTCTCTACCAAACCTACTGCTCTAACTAGTTGTTAATATCAAAAGGCTATTATCTTATCTAGGCTTTTGCCTTATGCTTGCATGGTGAGCTATAATAAACCAAATTTGATTTTAACGTCTCGCGGTGTTTTGGCTTTAAAATAAAGCCAAAACACCTACAAATAACTGGCTCATAAATATTTAAAATTCTCTAAAGCATATAATATCTTTTCGTAGTCAATATATTACATTATTTTAGCAACAAACCTGTTTATCTTGTTTTTTTAAAGGTGCATTCTTTATGTTATATGATTAAATATTTACAAATAATATGTATTCCGCTCATCTTTTTTAGTCTCTTTAGAGGTGCTGCTCAAAACACAATTTACGAGCTACAATCCATTAGTCTCAAGGACGGTTTACCTAACAACAATACATTTGATATTGTGCAAGACCAGAATAACTTTATCTGGATAAGCACCATCGGAAGCCTTGTAAGGTACGATGGTTATGGGTTTAAAAATTACAATCTCTCTTTTTTTAATATTAATGAAAACGCAAAACTTTCAATAGCATTAGACCAAAAAAATCGCATTTGGTATTGTGAGGATATTGCTTATGCAGCCACATTAAAAAGCGGAATATTAGATACCGAAACCGATTCTATTTACTCTTTAGAATCGGTTTCTAATGGTTTAATTAAATCTAACTCTATCTTTTCGTTGAACCCATCTAAAAATAAGCACAATGTTATTTTTTTAACTACAAGAGATGGAGTCATTTACAAATATGATGGTACGTTTAAACAAATTTTTAAACTCCCAGAATTCAAAAACCGTCCTGTACATTGCGAAGTGGATGCGCAAGGGTTCTATTGGATTGCTTACTACAATACCAAGATCATTAAAATAGATGACAAGGGAAATATTTTAAAAACATTTAGCCTTAACAAGAGAGATTTCTTTTTCAAAAAAATACTAACCACAAGGCCTCACTTGGTGGCAATAGGTTATAACTCCAAATTAGAAAAAGAATATTGGGAGGTAAAAGATGATACGCTTACGCGATTAGACAAAGGTTTTAAAAACAATTTTCAACTTATAGAGTTCAATGACACCGAAACAGTTTTTTTTCAAAACGACACCTTATTTAAAAGCGGTTTTGAAAAATTAAATACCAAAACACCAATAACCTCTTATGGCAATGTCTCCAATATTAAATTCAATGATTACTTTATAGACCGCCAAAATATTTTGTGGCTTACTTCAGATAGGGGTATTTTTAAAATCATAGCCAAAAAGAACGCTTTTAATCTTTTTCAACCCAATAATAGCATTAGAGGTATTTACAAAGAAAAAGACTCCTTGTTTATTAGTGGTTATAATAAGTTCGCTATTTATAATTTAAAAACCAATGTAGAGTCCAGTGCTGTGATGCCAGATAAAATAGCAACAGGTTTTATTAGTGACCAAGAGGGAAACCTCTGGTTAGGCACTACTGGAAAATTTCTTTACAGATATAATTTAAAAACAAAAAATTGGCATCGGTATGAAAAGCTACCTTACAAATCCTTAAACATACCATACATAAACCCCATCACTAAAAAATTTTGGATCGGTACTGGTAATGGTCTCTCGTATTTAGATGATGACAAAAACATATTAGACTACACCAACTTTAAAAAACTTGAAGGCAGCCAAATTAAACAGTTTCTATACACTGCAGATGGTATATGGATAGTGTCTAACAAAGGGCTATTTTTAATGGATGCTACTTTAGAAAAAATCACCCAACATATTTCTACAGCAAATGGTTTGCCAACAAATAATCTAAACCACCTTCACATCGATGATGATGGTGTTTTTTGGCTTGCTACAAAAAGCCAAGGACTTATTAAATGGCATAGAAATAACGAAACATTAGAAACATTTACAACACAAAACGGTCTCTCCAACAATACCATTTATGCAATCTACGAAGATGACTATAATAACCTATGGTTGCCCAGTAATTATGGGCTAATGCGTTTTGATAAAATAAGTAAAGACACTCAAGTATTCACTGAAAGCGATGGGATAGCCAATGATGAATTCAACGCTTATGCACATTTTAAGGATAGCATCGGAACATTATATTTTGGTGGAGTCAATGGAGTAACGTCTTTTCATCCTAGAGATTTTGTGGAAAAAAAAATTGAGGATAACCCTCTTTATTTACTAAAAGCAAGCTTACTAAAAAAGAATGCAAAAGAGTTTCAACCCTTGTCGGTAAAAGCCAAACCCACAGACCCAATTAAGCTAAACTACGACAATCAGATACTTAAATTCGAAGTTAGTCTACTAGATTATAAGTACATATCTAACCATCAATATGCTTATAAAATAGAGGGCTTCCATAACCAATGGATCTACACTAAGGACAATGAGATTTCTATATTCAATTTCCCCTATGGCAACCATACCATAAGAGTAAAAGCAAAAGGCAACTCCGATCTTTGGTCCAACAACGAATTACTTATTCCAATTATTGTAGACAAACCTTTTTATCTAAAATGGCAATATATAAGCCTCTTCTTCATTATACTTCTACTTTGTATTTACTTTTATTTTAAATGGCGCATAATAAAACTCAATAAGGCAACAATTAAACTCGAGGCAGAGGTAGCAAGTAGAACACAGCAGATTGAAAAAGATAAACAAATCATAGAATTGCAAGCCAAAGAACTTAAAGCCTTAGATATTGCCAAGGGTCGTTTCTTTGCAAATCTTACGCACGAATTTAGAACACCGCTAACACTAATTGTTGGTCCTTTAGAACAGATAATAGATAATCCGCCACCTGCAGCAATATTAAAAAGACGTGCCACAGGTATACTAAATAACGCTAAGCACATTTTAGGGCTTATTAATCAATTATTAGATCTCACTAAATTAGAAAGTAAACAAATGCCTATTGAAGCTGTAAATGCTGATATTGTTTCACACACTAACGAATTGGTAGGTCGATTTCAAGGTTTGGCCGCACAAAATGCACAGCAACTATCATTTCAAAGCAAAAAACCTCGATGGAATATCAATTTTGATATTGACAAATGGGACAAAATAACATATAACCTAATATCAAACGCACTTAAGTTCACACCAAAAAACGGAGTTATTAAAGTGGTTTTAAGTCCGAGCAATATCCAGGGCAAAACGGCCGTAGAACTGCACGTTATAGACTCGGGTGTAGGCATAGAAGAAAAAAATAAGGATAGTATTTTCAACAGGTTTTATCAAGCAGATTTGTCCTCAACACGTGCTAACGATGGTACTGGTATAGGCCTGGCATTAGTCCGAGAACTCGTAGAGCTGCAAGGTGGTTCTATTTCTGTAACTAGTAAAATTAACAAAGGCTCTACCTTTAGGGTTTTACTACCTGTCTTGGCTGATGTCTATCTAAAACCTTACATCCAAAACCATCAAAATGAGTTTCTAATACCGTCAATGAAATATCATGAACTGCCTATTTCTATAAAAACCGAAACTGATGAAAAACTTGATGTTTTAGTGGTAGAAGACAACGAAGATATTCGTGATTATATTGCACAATGCCTTGGGCAAAAAACATACAACATCGCAACTGCCAAAGATGGCAAAGAAGGGTTAGAAAAAGCCTTATCTTCAATTCCAGACCTTATTATATCCGACGTCATGATGCCTAAAATAAATGGTTTTCAATTGGTAGAGGCTGTTAGAAACGAAATTAGCACATCACATATTCCTATTATCTTGCTTACCGCAAAAACCAATACAGACAGCAAATTACAAGGTCTAAAACGTGGTGCAGACGATTACTTAACCAAACCCTTTAATCCTAAAGAGCTTAATATCCGAGTTAAAAATCTCATTGAGATACGACAATCCCTTCAAAACAGATATAATCAAAACGAAATAAGTCTCGATGATACGTTTGAAAAGGAAGATGCCTTCATACTTCAACTCAAAGCTTACATTCTTGAAAACCTTCAGGAAACCGATTTAAACGGTGATATCATAGGTAAGCATTTTGCTTTAAGCCGTATACACTTATATCGAAAACTGAAAGCCTTAACTAACGTGTCCATTTCTGAATTTGTAAAAGACATAAGACTAGAAAAAGGGCTAGAACTATTATCTCAAAAGCAACTGAATATCTCTGAAATTGCTTACGAAATTGGTTTTACTTCACCGAGCCAGTTCTCACGTTCTTTCAAGGATAAATATGGAAAACCTCCTTCTAAGATGTAACATCTCGTCATGTTTTTGTAACAACAGAACATTTATAACAAAGCTTATACATCGACTTTTGTAACACACAGTTATTCAAAAAAATGTGATGTCACAACAAGAAATACAAATTGTATTACAACATATTTTTGTATCTAATTTTAATATTGGAGCATCAAAATTTAGTTGGGATGTGCCATTAGAGCAATTGGACGAGGACTTTAAAACCCTAAGCTTTCTAATTTTTTTGGAGCAACTCGTTAATACCGAATTTAAGATAAGAGCATCTATATTAGAACAGATTAACGTTTCTGTTCATACACCAAGCGATATCAATAACTTAATATTACGCAATCTACAACTCATTTAAACATCAATTTATGAAACATTTTTATCTAAGTCTAAGTTTAATATTTTTAAGTGTTTTAGCTATAAAAGCTCAAGACGATCAGGCAAATCAATCGCAACAAGTTGACGCCTCAAACCCAACCAATTTTTACACACAAGTAAATACCTTATTTGAATATACAACTCGCGAAGATGGCACTAATCTCTACGGATTTCGAGGCAATGTCATCTATACCTTTAATCCAGATAATTTAGTGCTGGCAGAAGTCCCTATTTTATACAACGATGCTACCAATAAATTTGGACTCAGCGATATACGCTTACGCTATTTTACAGTGGTGAAGCGTGTAATGACTAAAGAAAAATTTTCGGTCATTGCACCTTTTGTAGATGTTACACTCCCAACAGGTTCTTTTGAAAATGGCTTGGGTACAAGTAGCCTTGTAGCTTCTGTTGGTGCTATTTACGGTTTTGCCATTTCAAAAAAAGTATTAATGTTTCCGGGTTTAAGTGCTGTACATGTTACAAAACCAGGCACAGACCTTATCCCAGACGAGCTTAAAGCCTCAAGTACGGGTTTTGGTGCGCAAGCTAATATGAGTATCCGTTTTAACGATCGTTGGTTTCTCTTTGTAAACCCAATACTTACAATGCTAAATACCGATGGCGATTGGAACGAGCAGTGGACGGGCGAATTCAACCTTAACCACATGATTATTCCAAACAAACTAAAAGCCAATATTGGTTACTATCCAAACCTAACGGCCGAAATACACACCTTGCGTATTGGCGCAACATTTTTTCTGTAAACAACGTAAAACAACTCATACAACGATTAAAACTAAATACTAATGAAAAAACAATTAAGACTTCAGCTTATTCTAATAGCCCTTTTGTTTATTAGCGTTAAAACTTATGCGCAAGACAAAGAAAAAACACTTGTATTGTTTACCAATGCTACTGTTTTTGATGGTGTAAACGAAAAACTAATGACCGACACCGATGTTTTAGTCGAAGATAATCTTATCAAACAAATCGGAAAAAATATTAAAGCACCTAAAAACGCAGAAGTTATTGATATTGCAGGAAAAACCTTAATTCCTGGCTTAACGGATTGCCACGTACATATAATGTGGAATGACAATATTGAATATCTCATTTACAGCTCTCAAGACGGTTACCTTGGTGCTATGGCTGCAAAAAATGCCGAAAATATGCTAATGCGTGGTTTTACAACGGTGAGAGACCTTGGCGGACCAGCATTTGGGTTAAAAAAAGCCATTGACGATGGCGCCATCCCAGGACCACGTATTCTTCCAAGTGGTTCTTTTATCTCACAAACGGCTGGCCATGGCGATTTTGATACACGTATGAAATACCAATCTAACCATTTTACGGGTCAGACTGATTTGGCCTACACACGTGGTTGGACCATTGTTGCAGATGGAAAATCTGAAGTTATCAAAGCATCGCGCGAAATTCTAAGAGCTGGTGCCACCCAATTAAAGATTATGGGAAGCGGTAGTATCACAGGCGCACACGATCCGCTAGACGTTACTGAATATACATTAGAAGAGTTAAAAGCTATTGTAAAGGAAGCTGAAAAATGGGGCACCTACGCAACCATTCACGCTTACAGCTCAGAATCTGTTATGAATGCTATTGAAGCTGGCGTAAAAGCTATTGAACACGGATTATTTGCCTCTGAGGAAGCCATGCGATTAATGAAAGAGAAAGATATTTTCTTTTCAACCCAATTTTTATCGTACAGCGCAACACCTGAGGAAGCTGGTATGACTGGTGAGTCGGTTGCTAAGTATAATGAGGCTAAGGCTGGTGCAACCAACGGTTATAAAAATGCTAAAAAAGTAGGAGTTAAAATGTCGTTCGGTACCGATCTTTTGGGAGGATTGGAAGTTGCCAAGGCCCAAAATTTAGAGTTTTTGGCACGTGCAGAATACTTTACAGGCTATGAAATATTAAAGCAAGCCACTTCAAACAATGCCGAACTTTTTGAACGTAGCGGCAAACGTCATCCTTATCAACAAGGTGCACTAGGCGTTATAAAAGAAGGGGCTTATGCAGATATCGTTGTGGTAGATGGTAATCCTTTAGAGGATATAAAGCTTTTAAGCGATCCTGCGAAAAATTTAAAAATCATCATGAAAGATGGTAAAATCTATAAGAATACTTTAAATCAATAATTAATTCATCTAAAATATTTTATTATGAAAAACACAATGAAGCATGCTATTTTAGGATTACTTCTTTTAGCTGTTAGTCTTAATAGTTTTGGGCAAGACAAAGAAAAAATGTCCTATATACTCATCACTAATGCTACAGTTTTTGATGGTATTAACGAGAAATTAATGGAAGATACCGACATCTTAATCGAAAATAATTTGGTTAAGCAAATCGGTAAAAACCTAAAGGCACCAAAAGGTGCAGAAGTTATTGATGTCACCGGAAAAACACTACTTCCAGGCTTTATAGATGCACATACGCACTTAGCGTTGCACAGTGAGGTAGATTATCTTATTTACAGTTCACCAGAAGGCTACATGGGCGCAAAAGCAGCAACCAATGCCACACAGATGTTGATGCGCGGTTTTACAACGGTTCGCGATACTGGTGGCCCAACCATTGGTTTACGAATGGCTATTGATGAAGGAGCTGTTATTGGCCCTCGTATTCTTGCTGCAGGTAAAATGATTTCCCAATCTGCTGGTCATGGTGATTTTAATGCGCGACAAATTAATTGGTCACAGTATTTTGCAGGTCAAATCGATCCTGCATATATCAGAGGCTGGACCACCATTGCCGATGGTATTGCCGAAGTACAAAAAGCAACCAGGGAAACCCTTCGCTCTGGTGCATCTCTAATTAAAATCATGGGAAGTGGCAGTATTTTAGGCGCTCATGACCCCTTAGATGTTACGGAATACACCATTGAAGAGTTAAAAGCCATTGTTAAGGAAGCTGAAAAATGGGGCACGTATGCTACTATACACGCCTACACGTCCGAGTCGGTGATGAACGCCATTAATGCGGGTGTTAGAAGTGTTGAACATGGCTTGTTCGCCTCAGAGGAAGCTTTCCAATTAATGAAAGAAAAAGATGTATTCTTTTCAACGCAGTTTATGGCATTTAGCTCTACACCAGAAGAAGCTGGTATGAACGAAGTTGCGGCACCTAAATATTTACAGGCAAAAGAAGGTGCTGATAATGGTTACAGATTAGCCAAAAAAGTAGGTGTAAAAATGGCCTTTGGTACCGATTTAGTTGGTGGATTAGACATGAACACCTACCAACCACAAGAGTTTATAGCACGTTTAAAATACTATACACCTTACGAAATTTTAGTACAAGCCACATCATTAAATGCTGAACTTTTAGAGCGCAGTGGCAAGCGTCACCCATACCAAGAAGGCGCTTTAGGTGTTGTAAAAGAAGGTGCTTATGCAGATATCGTGGTAGTTGACGGAAATCCGCTGAAAGATCTTACGTTATTGACAGATCCTGAAAAGAACATCAAACTTATAATGAAAGACGGAAAAGTGTATAAGAATACTTTGAAGTAATTCTAACTTTAAACAGGTTACAAAGCCAATAGGCTTGTAATCTGTTTTTATTGTTTTTTAAACCTAAAATGTTATGCTAAAGCTTCAACTTTTTTCTAATATCTTGAAACCATTAAAGTCTAAATCGTATGCGTTTTCACTTCTAGCGTTTTCAATGCTTGTCTTTTTTTCTCTGAGCACAGACACATTACATGCACAACAAGAAAATGAAACGCAGCAGGATACTACGAAAACCCAAAGACCGTCGTTATTGAGCCCTTCGGATGCTAACAATCAGCTTAAAGCAGATGCTGAAGATAAGAATCCTACCATTAAAAAGGATTTTATTGATAAAGCGGTTGAAGCTAAAGAAGCCTTTTATAAAAAAACAGGTTTTAAAATTGGATTCGATTATAACTCGCTTTACATGGGAGCTACAGAAAGTTTAGGCAACAACAACCACACGGCAAGTGGTATTGCCAGACTTTATGGCCGTTGGGATCTTATAGGCCATGGCACTAATGATACTGGTGGCATTGTTTACAAAATTGAACACAGACATCGTTATGCTGAATTAACGCCTTCCCAATTAGGATTCGAAATTGGTTATGCAGGATCGCTACACCCATTATATAGCGACCAAGGTTTTAGAACTACTAACTTGTATTGGAGACAATCGTTCGCAAACGGAAGGGTTGTGGGTTATGCAGGGTTTTTAGATAGCTCGGACTGGACCGACGTTTACGCATTGGCAAGTCCGTGGGAAAGCTTTAACAACTTAGCTTTCTCTGTAGGTTCTGCAACTATTGGTGGTTTGCCAGATGGTACGCTTGGTGTAATGCTAAGCGCATGGTTAACCGACAAGGTGTATGCCATTGCCAGTATTACGGACGCTAATGCAAGAGCAACTGATATTTTTAAAGGTTTTGATACGTTTTTTAGCGATTTTCAAACCTTTAAAACCTTTGAGTTGGGTATCGTAAAAAGTAAGGAAATGGCGTTTGTAAACAATTTCCACGTTACTCTTTGGCAAATTGATGAAAGTAATTTTTACGGTTCACCAAGTGGTTGGGGAATCAGTGCTGGTGGTACAACAATGCTTGCAGGAAAATACGAACCTTTTTTAAGAGGTGGTTGGACCAAAGATGGTGGCAGTCTTTACGAAGCCTCTGTTAGCGCAGGTGTAGGTTATTATATGGGAAGCCATGTTTTGGGTGTTGGCCTAAATTGGGGAAAACCAAACGAAACGACTTTTGGTCCTGGTTTGGACGATCAGTGGACTTCAGAAATCTTTTACAGATGGCAAGTAGCGCATCAAATGCAACTGACACCAAATATTCAGTTAGTGGCTAATCCGGCTTTAAATCCCAATGCATCGTTTATACCTGTTGTTGGTCTGCGTTCGAGAATATTCTTATAAAACGCATCTTTTTTGTGAGTTAGCATTAAAACAACCAGAAAAAACAAAATGAAAAACTCGAAAATATTAAATATCGTAGCAAGCATAGAGCGCGTTATAATAATTGTACTCTTATTTGCATTATTAACCGTAGTCATATATTCTACTGTTGTTTTTCTTATTCTACTCTATGATGGTATTACCTACACATTAAATACAAATATTACACAAGAAAACAATATTTTAATCTATCTGCATACCATTTTTGGTGGTTTTATGTTGGTCTTAATCGGTATTGAATTACTACATACTGTAAAAATCTATCTTAAAGAGAATACTGTAAAAGCTGAGGTTGTTTTATTAGTAGCATTGATAGGTCTCGCAAGACATATCATCGATTTAGATTTGCATTTAGATCCAATTTCATACATAGGGATTGGTGTGCTTCTGATAGCATTGGCAGGGAGTTATTATCTAATAAGAAAAACATCAAATGATTAGATATAAAAAGAAACAAATTATAGAACTCAAAGGTATATTATGACCAAAAAGTATAAACTAAACTTAACGTACTACCTCATACCAATACTATTTAGTGCAAAGGCGTATTGCCAAGATAATATTAGTCTTAATGAAATTGACTATAAAATTAATAAAGGGAGATTTTACAGTTCCTTGAATTTTTCCCTAGATCAAAGAAATGCAGAGAACGAAAACCAGCTGATAAGACAGGTTATAGACCAGAACAAATACGATTATACAATAACAGCCAATGCAGGTTTTGCCATAAAAGACAACCTAACCTTAGGGTTTTCGGCTGGATATGGTAGGGCAAAGGAGGTCATTACATTTTTAGATCAAGACGACATGGAGGTGCAGTCTAACTTGTTGGAACAAAGCTTTTCATTCTTACCCAACCTTAGACAGTATATACCAATTGGGGCAGGAAGACTTCAAATTATAGTTCAAACGCAACTAGGTTTCACGTTTGGAGAATCTTTACAACGCGATTTTATGATGAACGACGTCAATAAAATAGAAACTGACTTTATAGATTTTCAATTGGGTATAAATCCAGGCCTTGTACTATTTTTTAATCGAAATTGGGCATTAGAAACAACGGTAGGTGTTGCTGGTTTTTCCGCAAGACTTGATGAAAAAACAGTGAACAACGATGTCGATGCCCAAGAAAAAGTTCAAACCACTAATATAGATTTAAAGCTCAACCTTTTAGAATTAAGTTTAGGAGTCGCCTATTACTTTAAATAGCTTTTAGATATGAAACATATAAAATTTATAATCTGCCTGGTTCTAAGTTTAGCAACACTTCATTCATGCATAGAGGAGGATAAATTCGGTTTGTCTTCATTTAAAGCCATTACCGCTTTTCAACTACCTATGCAAGATGGTACAACTACTATAAATGCAGAGGAACTGTTAATAGAGATTCCCATTGGTGAGGGTGTAAATTTAGAAAACATAGTACCTTCTAACATAGAAATATCAAACCTCGCTACTATTTCACCATTACCTAGCGAACCACAAGATTTTACAAATCCAGTACTGTATACGGTAACTGCAGAAGACAACACTACTGCCATTTGGACGGTTACAGTGGTTTCTACCTTGCCAAATCCACAGTTACCAAACAGCAATTTCGATCTTTGGTATCCAGTTAGCGATTACCAACAACCAGGAGAAAGTGAGGACACAACGGTTTGGGGCACTGCCAATAGAGCTTTAGCCATTGCTGGCGACGCAAATACCAATCCAGAGGATTTAGGAAATGGTGACTTTGCTGTTAATCTAACCAGTGTTGCGGCACCACTTTTAGTAAGAATGGCAGCTGCCACCTTATTTACTGGAAAATTTACAGATGGTTTTCCTAATCCTGCAGATCCAAGAAGTAATATTGATTTTGGCACACCGTTCTCGGGAAAACCAAATGCCTTTCGTTTAGACTACACTTATATACCTGGCGAGTCTTATGAAGATGAAGACGGAAACGTAATTCCTGGCTCAGACCAATGCGATATTTATGTGTTGTTGGAAAAAAGAGAAGGAGACGTTATTGAAAGAATAGGCACAGGTTGGTTTAGAAGCGACACGCAGGTAGATACATTTACAAACTTAGAGGTAGATATTATTTATGGACAACTAGATTCATCCTTACCTCAATTTGAATATGCTAATATTAGGGATGATGAGGTTTGGGGCAATGCCGAAGATACACCAACACACATTACAGTGGTGTTTTCCTCTAGCGCTTTGGGCGATTTTTTCACTGGTGCCATAGGCAGCGAGCTTCGGATAAACAATTTTGAATTAGTGTATTAGAAACACCAACGGTACTTAATTCAAAAGACCATTAAAAAATACTAATTATAGAAAACAATGATAAAAATTATAAAAATGAAAAAACAAATTATCGTATTAGTAAGCTTGTTTGTTCTTACCTATAGTTGTAAGCAAGACAACACTACTACAACTACCGAACAAGAAACTAGCAGCATCTCAGATCCATTACCTTCATGGAATGACGGTAAAACAAAAGATGAGATTATAGCCTTTGTGAAAAAAGTAACAACCGAAGGTACGCAAGACTTTGTACCTGTAGAAGACCGTATTGCCACTTTTGACAATGATGGAACGCTTTGGGCAGAACAGCCTATTTATTTTCAGTTATTTTTTGCATTAGACCAAATTAAGGTATTGGCACCAGAGCATCCCGAATGGAAAACTACCGAACCTTTTAAATCGGTTTTAGAAGATGATATGGAGGGCGTTTTAAAATCTGGAAAAGAAGGCCTTCTTAAAATAGCCATGGCGAGTCATGCCAATATCGATGCGGAAGATTTTAAGTCAGCCGTAAAGACTTGGATGGCCACTGCAAAACACCCTCGTTTTAATCAACCCTATAATGCTGTTGTTTATCAACCCATGCTTGAATTGATGACCTATTTAGAAGCCAATGGCTTTACAAACTTTATCGTTTCGGGTGGGGATATTGATTTTATGCGCGCGTGGGCAACAGAAACATATGGCATTCCTTCACACCGTATTGTTGGTAGCACAGTTGAAGCTGAATATGACAATACAGATGGCAAAGCCTCTGTGATAAGGTTACCTGGTGTGGTATTAGCAGATAGAGGCGATGGTAAACCTATTGGAATTTATAGACATATTGGTAAAAAACCCATTTTTGCGGCTGGAAATTCTGATGGTGATTTAGAAATGTTACACTATACAGATGCTAACACCCATCCAAGTCTTAAGTTATATGTACACCATACAGATGAAACAAGAGAATGGGCTTACGATAGGGATTCACCAATTGGTGAACTTAACAAAGGACTTGACGAAGCCATGGCAAAAAATTGGACCATTGCCAATATGAAAAACGACTGGAACATTATTTTTCCTTTTGAAAAGTAAGTCACCAAACCATAGAACAATTAAACTTGCACACAAACCATGAATCTATTTTTTAAAAAAGTAAAAGAATCCGTTAAATACTGGTATCTCGTACTTATTATTGGTATTTCATTGATTATCACAGGAATTTGGACGCTTATAAATCCAGAAAATTCGTTTTTGGCTTTAAGTATCATTTTTAGTATTTCCTTTCTGTTTAATGGCGTTTTAGAAATACTCTTTTCAATTATGAATCGTAAAGAAATTGAAAATTGGAACTGGACTCTATTTTTGGGTGTTATAAACAGTGTAATAGGAATTATGCTGCTTTCAAATCCTGCAGTTTCAATATTAAGCTTATCGCTTTATGTTGGTTTCGCTATATTGTTTCGTTCATTTTGGGCTCTTGGCACCTCTATGGATTTAAAACATTATGGCCTAAGCGAATGGAAAAACTTAATGATAATTGGAGCTTTAGGAATGGTGTTTTCTTTTATCTTAATTGGAAATCCTGCATTAGCAGGAATGACGCTTGTACTATGGACAGGCATGGGATTTTTATTTAGTGGTATATTTAATACTTACTTAGCATTTAAAATGAAAAGCCTTCATAAAAATTGGAATAAAGTTTCTGCTGAAGTAAAGTTAAAACTAGATGAAATAGAAGCAGCTATTAAAAAAGAGCTGCATTAAATTTATAAGTTACACATAAAAAGGCTGTCTGAAAAGGCTAAAAAAACTGTCACTCTATGCTTGTTTAAGAATCCTATCAGATAATTTTCAACTATAAATAGAATCTGAAATAAATTAATAGAGATAAAACATTCTCTTTTTAACTTAGAATTCAGCCTCACTAAAATTAAAGAACATTTGCCTTTATACATTTTCATAATTTACATTCTTATACTGCTCATTGTTTGCATTAGAATTATTATTAATACCACTACGCCAAGCAAAGGGCTTGCCTACCTTCTTTTAGTGATTTCATTTCCTGTAGTAGGTATTATTTTTTATCTAAGCGTAGGGTTAAATTATAGAAAGAAAAAATTATACCAAAAGAAGATTCTTATAGATGAAAAAGCCTTTCCTGAAATTAACGAAAGAAAGCAGTTACACTCTCAAAAGGTCTTAGCAAAACATAAGGACACGTTGGGCAATTTTTATCCGATGTTGAACCTACTTAAAGACAAAAGTTTTAGCTCAGATAATAATACTGTTCAACTTTATATTAATGGCGAAAATAAATTTCCTGCAATAATTGATAGTCTAAAAGCCGCAAAACACCATATTCATATAGAATATTATATATATGAAAATGATACCATTGGAAACGAGATTGCAGAATTATTAATTGCCAAGGCCCAAGAAGGTGTGAAGGTTAGATTTATTTATGATGACCTAGGCAGTAAAAATATACGCTCTAATTTTGTAAAAAAACTACAGAAAGCAGGTGTGGAAGCCTTCCCATTTTACAAAATTAATTTCATCCATTTTGCCAATAGACTTAACTACAGAAATCATAGAAAAATTATTGTTATTGATGGAACAACAGGCTTTGTGGGTGGCATAAACGTTTCTGACAAATACATAAACACGTCAAAAAACAAACTCTTTTGGAGAGATACACATTTAAAAATAGTAGGCACCTCCGTTTTGAACTTACAATTTACTTTTTTAACAGACTGGAATTTTTGTTCAAAACAAAATATAGCATTTTCCCAAGACTACTTCCCTATTGTTAAAGAAGAAAAAAAATATGGAAACGACCTCGTACAAATTGTAGCTAGCGGTCCAGATTCGGACCATCCTAATATAATGTACTCTCTTGTACAAACCATTTTGCTAGCAAAAAAAGAACTCTTAATTACTACGCCTTATTTTATACCTAACAGTTCGTTCATTAATGCCATAAAAATTGCAGCTCTAAGTGGTGTAAAAGTAACATTATTGGTGCCAGGTATTTCAGATTCATTTATTGTAAATGTTACCTCTCAATCATTTTATCAAGAATTATTAGAAGTAGGTGTAAAAATATATAAGTACAATAAAGGCTTTGTACATGCAAAAACCTTAGTGTGCGATCAAGAAATCGCAGTAGTTGGTACCGCAAATTTAGATATTAGAAGTTTTGATCTTAATTTTGAAATCAATGCTATTACTTACGATACTATAATTGCACAACAATTGTCCAATCAGTTTTATGAAGATTTACAAGAATCTATACAACTTGAAATAGTAAAATGGAACAACAGACCAGTTTACGTTAAATTTATGGAAAAGGTTTTTCGGCTGTTCTCATCGTTAATGTAATCATTAAAATAACATACCGTAACAAAATAAAGTCTGGTCAAAACTAAGTATTACATTTTTAAGATTTTAGTTAATTACCCAATTTGGTTTGTCAATTAGTATACGTGCAAAATTAACCTTCATATTCTTCGAGAATGACTTTGTGGACCCATTCCATAGCTTGACTCAGCGTATCAAATATCTTAAACGGTTTAGAATAAAAGTTGCTTTCAAATTGAGCATTATCGCGTGCTACAGGTTTATCTGTAACAATAGCTATTGCCAATAAATTATGAATTTTTGAGGTAGTTAAATAAGTCAAAGGATCTACCGAATACGAAAAATGTCTGTTAGATATATAAATAACAGGTTTATTACTAAAATGTCTGTCAATAATTTTTCGTAGAATCTCGTTATCTTTTGGTGTTACGGTTTCACCCTCTTCGATTTGGTTTACCAAAAATTCATCGAAAATAAAAATTTTCGCACCACCCAAATCATAATTATAGAACATACTCATGTTTAAACTTTTTTAAAATTCTAAATATAAATAAATAATAACTTTTGTTTTGTTATTTTTTGAAGAATTAAACCTGTGCCATAGTAATGTATAGCGCTAAAAAAAACCGCTTAGCAGTAGGGCAGAAAATGCGTTTATTCTTAAAAAATTAAAGAAAAGCGGCTATTATTTGAGTAACAATTAATCCGATTTTCATTAAATTAATGCAACAAAAGCCTCAGCAAAGCGCTAAAGCTTCTCTATCTGTACACTACGTAAACCTATTGTAAAACCAACACATAAAGTTGTTCTAGAATTTAGTTAGATCCTAATAAAAACAAAAAACCTCCAATGTCAATAAACAAAGGAGGTTTTGTACTGAAGGCGGGACTTGAACCCGCACGGCCATAATGGCCATTGGATTTTAAGTCCAACGTGTCTACCAATTCCACCACTTCAGCATCAAGTTACGGGCTGTAACTTTAATTGGTATATATTATTGTGGAGCGAAAGACGGGATTTGAACCCGCGACCCTCACCTTGGCAAGGTGATGCTCTACCCCTGAGCTACTTTCGCATTTTTTAAAGAACTGTTTTGTTATAAAAGCGGATGCAAATTTAAAATAAATCTTATAAATGCAAAGACTTTTTTTAAATAAATTACACCGTAACTATGCTTGCTTTTTCTTTAAGAGCATTCGTTTAATCTCGTTGAGCTTCATTAGGGCTTCTACAGGTGTTAACGTATCTATATCTGTTTGTAAAATTTGGTCTTTAATCTCTTCTAAAAGAGGGTCATCTAAGTTAAAGAAGCTTAGCTGCATATCGTCTTTTAAAGATCTTACTTTATCCGTCAGCTCATCACTTGAGTGGGATTTTTCAAGTTTAGAAAGTATTTTATTTGCACGGCTTATAACCTGCTGTGGCATACCAGCCATTTTAGCAACATGAATACCAAAACTATGTTCGCTTCCTCCTTCAATTAGTTTTCTAACAAAAAGTACATTGTCTTTTAATTCTTTAACAGCTACATTAAAGTTTTTAATCCTGTTAAAGGTTTCTGTCATTTCATTAAGTTCGTGGTAATGTGTTGCAAATAATGTTTTTGGTCGTGCAGGATGCTCATGTAAATATTCACTTATGGCCCAAGCGATAGAAATACCATCATAGGTACTCGTACCACGACCAATTTCATCTAACAGCACCAAACTTCGTTCTGAAATATTGTTGAGAATTGATGCTGTTTCATTCATTTCTACCATAAACGTAGATTCTCCCATAGAAATATTGTCGCTCGCTCCTACTCGTGTAAAAATCTTATCTACAAGTCCAATTCTGGCTTGTGCTGCTGGTACAAAACTTCCTATCTGTGCTAGTAATACAATTAATGCCGTTTGTCTTAAAATTGCCGATTTACCAGACATGTTTGGCCCAGTAATCATTATAATTTGCTGCGATTCTCTATCGAGGTAAACATCATTTGCAATATAAGCTTCACCTAATGGTAATTGTTTTTCTATAACAGGATGACGACCTTCCTTAATATCTAGCTCAAAACTGTCATCAATTTGAGGATAAGAATAGTTATTACTCTTTGCCAAGCTCGCAAAGCCACAAAGGCAATCTAACTGACCAACTAATTGCGCATTTTGCTGTACCTGAACGATAAATTGATGCATCCAGCTTACCAACTCCGCAAACAACTGTTGCTCTATAGCTAAAATACGCTCTTCGGCACCTAATATTTTTGCTTCGTATTCTTTTAACTCTTCGGTAATGTAACGCTCTGCACTTACCAATGTTTGCTTTCGCACCCACTCTTGCGGCACTTTATCTTTGTGCGTATTTCTAACTTCAATGTAATAGCCAAACACATTGTTTGATGCTATTTTTAATGACGGAATGCCTGTATGCTCACACTCGCGCTCTAACATTTGATCTAGATAGTCCTTGCCTGACTTTGACAAACCTCTAAGCTCATCAAGCTCTTCTGAAAAACCTTCAGCAATAGTATTCCCTTTTAAGACATTAACCGGAGCTTCTTCGTTTAGCGTTTGCTTTATTTTTTCGCGTAGTAAATCGCAATTATGAAGACTACTTCCAATAATTTTTAAGGCTTCATTTTCACAACTTTCTGCAACAGACTTAATAGGAACAATTGCTTCCAAAGAATTTTTAAGCTGAATCACTTCGCGTGGACTTACCTTAGTGGTTGCAATCTTAGAAATAAGACGTTCTATATCTCCAATATGCTTTATGTGTCCTTGCATTTTTTGAAGCGCAACATCATGCTCCAATAAATACTTAACAACCTCATGGCGTTGTTTTATTTTTTCGGCATGCTTTAATGGCAAGGCTAACCAACGTTTTAAGGTACGACCTCCCATTGCCGAAATTGTTTTGTCAATAACGTTAATTAAGGTTACTGCATTGGCATTGGTAGAATGGTATAATTCTAAATTTCTAATGGTGAATTTATCCATCCAAACATAATCGTCTGTAGCAATTCTGGAAATGGTTGCGATATGATCTAACTTGTTATGCCTTGTTTCACTCAAATAGTGCAACACAACTCCTGAAGCAATAATACCTTCATACAAATCTTCTACGCCAAACCCTTTTAAAGTTTTAGTATTAAAATGCTTGGTTAATGTTTCATTGGCATAATCTGCTTGAAACACCCAGTCTTCGAGATAAAAATTATGAAAATCATTTCCAAACGTTTCAATGAAAGACTTTCTGCATTTTTTTGAAATAAGCACTTCACTAGGATTAAAATTCTGAAGTAACTTATCTATATATTCTGCATCCCCTTGAGAGGTTAAAAATTCACCTGTTGAGATGTCTAAAAACGAAATTCCGATGTAGGTTTTATCAAAATGAACAGCACACAAAAAGTTATTAGACTTAGAGTGTAAAATATCATCATTTAATGCTACGCCAGGCGTTACCAATTCTGTAACTCCGCGCTTAACAATTTTTTTGGTCTGTTTAGGATCTTCAAGCTGATCGCAAATTGCCACACGCTCACCTGCTTTTACCAACTTTGGTAAATAGGTATTTAAGGAATGATGCGGAAAACCAGCCAATTCAGTTTCGCTATCGCTACCTGCACCACGTTTGGTTAAGATAATATCTAGTATTTTTGATGCTTTTATAGCATCACTACCAAAGGTTTCATAAAAATCTCCAACTCTAAACAGCAATAATGCATCAGGATACTTTGCTTTAATAGCATTGTACTGCTTCATTAATGGTGTTTCTTTTTTTGCCTTTTTAGCCAAGAGAAATGTGTATTTTTGCTGTAATTGTAAGATTGCTAATGTAGCCAAATAGCCTCACTATATGAAGTCTTTTAAGCATAAGTTATTTACAAAACACATAACATTTCAACATGCGCAAATTAAAAAATAGCGAATTAGACCGTCTCGATGTTTCTGAATTTAAAGACGCTAAAAAATCACCAATAATTATCATTTTGGATAATATTCGTAGTTTGAATAATATTGGATCTGTTTTTAGAACGAGTGATGCTTTTTTAATTGAAAAAATTTACCTCTGTGGCATTACAGCTCAACCTCCACATAACGATATTCGCAAAACAGCTCTAGGAAGCACCGAAACTGTTGATTGGGAATATGCAGAAAACACAATAGATGTTGTTACCAATTTAAAACATGAAGGTGTAAAAATCTGTGCCATTGAACAGGCTGAACATGCTACGATGTTAGATAAATTTCAACCTCAACCTAATACTAAATACGCATTCGTATTTGGTAATGAAGTTAGAGGTGTGGCACAAGATGTTGTAACTGCCAGTGATGAAGTTATAGAAATACCACAATTTGGCACAAAACACTCTTTAAACATCTCAGTAAGTACTGGTGTGGTTATTTGGGATGTTTTTAGCAAATTGAAGAAGATTTAAAATTATTCATTCATAAAATTATAATTATGCCAATTATTAAACCCGTTAGAAATATACATCCGCAAATCCCTGAAGATTGTTTTGTTGCCGAAAACGCAACTATTGTTGGAGAAGTTACTATGGGAAGCCAATGTAGTATTTGGTTCAATGCCGTTGTTAGAGGTGATGTACATTATATAAAGATTGGAAATAAAGTGAATATACAAGATGGTGCTGTCATCCATGCAACATATCAAAAATCGCCAACTACTATTGGCAATAACGTTTCTATTGGCCATAACGCTATTGTTCATGGATGCAAAATACACGACAACGTACTTATTGGAATGGGAAGCATTGTAATGGATGACTGCGTTATTGAAAGCAATAGTATCATTGCCGCTGGTGCTGTAGTAACCAAAAACACAATTGTAGAATCTGGTAGTATCTATGCAGGTTTACCTGCTAAAAAAGTAAAGGATATTAGTGAGGAATTAATCTCTGGAGAAATTGACCGTATTGCAAATAACTACGTGAAATATTCTAGCTGGTTTAAAGAAGAGTAATAAGCTTTAAAAATCTAAAAATGAGGTTTCAAACTTGCCATCTACTAACGATTTTAAGACCTCAACGTTACTATTAGAATATAGTTTTACTGAAGGCGTTGCTCCATCTAAATTCAATAAATCTTGAGATTGCAAAACTGCTTTTGTTTGCTTGGCGACTGCCAATCCAGAATCTATGATTTTCACATCCTCAGGAAGCATTGTTTCTAACATTGGTATTAAATAAGGATAATGCGTACAACCTAAAACCAGGTAGTCTATATTAGCCTTTAGCATTGGCTCTAAATAAAGTTGTAACAGATCTTTCATTTCACTTGAATTTAACTTACCTGATTCAATTAATGGCACTATACCCTCACCTATCTGCTCTATCACTTTTATGCCATTAGCATACAAATCTGAAGTTTTATGAAAGAGTTGACTGCTGAGTGTTCCTCTTGTGGCTAAAATGCCCACTGCGTTGGTTTTGGTATTTAAAGCAGCTGGTTTTATGGCAGGCTCAATGCCAATAAATGGAACATCATAATTAGCTCGCAAATAGGATATGGCATTGGTTGTCGCTGTATTACATGCAACCACAATGATTTTACAATTTTTGCCCAGCAGATGCTCTGTATTCTTTATTGAAAGACTCTTAATCTCTTCTTGAGTTTTATTACCATAAGGAGCATTTTTACTATCTGCTAAGTAGATTATATTTTCATTAGGGAGCAAGGCATGTATTTCCTTAAAAATGGAAGTACCACCAACACCAGAATCAAAAATACCAATTGGATAATTACTCATACTTACAAAAATAGAAAGTCGCTTTTAACAAAGCGACTTTCTCAAAATTTATTTTAAAAACTAATTATATTTTTAAATGAGCCTTTACATCTGCCATTAAATCTTTACCGTCTGCTACGATTAGCATACCAGCATCTAATACGTACTGAAAGCCTTGAGCTTTAGCAACTGCCTGTATTGCTTTGTCAGCTTCTTCTAATATAGGTTTTAATAAATCGTATTCTTTTTTACTCAGGTCTTGATTCATTTGTTGTTGGTACTGTGCTAATGACTGTTTCATACCCTCAACTTCTTTCATACGCTTTAAATTCTCATCTTCAGTTTGTGCTGCTGCTTCAGCATTGTATTGCTTTACTTTACTATCTATCTCTTTTAATGAGTCTTGAAATTGAGCTTCGTAGGTTTTACCCAATTTTTCTATTTCTGCTTGAGCTGCTGCATATGCAGGCATTGCTTTAATCAACTCTTGTTTATTAATATGTGCAATTTTACTTTGAGCCGACATAAAACTAGTTGCTCCTATAAAAAGTGCTGTTGCAAATAATAATGATTTTAAATGTTTACTCACGTTAAATCTATTTATTTTAGTGAGTTCGTGAATCTTTGATTTCATTTTTTCTAAATTGTATTTGTGTGTTATAATTATTAATTGTTTCCTTCTTCTTTCTTAGCCTTAGCTATAGAATCTCTTCTTTTAAGTTGTTTTTCGCGTTCTTCGCGCGCTTTTTTTCTTTGCTCTAATATTCTTTGTTTGCGTTCTTCTAATTCCTTTCTCCTACGTTCTCTGTCTTTGGCTTTTATTTCAGCAGCTGTGAGTGGCTTTTTAGCACTTACAGAGTCCTTTTTTATTGTGGTAGAATCTCGCTTTTTGTCTACTATAGTTTTAGCTTCATTTTCTTCCGTAGATATACTATCGTTTTCTGTTGTTTTTTCGTCATCTTCGGTTTTGTTTCTAGCGTCTAGTATTTTTTGTCTTCGTTCGTCGGCTTCGCGTTTTTTTGCAGCTCTTATAGAGTCTTGCCGTACTCTTCTGGCTTCTAATGCTTTTTCGCGTTCTGCACGTTTTGCTGCTAATTCAGCTTCTCTAGCAGCCTTACGTTCTTCTAAAGCTTTCTGTCTTTCATCTTTCTCTTCGCTTACCTCAGGGACGACCTCTTCTTCTTCTAGCTCTTTGCGCTCCTTTTTGCTTTTTGCTTGATTTCGCTTAGATGTCCTAGTGATAGTTCTTAAAACTTGTTCGCTAATATCATATCGTTCTGCGGAATAAAGCATTACAACATCAGCAGATTTGTCGAAAATAAAATCGAACTTCTTAGTCTCTGCTATTTGCTGTACTGCTGCGAAGATTTGGTCTTGTATTGGTTCTATTAACTGTCGTTTTTGAATCATAAGGTCTCCGCTTGGTCCGAAACGTTTTTGTTGATAGTCTAAAATTTCTGCTTCTTCAAAAGAAATATCTTCCATACGCTCATCGTACAACTCTTTGGTTAGAAGTACGCTTTCGTTTTCGAGTTCTTTCTTTTTTTGCTCAATGTCACTAAGTTTTTTTTCGATCTCAGTTTTCCATTGAAGCACTTTTTTGTCTAATTGTGTGGATGCTTCTTGGTACTCTGGAACATTTTGCAAAATATATTCTGTATCTATATATCCTATTCTAACACCACGTTGTGCATTACTACTAAAGCTCATTAGACCTATAACTGCCAATAAAAAAAGAACTTTAAATTTCATCATGATTGTTTTTGTTTTGAGACATTTTAAATTGCTTATCAATCTTTCCGTCATTTTTTAGTGTTACTAATCTTCAAATTTAACGAAATATATCCTTAAAAATTTTAACACCATAATGAAATAGGTATTTAGCATTTAGAAAATATCGTGCCAAACTTAAAATTGTTGTCCAATTATAAAGTGTGTTTCCCATTTTCTTGGAGATGTGCCATCTGGTAGATCGTCGAAAGCATGTCCAAAATCTATACCCAATAATCCAAAGGCAGGCATAAAAATCCTGAGGCCTACACCTGCAGATCTTCTTACATTAAAAGGGTTAAAATCCTTAAAACTATTGACAGACTGCCCTCCCTCTAAAAATCCTAATGCATAAATTTTAGCTTGAGCACCAAGTGTTATTGCATGGCGCAACTCTAACGAGAATTTATTGTAAATTGAGCCACCATCTGTAGTTGACAGAGATTGATTTGGATAACCACGAAGCTGAATAATCTCTCTACCATCTAGTGCAAAATTTCCTAAACCATCACCTCCCACAAAGAAACGCTCAAAAGGAATAACCCCTCTGTCATTGTTGTAAGCGCCTAAGAAACCAAACTCTACACTTGGCCTTAGAACCAGTTTTTTGGTTAAAGCTGTATACCAATCTGCTCTGAATTTTATTTTGTAAAATTCTAACCACTTAAAACGTTCTTGATCTATTTCTCCGATACGCGCAAAATCATCTGCATCTGTTGGGTCTAGCGCATCTCTTTCATCTTTTAAGGCTTTATAATCTACACCATTGACTAAAGAGTATGGAAAAGAAAATTTAGCCGAGGCTGTAAAACTAGAACCACCTGTTGGAAATATTGGATCACTAAATAGACTATTTCTACTTAATCCTATTGTGTAAGAAAGGTTATTGGATGTACCATCACCGAAAGTAAATAAACCAGTATTGTAATTTTTTAAGTCATAGTTTTGATAACTTATAGATTGCGATAAAAGAAAATAATCATCTGGTTCACTGAGTCTGGTTGAAACTCCAACCGTTAAACCAAGGATGTTAAATCTTCTGCTTTTATCTGCTCTTCTAGTTTGTTGATTAAACAAAAACTGTTTAGAGTAAGAAATAGAACTAGATAACTGAAATGGTTTTTTACCACCTAACCAAGGTTCACTAAACGAGAAACTGTAAGTTTGAAAAAACTGACTAGCCTGAAGCCTCAATGCTAAACTTTGGCCATCACCTCTAGGTACTGGTTTGTAAGCGTCTTTGTTAAAAATATCTTTAATCGCAAAATTATTAAATGACAAACCTAAAGTACCTATAAAACCACCACCACCATAACCACCTTGTAGTTGTATTTGGCTAGACCCTTGCTCTGCAACTTCGTACTCTATATCTAAGGTACCATCTACTGGGTTTGGATTTTTTATATTTGGAACTAATTGCTGGGCATCAAAGAAACCTAATTGCCCAAGTTCTCTTAAGGTTCTTATAATTTCGGATTTTCTGTACAACTCGCCTGGTCGGGTTCTCAATTCTCTGTATATAACATGATCGTTTGTAACATCGTTTCCTACTACAGTAACATTATTAAAGTAAGCTGGCTTGCCCTCGGAAATACGAATTTCCATATCAATAACATTACCTTCTGCACTGACCTCAACAGGATTTATAGTTGAAAACATATAACCACTATTTTGGTATGTGTTTGCTAAACTTAAGGCGTCGGGATCGTTTGGGTTATCTATACGTTCTCTAAGTTCTACGCCATTATAGGTGTCGCCCTCTTTTATTCCTAAAAGAAGTGCTAATTGTCTATCGCTGTAAACGGTGTTTCCTACAAAATCAATTTTACCAAAAGTATATTTTTCACCCTCTTCTACTTTAATATCTAAGCTTACGGTTTTGTCATTGTTGTAGATGAGCGAGTCTGAAATAATTCTGGCATCTCTATACCCTTTCTCTTTGTAACTATCAACAATACTCGTTAAGTCTTCTCTAAAATCTTCTTCTATATATTTTGAACGTTTAAATATTCTTAATGGGCTAAGACTTTTACGCTTGGTATTTTTCATAGCCTTTCTAAGTTTTTTGTCTGAGAGTTTTTCGTTACCAATAAAATTGATGTCTTTAATTTTCACTTTCTGACCTCTATCTATCTTAATCCTCATGTTAACACGCTCTTTCTCAACAGAATCTATAACTTCTGATGTTTGAATGTTAACCTTCGCATTTAAAAATCCCTTTTTCTTGTACTTGTTGGTTAAATAATTTCTGGTAGTTGCAATAAGATTTTCTGTGACCTTAACACCTGATTGCAGCTTATTTTCGGTAATAATCTCATCTTTTTTACCTTTTTTAACACCTTCTATGGTTAAATCCTTTAGCTCTGGCAAATCCATAAGACGGATTTCTAAATTAGCTGTCTTTCCGTCTATATCTGTAACAAAAATATCTATGTTGCTGAATAGATTAGATTTCCATAAGGTCTTTACTGCATTTGCTATTTTTTCTCCTCCGACTTGAATCTCTTCATCTTTTCTAAGCTTAGAGTATGCAATTATAGTTTGCGGACTAAAGTTTGTATTTCCTGTAACCGTAATTTCTTTAATTAAATACTTGGCACCTTCCTGGGCTTGTGCGATACCCAAAAAAGGCATTGTAAAAAATAATACAACACCAATTAATTTAGCAAGGGACATTGATACTTTTTTATGGGGTAAGTTGTTCGCTTGTTTTTCCAAATCTTCGTTCTCTGTTTTGATAATTTATAAGCGCATTGTACAAATGGTCTTTGTTAAAATCTGGCCATAAAATATCTGTAAAATATAATTCAGCATAGGCAATTTGCCACAGTAAAAAATTACTGATTCGTTGTTCTCCGCTAGTACGAATTAACAAGTCTACATCTGGTAAATTTTGCGTGTAAAGATGCTTATTTATAATTGATTCATCAATACTTTCAGAAGAAATTATATTATTTTTAACTTTAATAGATAATTCCTTAATAACATTAACAATTTCTTCGCGAGAACCATAGCTTAGCGCTAGAGTTAATGTCATATTTGTATTGTTTTTTGTTTTTTCTATAACATCGAGTAGCTCTTGATGTGCCTTTTTTGGTAAATCTTGAAGGCACCCTATGGCTGATAGTTTAATATTGTTGTCTTGCAGCGTGTTTATTTCTTTTTTTAATGATTTTACCAAAAGCTTCATAAGGGTTTGTACTTCTAGTTTTGGTCGGTTCCAATTTTCTGTAGAGAAAGCATAAAGTGTTAGATTCTTTATACCCAACTCAGCACTTGCTTCTACAGTTTGCCTCACTGCTTTAGTTCCATTTTCATGACCTATAACGCGCATTAGGCCTTGTTGCTTTGCCCACCGACCATTGCCATCCATGATAATCGCTACATGGTTAGGAAGTTTTTCTTTATTTACTTTGTCTTTTAAACTCATCTTAAAAATTGCAATAGCAAGGTCTTCTACCAAAGGTGTAAGTTAAGGTAATTCCTGAAAACACATACCAATCGTTGCTATTTGTATTACCAAAGCTTAGCTGTTCTCTAAGCTCACTGTCAGGTACGCTTCCGTCTAGCTCATCAGAAAACGTATACCTAGCACCTATTTCGGCTGCCAATACCAAATGATTGCTAATATTAGTTTTATAGCCTAAAACCATGGGTATACCGTACGCCCAGCTCCTAGTATCTTCTGATGTATATTGACCGTCTTGAGTAAAAAAATAATTCTCATGGTTAGCCATGGAGATACCTGTGTATAAATAGGGTGTTCCTTTTATCCCAGTGGTATGTAAATCAAAATCCCAAAATGTAAACTCCATACCAGCCGATATTTCTATAATACTTGTATTAAACTTATATCCTCTTTGAACTCTTCTAGGATCATCTGATTTACCATCAACACCTTCTAAATCTGAAAATATTACAGATACTCTGTATGAATGTCTTGGGCTTCTATTCCACTTAAAAATACCACCTATAGCAACCTGGTTTGGAGAAATATAGTTAGTGGCACCTACATCGCCAATAAAATTACTACCACCAGCAAATACACCAACTTCATAAATTTGAGCATTAGTATTTTGTGTAAAAATTATGCTTGTAATAATTAGGAATAAATACCTCATAAATTTTTCAAAGTTTGCAAATATAATAATTATGATTAGCCTATAACAACTTGACACAAATTGTCTTAGAGATAAACAGTATTTACAAGCTTTTATTGTACTAAACAAGATCTTAATTGCGTCTATCTTCGCCCCAAAGTAACTTTTTTCTTAGGGTATCTAAAAAGGTTTCCTCTAAACGCTCAACCATCTTAATCCCAAAGCTTGCTTTTTCTATAGTTACTGTAGTTGTATTTGGCAGTGTAACTATTCTAGAATCTAAAGACATTAGAAAATGATCTTCCCTACCTTCAACTCTAAAACTAACCGTTGTTTTGTCTGGTATTATTAAAGGCCTTGCACTTAAATTATGAGGCGCAATTGGTGTTAATGCAAAATTGTTGGCCTCTGGTGTTATAACAGGACCACCACAACTAAGAGAATAACCGGTTGAACCTGTTGGAGTAGCCAATATTAGGCCGTCTGCCCAGTACGACGTTAAATACTCACCATCAAGATGTGTTTCTACAGTAATCATAGATGTGGTATTCTTTCTACTTAAGGCTATCTCATTGAGGGCAAAGTTAGTTTCACCAATACTAGCATTCTCTGGCTGGGTAGTAACACTTAACAAGGTACGCTCAGATATTTTATAGTCTCCATTAAAAATTTCGGCAAGTGCAGTCTCTATTTCGTCTGTTTGTACAGTAGCTAAAAAACCTAACCTCCCTGTGTTTATACCTACAATAGGAATACCCAAATCCCTTACATAGGTTATGGCTCTTAATATGGTACCGTCGCCACCTATACTTATAAGTAAATCATAACTTTTATCTAATTCTGAAAACGTATTTATTTGAGAATTACTCTGAAGTTTTGAGGACTGCTGACTTAAAAAACCTAGTTCCACTAAAATTTTAACATCGTGCTTTAATAAAACCTCAACTAAGATTTCGAATGCTCTCTGTGTTGAATCTTTAGTATAATTCTGGCCATAGATTGCAATTTTCATCATTACATGTTTAGGTATTTGTCAAGATATTCTGAGCGCTCTTTTAAGCTCTCTATGTAAGAATCTTCTTCGTGTCCTGAGATAATATTGTAGCTATAGCGCCTAAAGGTTTGTATAACATCGTTAAGACTCGAGTTACCGATTTTTAAGGTAATTTGAACTAAATCTGAACTCATTTTAGATATAAATGCGCCAAGCAGTTTTGCATCATTAGACTCAACAATCTGACTTATTTCACTAAACGAATAATCATGGATTCCCTTTTCTACAATAAGTATACCACCAGGTTCAGCAAAAAAAGGTGTTTCATTAAAAAGGTGAATAATGTCATTGAGCTCGTAGTAGCCCAAGTATGTGTTTTTTTCACCTAAAACAGGCATAATGTTAGAATCATTTTGAGCAAACGCCTCAAGCACATCGAGCCAATTTGTTGTAGATCTCACAAAGAACCCTTCTATAGTATGACTACAATCACTTATTGCCACGGCACTATCAAAACAATGTACATCAGTTTCTGAAATACAACCGAGATATACACCTTGATTTTGAATTGGCACATGTGAATATGTTAGCTGATTAAACAGCATTTGCAAATCACCAATTTTATCAGTGATATTAAGTGGTTTTATATCATTTATAACAAAATCTTGTAATTGCATGTTTTTAGTTTGAATATCTTGCAAATTAATCAAAAATAACAACAAAAACCCAAGATGAGTTCTGTATTTTTGTAGCTTAAAAATTACGAAAATGACAAAGTTAAGTGTTAACATTAATAAGATTGCAACACTAAGAAATAGTCGTGGTGGAGACACACCAAATGTGGTACAATTTGCAAAAGATGCGCAACGATTTGGTGCCGAAGGCATAACCGTTCACCCAAGACCAGATGAACGACATATTCGTTACCAAGACGTATACGATTTAAAGCCTATTGTAACTACCGAATTTAATATAGAAGGCAATCCCATTCCTAAATTTATTGATATGGTTTTAAAAGTTAAACCGACTCAAGTAACTTTAGTGCCAGATGCCGAAGATGCCATAACGTCTAATGCTGGCTGGGACACCATAAAACACAAAGATTTTTTAATAGATGTTATTAAAGAGTTTAAAAACAATGGCATTAGGACTTCAATATTTGTAGATCCAGATTTACATCAAATTGAAGGTGCCAAAGAAACAGGTACGGAAAGGATTGAACTCTACACGGAATCTTACGCTCATCAATTTAGCATAGGTAATAAAGAAGGTATAAAACCCTATATGGAATGTGCTGGTTTGGCAAATACACTGGGACTTGGTATAAATGCTGGCCACGATTTATCGCTCGACAACATTAAATATTTTAAAGAAAATATCACAGGCCTTTTAGAGGTTTCTATAGGACATGCACTTATTTCTGAAAGCCTATATTTAGGCGCAAAAAATGTTATTACAATGTATTTAGACAAACTAAAATGATTTTACATTCTAACATTATAGGCAAAGGGAAACCATTTGTAATTCTGCATGGCTTTTTAGGCATGGGAGACAACTGGAAAACGCTAGCCAAACAGTTTTCAGAATCTAACTACCAAGTTCATTTGGTAGATCAGCGCAACCATGGTCGTAGCTTTCATTCTGAAGATTTTGATTATGAATTGATGGCTGAAGATTTAAAGGCATATTGTGAAGAACACAACCTCAACAACATCGTTTTACTAGGCCATTCTATGGGAGGAAAAACAGCCATGCGCTTTGCTACTTTATTTCCTGAACTAGTAAGTAAACTTATAGTTGCAGATATTTCTCCTCGTTATTATCCCATTCACCATGACACTATTTTAGAAGGCCTAAGTAGTTTAGACTTTTCTGAAATTAAAAGTCGAGGCGCAGCAGATAAGGCGTTAAGCAATTTTGTAAAAGACGCTGGCACTCGTATGTTTCTGCTTAAAAATTTATACTGGGTAGAAAAAGGACAACTGGCCTTAAGAATTAATTTACCGGTTTTAAAAGCAAAGGTTTCAGAAGTGGGAGAGGCATTGCCAACACATGCTACCTTTAATAAAGACACCTTATTTCTAAAAGGGGACCGCTCTGAATATATTGGAGAACAAGATGAAGCTATTATTCATCGTCATTTTCCATATTCTACAATTGTATCCATATCTAATGCTGGTCATTGGCTGCATGCAGAAAATCCAGAAGATTTTTATGATGCTGTCATTAATTTCTTATATTAAATGAACTAAAAACTTAATGATATGATTTTTTTAATAAGACTATTATTAAACGCCCTTGCTGTTTTTATAATTGCACACCTCCTTAGCGGTGTCACTGTTAACGGATATGTTGGCGCAATTATCGTTGCTCTTGTATTGGCTATTCTTAACCTTTTTGTTAAACCAATTTTAGTAATATTCACTTTACCAGTTACCATTTTAACCTTAGGGTTATTTCTCTTGGTCATTAACGCATTAATAATTCTTTTGGCAGATAAATTAATTGACGGATTTGCCGTAAATAGTTTTTGGACAGCCTTACTTTTTAGCATTCTATTATCCATTCTGCAATCTATCTTACACACTCTTATTAAAGAGCAAAAAACCGACTAAAAGTCAATCGTTTAAACTATTGTAGGGTTGTGAAAAATGTTGTATTTTTGCAGCCCAATTTTAGTTACTAAGCATAATGAATATTACAAGAGAAAACATCGACGCATTAAATGCAGTTGTAAAAGTAGATATCGCAAAAGAAGATTACAGCGATAAAGTTGAAAAAATCTTATCAGATTACCGCAAGTCTGCAAATATCCCTGGTTTTAGAAAAGGCCACGTTCCTATGAGCTTGGTTAAAAAACAATACGGTAAAGCTGTATTAGTTGACGAGGTAAACAAATTACTTCAAGATGCTATAGGAAAGTACTTGGTTGAAGAAAAGTTAGACGTTTTAGGTAACCCATTACCAAAACCACAAGACGACTTAGACTGGGATGCAGATGCTTTTTCTTTTGAGTTTGAATTAGGCTTAGCACCAGATTTTGATGTTAAGCTTAAAGGCAAAAAAGCCATTACCCATTACAACATTGTTGCAGACGAGAAGATGATTAATAACCAAGTTGAGCACATCCAAAAGCAATACGGTAAATTAGTATCTCAAGCCGAAGTAACTAAAGACTCTGAAATTACTGGTAAATTCGCTAACGAAGAAGAAGGTATCGAGAATGTTGCAACCATTACTCTAGATAAGTTAAAAGGAAAAACAAACCCAAAGAAATTTATTGGAGCTAAAGTTGGCGATGTAATTGAATTAAAAACAAAAGGTCTTTTTAATGACGATCACGATTTAATGACCTTCTTAAAAGTATCTCATGATGATGCCCACGGATTAGATACTAAAGTAAACTTCGAAGTTTCTGAAATTAACGAAAGAGAACTTGCAGACTTAGACCAAGACTTATTCGACAAGCTTTTTGGACCCAAAACAGTAAGCTCTGTAACAGAACTAAAAGATAAAATTAAAGAAGATTCTGAAAAGCAATTTAAGCAACAAGGAGATCAAAAATTACTAAACGACGTTACAGAGTACTTATTAGACAGCACAAAGTTTGATTTACCTGTAGAATTCCTTCAAAAATGGATGCAAACAGCTGGTGAGGAGCCAATGACAGAAGAAGAGGCTAAAGAAGAATATGAAAAGTCTGAAAAAAGCATGCGCTACCAACTTATAGAAGGAAAATTAATTGCAGATCATAACTTACAAGTACAGTTTGAAGAATTAAAGTCGTATGCAATGGAAATGATTAAAGGTCAAATGGCACAATTTGGTCAATTAAACCCTTCAGAAAAAGAATTAGAAGATATAGCAGCGCGCATCATGTCTAACCAAGATGAGGTTAAGCGTCTATCAGAACAATTAATGAGCCAAAAACTTTTAAACCTATATAAGGCCGAAGCCAATATAAAAACAAAGGACATCACTTATGATGATTTTGTTAAAGAATTCTACAGTTAAGTATAACATTCTTAAGAGTACACCCTAAGAGCAAAAATTGTGATTACTGCAAAAGTAGGAAGCTAAAATAAATTAGTATCTTTAAGGCGTAGAACTTAACCGTTTTTACGCCTTCTTTTTAAAACAAAAACAAATTAAAAAAATAATGAATTACGGAAAAGAATTTGAAAAGTTTGCAATAAAAGATCAAGGGATTAATAGTGCTCATTATGACAAAATCATAACCAGCATGTACCCTACCAACCTTACACCAAATATTATTGAAGAACGGCAAATGAATGCGGTTGCCATGGATGTATTTTCGCGCCTTATGATGGATCGTATTATTTTCTTAGGCACTGGTGTAAATGATCAGGTAGCTAATATTATACAAGCGCAGCTCCTCTTTTTACAAAGTGTAGATGCCTCAAAAGATATTCAAATATATATTAATTCGCCAGGTGGTTCTGTTTATGCAGGTTTAGGTATTTATGATACCATGCAGTTTGTAAAACCAGATGTGGCGACAATTTGTACTGGCATAGCTGCCTCAATGGCTGCTGTTTTATTGTGTGCTGGCGAAAAAGGAAAACGCTCCGCATTAAAACACTCTCGTGTAATGATTCACCAACCAATGAGTGGCACCCAAGGACAAGTTAAGGATATGGAAATTGCAGTTAAGGAAACCTTAAGAGTAAAAGAAGAATTATACAACATCATTGCTAACCATTCTGGCAAATCTTACCAACAAGTAGAAACAGATTCTGACAGAGATTATTGGATGCGATCTAATGAAGCTTTAGAATACGGAATGATTGATGAAGTTTTAGAACGCAAGTAAACCTAACCACTTACGACTAAACCCCTAAATTAGAACAAAATTATGGCAAAGGAAGAATTAGAGTGTTCGTTTTGTGGTAGGAAAAAGCCAGAAACCAACTTATTAATTGCAGGTTTAGATGCACATATCTGTGATCGATGTATAGAACAAGCTCATGGTATTGTTATAGAAGAATCTAAGCAAACAGGAAACTCAGAGCTTAGTGCCGAACTCATGCTAAGAAAGCCCAAAGAGATTAAGGCTTTTTTAGATGAGTATATTATTGGGCAAGAATATACCAAACGTGTTATGTCCGTAGCTGTTTACAACCATTATAAACGTTTGTTACAACCTCCTTCTGATGATGATATAGAAATACAAAAAAGTAATATCATTATGGTAGGCCAAACTGGTACAGGTAAAACTTTAATGGCAAAAACCGTGGCTCGTATGCTTAATGTACCGCTGGCTATTGTTGATGCAACTGTATTAACAGAAGCTGGTTATGTCGGTGAAGATGTAGAAAGCATTTTAACGCGATTACTACAAGCAGCTGACTACAATCTAGAGAAAGCACAACGTGGTATCGTTTTTATAGATGAAATTGATAAAATTGCTCGCAAAAGTGATAATCCATCAATAACAAGAGATGTATCTGGTGAAGGCGTACAGCAAGCACTTCTAAAATTATTAGAAGGTACTGTTGTTAATGTTCCGCCAAAAGGTGGTCGTAAGCATCCTGACCAAAAGTTTATAGAAGTGAATACAGAGCATATTTTATTTATTGCAGGTGGTGCTTTTGATGGCATAGAGCGTGTAATTACCAAACGACTAAACATGCAAGCCATTGGTTATAGCTCTATAAAAGATGATAATGTAGACGATGACAATATCCTTCAATATATAATCCCAAAAGATTTAAAAGATTTTGGATTAATCCCTGAAATTATTGGTCGTTTACCTGTGTTAACGCATATGGATCCATTAGATGCTAATACACTTAGAGCAATTTTAACAGAGCCTAAAAACGCCATTATAAAACAATACAAAAAGTTGTTTGCCATGGATGAGGTAGATTTTACAATCACTGATGGAGCTTTAGACTATATCGTAGAAAAAGCTATTGAATATAAACTTGGTGCTCGTGGTTTACGTTCGCTTTGCGAAGAGATATTAACCGAAGCCATGTTTGATTTACCTGGCTCAGGAGAATCTAAACTTAATGTAACTAAGGCTTATGCTGAAGATAGACTCAATAAGTCTACTTTAAAGAAGCTTAAGGCAGTTTCTTAAAGACAACATCATTAAAGCCCTTTGAATTATAAATTCTAAAGGGCTTTTTTACCAATTCTCCTTTTGTTTTTTTAATTGTCAATTACTATTTGATACATCTCTGATATATCTCCGCAACTAATCCTTATAAAATAGTGACCGTTCTCGTATTGAGAGACATCAAAACTGTAATCCCAATTTTGTGTATCTCGTTGTTCCGACCAGCTAGCTTGCAATAAACCAGTAAAATCATAAAGCTCAAAATTAACATTGTGAAGCTCCGCTCCAGATGTTTTAGTTTGTGTATTGTTAGGTTTTTTACCACCTTGACTTTTCGCATTACTGTTGTTAGGGTCTTGTTCTACTACAGTTAATTGTCCACCATTCACTGGATTTTGTGCCATTCTAAATGTACCAAAACCTCCACCGCCAGAGCAATTAGAAAAATTAATAACCAAAAACGTAGGCACACTCCAACCACAATTATCTCTTGCTCTTACAGTAACAATGCCTGAGGTTGGAAAATGACTATAAAACTGTGCTTGATTATTTGTTACCAACATATTAAAATTGCCAGATACTTGGTTCCATTCCCATTCTAATGCACTAAATGGTGTTGTAAAGTTGATGTTATCATAATATGTGGTACAAAAAGAAAATGAGGCCTGTTCCTCACCATTAAGGTCATAATATATTGGACGCTGGGCACCAGATTGAAAATTTTTAGACACATCAAAATTTCCGCAATCTGTAGTGATAGTCGCAGTTAAAATAGCAGTACCACTAAAGTTTCCGTTTGGCGTTAATGTGGCACTATTTCCATTTGTTGTCATTGTAAATCCGCCAGATGGCGACACGGACCAAGTTACAGGAACACCTGTTCATAGATTATTCACAGTATAAATAGCTTGGTTTGAGTGACAAATTTGGTAGCCATTACCATCATCAAAATTTACCTGTACTTGGCTTAAAGACAAACTAGTGTTAGTATAAATAAGTCCGCTGGGCAATTTAAAGGTAAAGGTATCGCCTTGCAACTGTTTGTTAAGCGGTGCTACACCAAAAACAGTTTTACTATCGTAAGGGTTGCGACCAGCGACATCAAATATTTGGTCATTGCTTACCGTAACATCGCCATTGCTTACGGCATTAGTTTTATACTGTTGGTAATTGTAATAAAGTGCTGCCAAAAGCACATCTTCTGTGGCATTATCTTGTTGGGTCTCAAGATTATCGAATACCACATTGGGTGCCGTCATATTTTGGGCTACCGTACCCACACGCATGGTATAGAGCGAACCATACAACGATTGCCATTGTGTTTGGTCTACCAGATTATCTGTATCGATAACGCCATCGTAAGCTTCCACGTTGTTAAAGCGAATCCCAAATTCTTTAAGAAAGCCTGTGGTGACTTTAGTTTTATCGATATTACCAAAGATGTGTTCCATTCTATCATAGTAATCAGTGTTTTGCGTATGACCTTGAAAAAAGGCAATACAAAGCCCTGTAAAAACGAGTAGTTTTTTCATAAATAATTGTTTTAAGATTAGTAATTAAAAAATGTTATGGTGCATATTGAACGTCAAATCGTCCTTCTGTTATGTTTATTATTTCGCAATCATCTGTAACCGTAGAAAATTCAAATGTTCCTGAGATTATATAGTTAATATCATCGAAATATGTAATAATCATTGAGCCTTGATAGGTATCATCTATATCATAGAAACAATTTACGGAGTCACCCAATAGACAACAAATGAATTGTTTATAAGTGAGTATTCAGTATCGATAATCAATGGGCCGTTAGCCAATAAGCTTATGGATAAACTTTCATTGTCATCATCAAAATCAGCACCAATTTGTAATTGAAGTTGTTGATAAAAAGCACCTATCTCACTTGAGTTAGTAATTGATACAGGAATTCCATTAAATAAGTAACCTATAGTATTCTCACCAGTCTGTGTTGGCGGTGGCAGTTGGTCTATTGGGTCATTAGAGCTGTTATCGTCATCGTTGTTGCAGCTTGTGGTGCTTAATAGTAAAATTGAGAAGAATAAAGAGATTCCTCGACAGGCTCGGAATGACAATGGTGTTTTTATTTTTTTCATAGCTAATATGATTTGGTTTTTATTACTAATGAAGTTAAGGATTGGTTTGTGCCCTTTTATGCGTAGTTATACGTATTTGCATAATTTTAACATTTATTTGATAACTTGGTGTTTACGTTAACTCTTTGAGGAAATCTTAACAGAAGCCATATTTGATTTACTTGGTTCTGATGAAATAAAATTAAATGTAACCAAGGCCTTTGCCGAAGATAGATTAAGTAAATCTACTTTAAAGAAGTTAAAAGCAACTTCTTAATTATAAAGAAAGGATAATAAAAAAAGAAACCACAATTACTAAAATTGTGGTTTTTTTATTGTTAGGATTGATTAATAAATATTGCTGACAATATGTTATATAATAGTTAGGGTTTTTAATAAATAGCACATTTATTTACTGCTAATATAGTATTACCCTTTAAGTTCAAACCTTTTTTTGGTTAAAGTTATTTTTAATCTCGTTGAGTGAAATTTTAGTGCGCTTTTTGTCGTTAAAAAACACTTGCGATACTAAATTTATTTTTCAAGCAATCTTAGTATAGCATTAAGCTCTTTTTCTTCTGATGCAAAACTCAATGTATAATCTTTGTAACCTTCTTTAAAAACTTTAATCTGGTAATCTAAATATGGCTTTATTCTAAAGTTATACGTAGCATCTTTGTTTGTTATTTGTCTTTCAACTTCATTTCCTTCGCTATCTAAAAGAATTACTGTAGAATGAGGTAGAATTTTATCCTCTTCAGAAATAACTATTCCATTGAGCTCATTATACACAGCTCTAGATTGAAATCTGTACAAATTAAAGGCATTATTCTTATTGTCCTTATTTGATGAAAAAACACCCTTTCTTTCATCTATAAAGACAAAGGCTATTTCATCTTTCTCTGAATTTACCGAATAACCTAAATTTCTTGGTAACGTATAGTTAGAATCAGCCACTGTAGATAAAAAGATATCGTAACCACCAAAACTGTTATGCCCTTTTGATGAAAAGAACAGTTCCGAGCCGTTTTTAGCTGTGTGAGGATACTTTTCGTCCTCTGAAGTGTTGATAGTTCGTCCTAAATTTTCTGGTGTGCCGAGGCTACCATCTTCATAAATCTTAGCTTTATAGATATCGAAGCCTCCAAAACCACCTTGCATGTTAGATGAGAAATATAAAAATTTACCATCTTTTGAAACATGAGGATTTTCAACTGAATAATCAGCACTACTAACAGCCAATTCCATTTCATTAATCCACTTACCGTAGGAGTCCTTTTCTAATTCTGCTTTATATAACTTATAATTTAATGAGTTATTTCGCTGGCTTCTTGTATAGTAAATAGTATGCTCATCTGGGGAAAAGGCCACCTGTCCTTCATTATCTTTTGTATTTAATATACGGCTAAACAATAACGGTTGGGATAACTCGCCGTAGGCCTTAATGTCTGTACAAAATAGATCTGTATACGGCTCGTTGGTAATTGGATCTACGCCATTACCAAGTGCTCCAATTTTTTTAGAAGACACTATAACCAACTTTTTTCTAAAGGTGGTACATGCAATTTCAGAATATTTTGAATTAATTTTTGAAATATTTACAGCATAGGCATAGCCCGTTTTGTTGGCTTTATCGGCTTTCTTTTTTTCAGGATCTGTTGTACTAAATGAAAGGTGTGTACAAAACATTAGTGCTGTTACTAGCAAAAGCAGTGTAGTTTTCATAATGTAGGGATTATGGATTAATTACACTACCAAATTAGTATTATAAAATTGTGGATTGGATTTTGACTCTTTATTTTAGACGAGTCTTGTCATTTTTTCGACAACAATTCTAATTATTCCAATTTCTTCGATGAAATAACAGACGATTAAGTGTTGTTTAAACCTAGTAGTTCTTCAATATAATCTCTAGAATTTGATAAACGCGGTACTTTATGTTGCCCACCGAGCTTGTTGTTTTGCTTTAACCAATCGTAGAAAAGATTGGTCCTTGCACAATGAATTTTTGGTTTATTTAAGGTCATATTATTATAGCGCTTGGCTTCATAGTCAGAGTTGAGCGCCTTTAGTGCATTATCAAACAACTCTTCAAAATAAGACATGTTTGTTGGAGGTGTTTTAAACTCAATAATCCACTCGTGTGCACCTTTTTCTTTGCCTTTCATAAAAATTGGTGCTGCCGTATAATCTACAATCTCAGCTGCAGTTTTTTTGCAAACCTTCTTTAGAGCATCTTCTGCGTTTTCAATGATAAGTTCTTCACCAAAGGCGTTAATGTGGTGTTTAGTTCTACCAGATACTTTAATTCGGTGTGGTTTTAAACTCACAAATCTAATGGTATCGCCTATTTGGTAGCGCCAAAGACCTGCATTTGTTGTGATAACAACAGCGTAATTTTTTCCTAATTCTACATCGCTAAGCGGAATGACTTTTTGATCTTTTGTACCGTAAGTGTCCATGGGAATGAACTCGTAAAAAATACCATAATCCAACATTAACAACAAATCGCCTGAATAGTTCTGGTCTTGTAAGGCAAAGAACCCTTCAGAAGCATTGTAGATTTCATAGTACTTAAATTCCTTTTTGGGCAATATGGCTCTATACTGTTCTATGTACGGATTGAAACTGACTCCACCATGAAAGTATACTTCGAGGTTTGGCCAAATATCAAAAAGATTATCCTTTCCTGTCTTATCCAATACGTTATTTAATAGTACTAACATCCATGATGGTACACCAGCTAAACTCGTTACATTTTCTTCTATGGTTTCCTCTACAATAGCTTGCATCTTAGATTCCCACTCACTCATTAAGGACACCTTACTGCTTGGCGTACTACTAAACTCTGCCCAAAATGGCATATTATCTATAAGAATAGCACTTAAATCCCCAAACACAGTTCCATTTTCTTTATAAAGCTCCTTGCTTCCACCTAAGCGAAGACTTTTACCAGTAAAAAGCTGTGCGTTTTCGTTGTTGTTAAGATACATACACAACAAGTCTTTGCTGGCTGCATAATGGCAATCTTCCAAAGATTCTGTACTTACAGGAATAAATTTACTTTTAGAACTAGTCGTTCCGCTAGATTTTGCAAACCATTTTATTGGCCTGGGCCAAAAAATATTTTGTTCCCCTTGACGAGAACGCTCTATCATAGGCTGAACATCTTCATAACTCACTATAGGTAAACGCTCGTTAAACTCCTTATAGGTTTTTATAGATGCAAAATCATAGGTCTTACCAATCTCTGTATCCTTAGCAAACTTTAACAGACTAAAAAGCAATTCGTTTTGTACTTCGTTTGGGTATTTTAAAAACAAATCAATTTGATGAAATCGTTTTTTTAAAAACCACGAAGCAATAGAATTTACAATAGGAATTGGCATGGATTGGTTATCTTTACTCGCCAAGCGAGATTTTTTTCATTTAAATAAATTTAAAGCTTTTACAAGAATATTCTTAAAAAGGCTTAATGGCTAAAAATAATAAAATTCTTTTATGATTTATACAGGTGTCCTCACTAAAATGCAGACTGAATTTATAGAACCCATTCAATATTATTTAGTGTTTGAAAGTGATTTTATACATATGAATCAACTGATTAACAAAACTATTGAAATTAAACATGTTGGGCATCAATGTTTAAGTTGTGGACTAGACAAGCCTATTTACAGACAAGGCTTTTGTAAAAGTTGTTTTTTTGACAAGCCTGTTGCTGGTGATTGGATAATGCGACCTGAACTAAGCACAGCACATTTAGGCAAAGAAGATAGAGATTTAGATTACGAAAAAAAGGTACAACTACAACCACATATCGTGTACCTTGCTAACTCTAGCAATGTTAAAGTTGGTGTTACCAGAAAAAGCCAAGTCCCAACGCGTTGGATAGACCAAGGCGCTCATGAAGCTATTGAAATTGTTGAAGTACCAAACCGCTATTTAGCTGGTATTACAGAAGTCGCTTTAAAAGAGCATGTCGCAGATAAAACCAATTGGCGAAAAATGCTTAGAAATGATAATGCGGATGAAGATTTAACTGAATGGAGACAGCGTTTAAAGACCTACATTCCCGATGAGGTTAAAGATTACTTTATAGAAAATAATACTGAGACCCATCTTAATTTTCCGGTAGAACACTACCCTGAAAAACCTAAGAGTTTAAATATACAAAAGCAGGTTATTTATACAGGAAAACTTGTTGGTATCAAAGGACAATACCTCATTTTTGAAGACAATACTGTATTTAACATAAGGGCTAACGAAGGCCTTGTAGTAAACTTAAGCGTTCTGTAAAACAGAGTGTTAGTATTGCGTTAAAATTATTTTTGTTTAAGTTTTTATTCTTAAATTTAAACAAAAAAGATGAAGCAGTCACCATTTATTTACATTGCAATTACTACGATGCTTTTAATTACCATCACAATAATGTGCGCTATGGATTTCCCTTTTAATTGGGTATTCTATCTTACGGTTATAGGCCAAATTTTAGTTGTTGTTATGGTATATAAAGTATTGAAAGACAATTACTCTACAGACAAAACTTTTGAGCATTTTTATGAAGACCGTCCAATTGAACCAATAGAAGTTAGAGCAGAAAACGAAAAATTTAGATAGTCTATGACTATATACAACGAAAAAAGAGCAACAAATTATTGTTGCTCTTTTTGAACTTCTAAATCTAAATCAAATATTTCAAGATTATTATTCCTCATTATAAAGAAAACGAAGATGATGATGTTATTTAATAAATTTATCTAATTGCTGCCTTAAAAATTCATTTTCTTTTTCCAATTGTTCAATATGTTTTTGATATGCTTTTCTTTCATATTCGAAACTAGTATTGCCATTAAAGAAATTCAGAGCATTTTTTTCATCAAAAGAAAGAAGTTCTACCAAACTAATTTTTAATATTTTTGATATTTCCTCTAAACGATTATAATCAACTTTTGCTTGATTGGTCTCAATATTACTATAAGTTTTTTGACTAATACCTAATTCATTAGCTAGATACTCCTGAGAATATCCCCTAAGTTCTCTCGTTTTTTTAATTTTCCACCCAATCATTATTTTAACTTTTCTGTCTAATGTATTGAAAAGGTATAAACTATACCTAAAATATTATGATGAAATTTTTTAAAAAATATATTTTTAGTTTCATATTAACTTTTAAAACTGTTTTATAATGAAATTTAAATTTTTTAAATCAAATTCTGTTTCTCAGAACATTTTTTTATTTTTTATAACATGTGTTTTAATAGCTTCTTGTACAACTGAAAATACTGAATCAGACGAAAACATGAGAAACTTAGAAAAAGGGATTAATCTAGAAATGAACGAATTAGTTTCAGAAGCTAAAAAATTTGGTGACGGCTTTAATCATAGTAATCCCGATTTCAACAGTATAAAAGAAGAAGACTTACAAGGTACTTTATTAGCAAGCATTAATTTAATTAAGTCTTATGGTATAACTGAAAGTTAAATTATATCTGAATTTGGTTCGTTAGATCATTCTAGTATCATCTTGGCTGGCATGGGAATTTTAAGAATAGAAACTGCTGCTAATGAAGGAATTGAATTAGTTGATACTGATGGTGTTAGTTTACTAACTGGTGAAATGTACAATTCAAGTAAAACGTTGAATATTGCTACTCATAAAAGTGAAGTTTTTGATTGCGCAATGCAAGCTTTAGGAATTACTGCTTTAGGTGAATTAATATCTAATGGGGTAAATGGCATGAGTGGTGGTGCAGCTAGAAAATTCCTCAAAAGGGTTTTAGTGAGATATATGGGCTGGGTTGGTGCTGGTATAGCAGTATATGAATTTGGAGATTGTATGAATTGGTGGTAATTAAGGCTTTACACGATGAAAACAAAAATTAAAATACCGTACATCCTTTTATCAATATTTTTAATAGCCGTTATTATATACAATGTTATTGGCCCAAACTTTGATTATAGTCAAATGAGTACTTATGATAAATTAAAAGCATTTTTCGTTTTATTGGCTTTGAGCATTTACCTAGTACTCGGTATTAAATCTGTAATAAAACCTAATGAAAATACCTAAATACAAAAAAGAGCAACAAATTATTGTTGCTCTTTTAATATTTTAAAAATAAAAAGCTAGAGACTTAGATGTTTTCTGCGTCTCTTAAACTTTGAATATATTCTGCTTTTTGAATCTCTCTTCTTCTCTTAACAGATGGTTTAGTGAAATAACGAGACTCTCTTAAGTTTTGCATTATCTGTACATTTCTGTGCTTACGCTTATAACGCTTAAGAGCTCTTTCTATATTCTCTCCTTCTTTGATTTCTATTTTAATCATCTATCGCTAGTTTTTATTATCTAATTCTTGCAAATGGTCGGCAAATATAGGCTAACTATTTTAAAATAAAAAATTATTTCCTTCAATAATCAACAAATTCATCTTTACCTTTCTAAATTAAGCTTTTAGTTGTTTTTTTAAGCAAAAAAACCAATGGTATCAGCCCAAGTATGTCTTTAAAATCTTGCTCTTGCTAGCATGTCGCAATCGTCTAATTCCTTTTTCTCTTATTTGTCTTACGCGCTCTCGAGTAAGGTCGTAAATGCTACCTATTTCTTCTAAAGTCATTGGTGGCTGGTTTCCAATACCAAAGTTAAGACGAATAACATCACTCTCCTTTTGGGTTAAGGTTTCTAGTGCTCGCTCTATCTCTGTATTTAAGGATGCACGCATTAGATTTTTATCTGGCCTTGGAGATTCATTCTCGCTTACAACATCATAAAGACTAAAGGTTTCTCCCTCTTTTAGCGGTGCATCCATAGATAAATGACGTCCAGAATTTTTCATAGATTGTTTTACCTCTCGCGTACTTATATCTAACTCTCTTGCTATTTCTTCGGCATTTGGTGGTCTCTGATGTATTTGTTCTAAGTGCGAAAAAGTTTTGTTTATTTTATTTATAGTACCAATCTTATTTAATGGTAAACGTACAATACGAGATTGCTCAGCTAAAGCTTGAAGTATAGCTTGTCTTATCCACCAAACAGCATAAGAAATAAACTTAAAACCTCTGGTTTCATCAAAACGTTTTGCCGCTTTTACTAAACCTGCATTACCTTCATTAATTAAATCTGGAAGTTTTAATCCTTGATTTTGATATTGTTTTGCAACCGAAACCACAAATCTTAGGTTGGCGGTCGTTAACTTATCTAGGGCATCTTGGTCTCCTTTTTTTATACGTTGCGCTAACTCTACCTCTTCATCTGCCGTAATTAAAGGTATTTTACTTATGTCTTGTAAATATTTGTCTAGGGATTTGTCTTCTCTGTTAGTTACCTGTTTGGTAATCTTAAGTTGCCTCATGTAGTTTTCTAAAATTTTGTGAACCTATATTATAATCAAATAATCTAGATAAACAAGCATTTTGAGGAATAATTAACAGAAACTAATCACAAAAAAGTAGTTTTTACTTAAAATCAGTTCTTTTTTGTAGAATCCGGAGCCTTTTTGTCTTTTTTGTTCTTTTTTCCACCTAAAATATTTCCTAATACATTTCCAACACCTTCTTTTATGGCATCCTTAGGATCTTTCTTAGTGCTATCTGTTTTAACAGTGGTTGAATCTGTTTTTGTGCTATTATTTCCACCTAAAACATTACCTAGAAGATCGTTGATTTTATCCTTACCCTTACCAATCAATTTTTGCTTTTGAATTTCTACTAACTGTTTAGTTAAATTAGAAACACCACTTGTTAGATCTGTTGTAATTGCTGGGCTAGAAAATGTACCTCCAATATTTGCTGTAACAGGTATTGAGATTTTATTAACCTCACCATCATTAATTTGGCCAATTAAGCGATTAACATCGCTACCCAAATATTTGGCTGGTACTTGCAATACCGCATTATAATTCATTGTATTAGTAAAACTATGCGAACCCGAAACCTCAATTGGTATATCCTTATATTTTAACGTAAATGGTTTTACGCTCACTTGTCCGTTTTTAAAACTCAGTTTAGTTTTTATATCTTTTTGAAGCTGATTAAAGTCTATAAAATCTAACTTGCTATCTAAACCAGACAGCAAAGGACTTTTACTAACATCTACATTAGAAGTCAATATTTCTGCCAAAGCATTACCTGAAATTGTAGCTAAATCTGGTGAGAAGTTTTCATCTAAAAGCCCACTCACATCAATAGTAGAGTTCAATTTTCCTTGCACTACTTTTGCTATTGGAGCCAAAGCCTGTAGCATCTCCAAATCTTTGAATGATTGTGAAATATCAAATTGCTGCATGGCCAATTTCATATCAAATTTTGGCTTCGCTTCTTTAGTATTTACATTACCAGAAATACCTAACTGACCATTGAATACATCTGTAGTCATATTACTTAAATTGGCATTCTGGTCTTTGATAGATAGTTGTCCTTTGACGTTTTTTAAATTTAAATTATCATAAATAACTGTCTTAGCATTTGCCGTAATGGTGCAATCTAAAAAGTCTGGAATCTTAAGCGATTCTGAATCTGAAGTTGTTTTATTTGATGTTTCTGAAGCAGATTCATCTTCTACCATAAAGTCTGAAATTGCAAACATATTAGAATTTACATTAAAACTTCCTTGAAGCTTCTTGTCACTCAATAAAAACCCAAGTAGGTTATTAATAGTACCTGTTGCCGAAAAATCGCTTGTACCTGTTTGTGCATCAAAATTATTGAGGTTTACTGTCCCTGGCTTAAAAGTAAGGTTGGCTTTATTTATTTGAATAGGATTTACAATGTCTTCAGAAGAAAACACAAAATCTGATATAGACACACTTCCGTTGTTTTTGATACGCTGATAGGCATTGGTTTCAATAGCCTCCATATCAAAAGAGGTGTTGAGTTTTCCTTTTAAAATACCACTTAACTGATTTTCTAATTCTACAGGATATGCTTTGGTTATATTAGCCAAATTTAAAACTCCATCTAAGTTAGCACTCACCAACATATTGCCTGTAAGGTTTTTTATGTGAGCTTCAGACTTAAACACATCTTCATCTATCTTAAAATCTAACTGATTTAAGTCTACATAGGTGTCATCAGCATTTCCTGTTGTATTCTTTACCGATGCATTAATCATAATATTCCTAACGCTTTTTGGTAAATCTGGATATTTAAATGATGCGTCATCAGACTCTATATTAATGTCTAATGTTGGTATAGTTTCTTCAGACACTAAACCTTTTATAACACCATTAACCGTGAAATTCCCTGTGGTCTCTACGTTTTCAATATTCTTGGCATAAGCTTCTGGTATTACCGCTAAAAAGTCTTTAAATGATGATTCTGGATTTTTAAATGTAATATCAATCTGCTGCCCTTCTTCTACAATTTGCACAAACCCTTCAAACTCTAATGGCAATGCATTAATAAAGCCTTTATTTTCTTTGAAGGTGTATTTGTTTTGCTCCAAATCCATTCCGATTAAAGCATCTAATTTTATACTATTATTACTCAAATATTGCGTGCTATCTATGGACATGCTAATTTTTGCTTCGGTTTTAGTATCTAACTCTGAGACTTCACCAGAAAAAATACCTTTACCGTTATGATTAATTTCGGTAGCATACAACTTGGTATTAGTACCCTCATCTATATAAGTAAAAGCACTATTGTTCAGTTCATAGTTTTGAATATCAAAGCTAAAACCAGAAGATTGTTCTTCAGAATCGGGTGCTGCTGAAGCATCTTCATCTTGTTTTACAATATCATAATTTGTAGTTCCGTTTTTATTAGTTTTTAGGGTTAATAACAATTCATCTGCTATAATTTCATTAACCACCAACGGTTCGTCAGAACCTTTAAACAATTCGCCTATTGACATTTCAAAAGACAAGGCTTTTGCTGTTGCCAACGTTTCATCCTTAAAAGGTGCTCTATTTACAATTTTAAGATTCTCTACACTAACTTCTGCACTAGGAAAACTAGAAATTAGGCTTAAACTAACATCATCAAAACTTAAATCTGCATCTAAATTTTCATCCGCATAATTCTGCACAATCGCATCTATTTTAGACTCTAAAACAAATGGTACTGCAATAAGAACGGCAATAAATATTAGTAAAATGATTCCGACAATCTTTAAAAATTTCTTCATGGTTATAGTGTATAGCTTTATTTATAATACGCAAAGTTGTGGAGAATAGTTGTACTTTTAAGAAACTTTAGCAAGACTTTAATGATTTAATAACAGTTAGGTGAGATCAATCTCTTCGTTAACCTTGAGTTTAAATCGTTTTCTAAAAAGGTACACTCCCAAATACAAGAATGGAGTGTCAAAAAATGCCACTAAGACTTTAAACAAAAATCCACTAATCAATAATCCTTTGAAGCTAGACCATGGCAAAACTTCAAAATAGCACAACAAACTTATTATCGATAATGTATCTACAAACTGGGAAATCCAAGTAGAAAAATTGTTACGCAACCAGAGGTGTTTTCCTTTTGTGAGGTTTTTCCAAAAGTGGTAAATTCTAATATCTACAAATTGAGCAAACAAGTACGCAAACATGCTAGAACCAACTGCTATAATGGTTTTGCTAAATACAAATTTAAAAGTTTCATCATTTAATGGCGAATTATCTAATGCTGGCACACTGTCTGCCGCCAAAATAACACCAACCGAGAATAAGGACGCAAAAATGCCTGCCACAACAACATCATTGGCTCGCTTCTTACCATAAATCTCACTAATTAAATCAGTAATTAAAAATGTAATTGGATAAGGCAGGATACCTACCGAAATTTCGAACAATTTGCTACCAAAAACTTCAACATCTACAGGATACCAATAAAAAAACTTCTGAAAAATAAGGTTAGACACTACCAAAGAGGTTATGAAAAGACTTCCGAGTAAAAGGTAGATGCGTTGGGCTAAAAGTTTGTCTTTTAATGACATTAAAAATGGTTAATAAATTGTTGCAGTAAAGATAACCTATTAATTTTTGTTTTAGTTATTTTGCTAATCGCATGACGGCAAGCAAAAAGGTTTACATAGCATTAGGAAGTAACAAAGGTAATAAGTTAGAACACTTGCAACTGTCCATTGATGCTATTTTTGAAAGGGTTGGTACAATCCGTAAAATTTCTAAAGTCTATGAAACTCCTGCCTTAGGTTTTGAAGGTGATAATTTCTATAATGCTTGTATTAAGATTGAAACCGAATTAAAACCTAAAAAACTACTACGAATCCTTAAGCAAATTGAAGCTGATTTAGGCAGAACTACCAAAAAGTCTGACACTTATGAGTCTCGTGAGATTGATTTAGATATTTTGTTTTATGGAGATGAAACCTTTAAAGACACTACTTTAGAAATTCCACATCCTCATCTACATAAACGTAGATTTGTTTTACAACCACTTTGTGATATCGCTAAAGACATAGAACATCCTACTTTAAACAAGAAAGTATCGGATTTATCTGAAGAATGTGATGACAACTCTGAAATTGAACCTATAAAAATTTGGCTTAAAAACCCAATGAAGCTTTTTAATTTTGGCAACTATAATTTTATAGCTATTGAAGGTAATATTGGTGCAGGCAAAACCAGTTTATCAAACAAATTAGCACAAGATTTTAATGCTAAATTGATATTAGAACGTTTTGCTGACAATCCGTTTTTACCAAAATTTTATAAAGAGCCAGAGCGTTATGCTTTTACGCTAGAAATGTCTTTTTTGGCAGATCGTTACCAGCAAATTAGTGACGATTTATCGCAGTTAGATCTCTTTAAAGATTTTATGGTAAGCGATTACGATGTACACAAATCACTGATATTTTCTAAAGTCACTTTAGCCGAAGATGAGTTTAGATTATACAGAAAATTATTTTACCAAGTCTATAAAGATATTGCCAGACCAGATTTATACGTCTACCTCTACCAAAATACCGAACGTTTACAAGCCAACATAAAAAAGCGTGGTCGTAAATACGAAAAGGAAATACAAGACGACTATCTTGAAAAAATAAATGCAGGTTATCTCAACTTCTTACGAAACCAAACCGAGCTGAACGTAAAAATCATTGATATTTCAGATAAGGATTTTGTGAAAAATCGTGAAGATTATTTGTGGTTATTGAATGAAATAAACTCTTAATTTATGTCATCCTGAACTCGTTTCAGGATCTAATATTATAATATAAATAACGACGTAACGATTTGGCTATTGTCATCTAAAATCACCTCATTTAGTATTTTAAATTCTTTAACCTTTAAATTAAAAGGCTCTGCTAACACATCTACTCCACTATGGTGCTTTAATCTGTTTTGGCTATTAGTAATAATATCAATATTGGGTATAAATTCCCCAACAGGAATATGTTCTGTTAGTATGATATATTTATAAACACTTAATTTGTCTAAAATTTGTTGAATCTCTTGGTTAGACAAATGCTGAAGCACTTGCCTAATAATTACACAATCTGCTTTTGGCAAATCATCTTTAGCAATATCCAGACATTCAAAGGTTAAATGGTCTGCTTTAAATAATCGCTGGTTTCTTTCTATTAAACCTTCTACGATATCTATAGCAACATAAGCTTTTGTAAACGGAACGAGGGCTTTACCAACATTAAAATCTCCACAACCCAAATCGCAAACCGAAAGTTGATTATCATGGGATTTTAAAAAATCGGTTACGCTATCAATATAAGGTTGAATAATTTTAGGATTGTGAGAGCCTTCTCCTGAGTAGAAATCTGAATCGTTTCCTCCCCAAAAATGCTGCTCATAAATCTGCTCCATAACCGCTTTGGTTGGCCATGGTGTTTTATGTTTTTTAGAGGTCATTATTTAAAATAAGCCAACAATTCAGCCTTTTTAGATGCAGATACCATAATTTCTTTTCCGTTACTTAGAATAACGCTTCCCCCTTTTCCTTTTACATACTTTACCACTTCATTTACATTAACTAAATAACTTTTATGCACTCTGGCGAAGTTGCCGTCTTTTAGGCTTTCTTCAATATATTTTAGAGTCTTGCTTACCAGCTTTTTCTTGTTGTTGTTTAGGTAAATTTCGGTGTAGTTATCGTCAGCTTTGCAATACATAATGTCTGCTGTTTCTATAACCTCAAAACCATCTTGTTGTGGTAAGGTTATTTTTCCATTTACAGCATTGGTTTTTGGCACCAACACTTGGTCTTGTAGTGCTTCTTCTTTCGATTTTATTTCTGTGACATAATCAACCGCTTTTATAAGTTCGTCTATAGAAATCGGCTTCATTAAATAGTACGATGCATGTGCATTTAAAGCCTCTATGGCATAATGATTATAAGCTGTAACAAAAATGGTTTCAAAATCTATATGACCAACTTTATCTAATAAATCGAACGCATTACCATATGGCATTTCTACATCCAGAAAAACTACATCCAAGTCATTATTTCTTATAAGCACCAAAGCTTCTTCTACATTAGCAGCTTCGCCTACAATTGAAATATTTGGGCAGTATTTGTTAAGATAATTTCGCAGAATAGCTCTGCTTGTTTCTTCGTCCTCTACTAGTATTGTGTTTAGTTTCATGTTATACTTCCTGCGAAAGCAGGAATCTTTTTTAGTTTAACTTCCTTACTTAATGACTTCGACAAGCTCAGTCTGACAACCCAAAATAGAATGCATTAATCTTTTTTTAAAGTCACCACAACTTTAGTACCTGCATCTTCTTCAGATTGTTGAAAATCTTCAATCGTTACATCTACCTTGTCTTTGTACATTTCGTTTAAAATTGCTACACGCTTCTTAATGTTGTTCATCCCTTTAGAATTCTGCTTTTTCTGATTCTCAGTCTTCATTTGTTTAGAACGTGTTCTACCTATTCCGTCGTCTGAAATGGTAATTGTAATTTCGTCTTTTGATTTTGGTTTTATAGCAATATTTAGATGTCCTTTTTCTTTTTTGTAACGTAAGCCATGCCATACTGCATTTTCGATATAAGGCTGTAGTAACATTGGTGGAATTTGAAATTCCTCAACATTTACACTTTCGTCTACATCTATAGAATACTCAAACTTATCTTGAAATCTAAAATGCTCTAATTTAGTGTACAGCTGAAGCAATTCGATTTCCTTTTTTAGTGGAATAAAATCTTCCTCACTATTCTCTAAAACAGCACGCATTAACTGCGAAAAATCAGACAAATATTTATTTGCTGTACGCTCATCGTTAGTTGCAATAAAACTATTCACAGAGTTTAAGGCATTAAAAATAAAGTGGGGATTCATCTGGCTTCTCAAAGATTTTAATGCCAAAAGATTATTTGCCAAACGTTGTTGCTTTATGTATTTGTACATTAAAAATCCTGTGATTAGAAACAACACCAATCCGCCAAGCAAAGAATAAATGATTAACTGCTGACGTTTGTTGCGCTCTTGTGTAAGCTCGTACTTGCTTTTGGATAAGGCTCTATCGCTTTCTAAAGATGTAATTCTGTTTTGTTGTTCTGCTATATTTCTGCTAAAACGAGCTGCTTGGGATATTTCTTGAACCTTCTTAGCATACAATTCGTCAACAGTGTTTTTATATTCATTTAGCCATTTAAGCCCTTCTTCTGCATCACCAGCATCAATTAAAGCTTCAGACAGTTTTCTGGTCGCATCTTTTTTTACATCCAAGTCTTCCTTTTTATCAGCTTCTTCAATACTCTTTTTAAATGATGGAATGGCATTGTCCAAATCATTATTTAGCAAATAAGCATTACCTAATTTATAATTTTGCTTTTGTGATGTTAATGGACTCTCATTAGGTAAAACAGAGTCTTTTTCTATGTCTTCAAGTGTTTCCAGAACATCTTTTCTTATTTGAATTTCACTATCATAATCACGATTTAAACTATTGAATTCTGCAACTTTTACCTGTTCTTCTACAGCGCGTTTTTTGTTTTCTTTTTTTGCTAACTTAAGTGAATTGTTATAGAAACCCTTTGCTTTTTCTACTTCACCTTTTGCGTTATACGCTTGTGCAATTTTAGAGTTTAAATCGGTAACCTTTGGTGCTATTAAATGCGTCTTAGCAATCTCTAATCCCTTTTCATAAGAACTTATAGCTTGTTGCGTGTTTTTTAATTTTAAGTAAGCATCACCCAGGCCTTCGTACAACACCGTTTTTTCGTAATTAGACAGATCCTTTTCATTAAGACTTTTATAAGTATCAATACTTTTTTGATACTCTTCATTCTTGGTATAAGCATCTGCCAATTTCAGTTTAGACGAGGCCATTTCAAAATTCTGAAGACTAACTTTATAGGCAGATATAGCAAGATCGTATTGTTTCCAATAGACATAAACATCACCTAATAGCTCGTGCGCTTCTGCACTTTGTCTCAATGAAACATTATATTTTAATGCATCACCTACGTACTTTATACTTTTTGCGGCATCTTTCTTTAAGTACGCATCTGCTGAATCAATCATTTTGTTAAATTGCCTTACAACATCATCTGATCCAATACTTTTATAACGTCCTTTGTTTTGTTCTTCTACCAATATTGTAATTCGCTCATCATTTAAAACAGTGTAACGCACGGTTTCAAAATCGTTGTGCATTATGGTAAGTTCATCGCCTACTCTTGCCTTTACAACAAACTTTCCAAAAACATCTGTACGTGTATATCTACCATCATTTACCTGTATGCTTACGTTGTCAATCGGTTCTCTTGAATCTTTTAAATAAACTGATCCTCTTACCGTGAAAAAAGTGTCTTCACTTTTAGTTTTGGTAGAGTTGCTTTGTCCAAAACTCAAAAGCGTAAAAAGGGCTAAAAATATGAGGTTATATGTATTAATGGTTTTTATCAAAATAAGGTATTAATAGGACTAACTTACATACTTTATTTGGTATCAAAAAATGGTAACTTCAATTTTACTGTCTTTCAACCCAAAAATTATAAGGGTTAACTCATTTAAGATTTTACTTCACTCATTAACTGGTGTCCTTTACTCATTCTAGATTTTTATTTCTCTTTTTTCAGCAGAGTTTTACTGCTCATTAATCAAAACATAAATTCAAAATGAAAAAATTTAATCTGGCAGTTCTGCTTCTCTTTTTATGGGCTAACTCTATAACTGCACAACACAAAGGAAACTACAACCAAATTACGCAAGACATTTCTAGACAAAATATTTTAACCTCAGGAAATGCCAACATTTACAACCCAACGGTTCAACATCAGATGAACAAAACACTCCATCCAAGTGATGTGCTTACCATAGATGTAAAAGCATTACAAAATGTGAGCGCTTCAACGTACACAGCTATTTTCAATTTGTCTCAAATTGGTGAAACCGCTGAATCTACTAATGCGCTCATGAAAGAGCGTATAGACAACATCAAAACCAGATTAAACACTCTCGGAATTACCGAAAAAGACTTTGCAATTGATGTTATTTCCTTCGTACCTGTGTACGAGGTAGAAGTCACAAAAAAGTTATTCAGTAAAACGTACACTGAAGTACCAAAAGGCTTTGAATTACAACAAAATATTCATATTCAATTTACTAAAACCAGTCAATTTGAAGGCATTCTGGAAGCTTGTGCCAAAAGTGAAGTTTACAACTTAGTTAAGGTTGATTATTTTATTGAAAATATTCAGGAAGTTTATAAAAATCTTCAAAATCAATTATTAAAACTCATTACAGAGAAAAAAGCATACTATACAACACTAGGCTTTGACATGGCTAACTACGATGTTAAAATTGCAGATGACAAATACTGTTATTTTCCAAAAGATTTCTACCAAAGTTACCAAGCCTATAACAGTATTTCTTTTGAAGCTTTAAAAACCAATAAAGGTGTTAGCAGCGCCAAAAAGCAAACGTCTTATTATTACCAACCACTTACCTATGAGCAATATGATATTGTGGTAAATCCATCGATATTAGAACCTGTTGTTCAAATAGGAATGAACATAAAACTTTTCTACACACCAAAACCTAAAGAGCAAAAGCCACAAACTGTTACAAAAAACGAAATTGACCATAAATACTATGTGATTTCGCCTAATGGCACTATAGATGTAAAAGAATTAAACACAAAAAATTAATAACTATGAAAGCAATAATAAAACCATTTGCTGTAATGATGGGAATACTATCCCTTACTGCTTGCAATGCAAACACAAAACAAAATCAGCAAGATCTCGCTATCAATCAAACAGTGATTGAAACGAATTTAAAAACCGACAAACCAGAAATTAAAGTCGCATTATTACTAGACACCAGTAATAGTATGGATGGTTTAATTGACCAAGCTAAGGCGCAATTATGGGAAATTGTAAACGAACTTTCTTATGCCAAATGCGAAGAGCAAAACCCTAATCTTAAAATTGCACTTTATGAATACGGTAATGATAATCTTAATGCAGATGAAGGGTATTTAAGACAAGTACTCGCCTTTAGTGATGATTTAGACGAAATATCAAAATCGCTTTTCTCTCTAACCACTAAAGGTGGTAATGAATACTGTGGTAAAGTGATAAAAACAGCTTTAGATCAACTTAATTGGGGCGACAATCAAGATGACTTAAAATTAATTTTTATAGCAGGAAATGAGCCCTATACGCAAGGTACTGTTAGTTACAAAGAAGCCTCTAAACTCGCACATCAGAAAGACGTTACCGTTAACACAATTTTTTGTGGAGACTATAATCAAGGGATTTCAGGTTTTTGGAAGGATGGTGCAGATCTAACTCATGGCGATTACATGGCTATTAACCATAACAAAGCAACAATACATGTAGCATCGCCTTACGATGATAAAATTTTAGAACTCAATGAGAAACTAAACAAAACGTATGTCGCTTATGGATACTTAGGAAGGCAAAAAATGGAAACGCAGGCAGAACAAGATCTTAATGCTATGAGTTACAACAAAGCTAATGCTGTTAGCAGAACTGTAAGTAAAAGTTCAAGACTTTATAAAAATAGCTCGTGGGATTTAGTTGATGCAGAAAAGGAAGCTGATTTTTCCTATGAAGATTTAGATGAAAAACAATTACCTGAAGAATTAAAAGGCAAATCTAAAGATGAAATAAAACTTTATGTCGAAAAGAAAAGAGATGAGCGCGAAAAGCTTCAAAAAGAAATAGCAGAATTAAATGTGAAACGTAAAACATACATCGCTAAAAATACTGAAGATAAAACTAACGGATTAGAAAATGCTATGGTTAATGCCATAAAAACCCAAGCAAAAAGCAAAAACTACGTCTGGGAATAGCACATAACAAAAAAGGCTCGATTAAAAACCGAGCCTTTTTTATTTTAGTTAATTAATTGCTGGACAATTACACTCAAACTTCTCTCGCTTACAATTAAAGTTGTAACCTAAAGTTATTTGATGAAAACCACCTGTATTAAAGTTTACGGTATTAGCCTGGTATGAATATGTGTAAGCAAACACAAAATTATTATAATCTACACCAATAAAAGGTGTAATATACTGTAACTTTTGGCTACTTACACCAGAACCGTCTACAAACTCAGCACCGTCTAAACTACGTCGGTAAGATAAGCCTCCCCATATTTTACCGAAATCCATTTCTCTGTAAACCTTAGCATTAATATCTATTGAAGACTCTTCTGTAGCATCTCTATACATATACATTACTGAAGGTTCATAACTCCAGTCACTTCCGTACTTACTGAATGTATAACCAGTAGAAAACAAATAAGTTCTTAAATTTCTAAACTCCCATTGATCACCATTACGATTCCAATTAATACCATCGTTTTCTAAAATATTTTTAGCTGTAAAATGTGCATAAAAATCTAAAAAGTGGTAAGAAAAACCAGCGTCAATATTAAAATTAGTAGCCGTAGCACTTGTTGCTAAAGGATCAAATAAATCACCAGGTCCTAGCCACTCACTTGCATCTACTTTATACTGTAAAAACCCAGCGTTAATACCAAAAGACAACATGTTAAGGTCTATCTCATTTCTTGAGAACATTAAATGATATGCAAAACTAGCATATCCACCTAATGTAGAATGGTAGCCGTTAGAATCGTTGAATAAAATTCCTCCAATACCAACAGGAGTGTCTCCAACTCTACCGTTAATACTTAGAGTTTGCAAACTAGGTGCATCATCAACGCCAAACCATTGCTGTCTTGCAGTTAACCTAACCTTAGCACAATTAGCAACGCCTGCCATGGAAGGGTGTATTAGATAGTAGTTATCTGTTAAATAATCTGAATAAATCGGCACACCTTCTTGAGCAAAACCAATATTTGCTATCAGGGCTGTAAATGCTACTACACAAAACTTTTTTAATCTCATAATTTCTTTTAACGTTTCAAGGTAAAATGGGCTTTGAACTCTTTGGTTTGGTTGGTCAGGGGCTCTAGGTACTCTACCGTAAACCAGTAATCGCTCGATGGCATGTTGTTACCGTTGAACGTCCCGTCCCATCCTTGACCTGTCGAGCTTAACTGCTTTAACAGTTTCCCGTAGCGGTCAAATATATAAATTTTGGCATTACTTCCAATACCTTCTATGTTCCATGTTTCATGTATACCATCCCCATTTGGTGTAAAATACTTGGGGTAATCTACAACAAATACCGTCTCTGTAGCAATGCCACAACCTGTCTTATCTCTTGCCGTTACCGTGTGTAATCCTTGTGATACATTGGTAAATTGTATGGTTCCGTCTTCTAATGCGTCTTCCCAGGGACCTCCATCTAAACTAAACTCATACTCCCCTATTCCCGTTACCGTTGCTTCTATAACATTATTTTCACCAAAAAATTGTGTGACAAAGTTTGCGGTTAGCATTGGCGGCGCACTTTCTACTACAATAGTCTCATCATAGGTCTCACAGTTGGTCTCCATTGAGGTGCCTATATCGGTTACCGTAACACCATAGGTTCCTCCCTGTGTTGGCATTATGCTAGGGCCTGTTGCCGTTGCGATGACCTCTCCGTTAAGGGTCCACTCAAAAGTATAGCCGGTACCCGACAACTCGGTGTCCAATACTAATGGATCTAAAAACTCTGTTCCGTTTGTGCCGACACATAGAATATAACTCTCCAATAAATCGAAGTTTGGCTTTGGGTTTACCTGAAGTGTCAGTGGCGCTACTTCGTAACATATGGATCCGTCTTGCTGATTATCAAACACCCCATCGTTGTTGAGGTCTACCGGATCTCCGTTGCCGTCCCCATCTATATCCACAAACTCGAACAGACCGTCGCCATTGGCATCGATACCGTCTGACAGTCCGTCTCCGTCCACGTCTATCAAATCAAACACACCATCGGCATCCGTGTCGTAGGTATCTATTGTACCGTCGCCGTCTAAATCTAATCCCGTTGTTAAGGCTGTTAGATCTAAGGCTATTGGTATTACGACCTGAGTATTGTTATCCACTCTTGCATAAACCACTTGTGGGTTCACAACATTTTCGTACAGGTCTGGCAATGGGTTTACGTTTAAATTAGCATCGGCTTCTGTTGCATAATAAGTTACTATATAATTTGCCGGATCTTGTCCGTCTAACACAAACGCATCTTGTGTTGATAAGGTAAACTGTGTACTGTCGTTACTTGGGTCCAAATCGTTCTCTATATCATCATCACATTCCTCATAGGTTAGATCTACCATATCTGGATTGGCTTGTGCTGCTTCATCTACTTGTAGATTAAAGCGCTGTGTACTTATAGAACATCCCGTTACGTTGTCTGTAATGGTTACATAGAGCTCTTGGGGATTGCTTGTGTTGGTGTACGGACTTACAAGCGCGTTCATCTCTGCTTCAGCATCTGCCAAGGTCTCATGGTAGGTGACGATATAACGTGTTGGATCTTGTCCGTTTAGGACTTCTTCATCTTTTGTTGTTAAGTCAAAATTATCTATTCCGTCTGTATTCAGTTCGCACTGTATAAAGTCCGTTACGGCCACTACCTCTGGTAATGGGTGCACAAATATTGTAAAGCTAACTACAGCATAACAACCGGTTGCATTGTTGGTGACTCTTACGTAAATGTCCTGTTCTGGTATGTCTACATTGGTGTACTGTGTTGGGTCTGCTATGGCATTATCCCCTGCATAGGCATCTTCTGAACTCTCATGGTAGGTTGGCGTTACCCCATTTTCACCATTTAAAATCAATACTTCGTTTTGCGTTAAATCGAACACTTCTACTCCATCTCCTGTATTGATATCATCACACAACTCTAAGTCTGGAATTTGGTCGCTTGGCGTTGGTGTTGGATTTGGCAATACGCGTATGGTCATTGTCGTAAAGGCTACACATCCTGTATCGGTATCGGTAACTACAACATATAAGGTCTGCGGATTCGCCGGAAGTCCATTTACCGAGGTGTTGGTATACTGCGTTGGGTCTGCTATGGCATTGGTCTGCAATTGCGCATCTGCACTGGTCTCATAATAGGCTACTGACCAACTTGCGTTACCGTTGGTGATTTCAGAGTCTTTTACTGTTAAATCAAATACGGTGATCTCATCGCCTGGGTCTTCATCTAGGTCATCGCACAGCTCTAAAGGTGTTGGCTGTACTGGCTCTGGTGGTAATTGCACGATGATCTCAAACGCACCTGTGTCTTGACAGCCTGTGCTCGGGTTGGATAACCTTACATAGATGATCTGTGGGTTGACAGTGTTGGTATAATTACCCGTGTTTATTATTGGGTTATTCCCTGCCGTTGCATCTGCTGCTGTTACATGGTAGGTTAACTCTACCTCTGATGGGTCTTGTGTGCCTAAAATTACAGCTTCTTGCTGGTTTAAATCAAATTGTGCAAAACCGTCAGCGTTAGCATCACAGATTTCTATCGGCGCTAGATTGGTCGGTACTTCTGGCGATGGTACTACAACGAGCTCTAATGTGCTTTGTGTTAAACTGTAACACCCTGTAATCGTACTTTCTGAACGCACATAAATCATTTGGGTATTGGCTACAATGTTGGTATATAACCCTGTGATGGCATTAACCCCTTGTTCGGCCTCTTCCTCAGTCTCATGGTAGGTGATAACCACATCTGCCTCACCATTGGTGATCTCTACCGTACGGACCTCCAGATCGAACTCCGCAAAACCATCATTGTCATCGTCACAGACCTCGATTGGATCTGGGTCTGGGCTTGGTGATGGTATTGGGTCTACTCGTAACGTGAGGGTTATCGTACTGTAACAGCCCGTAACATCATTTTCCCCTCGTACGTAAATCGTCTGTGCATTCATTGTATTGACATATGGACTCGCTATTGGGTTTTCTGCATCATTCGCATCTTGCTGGGTCTCATAATAGGTCAGTGTGATTCCTGTCTGTCCGTTCAGTATCTCGGCATTAGCATCTTCAAGCGTGAAGGCTTCTTGTTCATCCCCTAAGGTTAGGGCATCACACAACACCAATGGCGCTGACTGAACCAATACTGGTAATGGGTTTACGATGAGCTCTAAGCGTGTTACCTTGTAACAACCGCCTGTGGTATCTGGGTCTTCTACACGTACCCACACTTCATCCATCTCTGCTATCGTATTGGTGTAGGCGGTCGGGTTTGCGATTGGATTGTTGGCGTCGTTGGCATTGAGCTCTGTCTGGTAATACGTTATATCGTAATCTGAAGGCGCTGCACCGTTTAACAGCTCATCTTCCTTACTCGTTAAATCAAACTGTGCAAAACCATCTGTGTCATCATCACATACTTCTAATGCCGACGGCACTATAATTTGAGGGGTCTCTTCTACAAATAACGCTAATTCTACAATGGTGGCACAATCGGTGGCAATCGTTTCACTCTCTACTCTTGCATAGAGTAATTGGGCGCCTTCAACTATATTATTATAGCTCGTTGTAGTGTCTATAGCGTCCACATTATTGTCTGCATTGGCAAAGGTCTCGTGATATGTTACCGTTAGACCTGCTGCCCCTCCGGTAATCTCGTTATCGGCTGCTGTTAAATCAAATACACCAAAGCCATCATTGTCCGGATCGCAATAATACAACGGTGTTGGGGTGTTGGCTACTGGCGCCTGTTGTACTTCCAATACCATGGTCGTGGTGTCGTAACAACCTGTTGCGTTGTCCTCTACGCGTACGAAAATAGTCTGTGGATTGCTAACGTTGGTGTATGGTATCGCTAAGGGATTTAACCCTGATTCTGCATCCGCCAGATCAAAATAATAACTTACCGTATAGGTTGGATTATTGCCACTGATCTCACCATTCTTAACGTTTAAATCTATCGCCGTAAATCCGTCTGGTGTTCCGTCGTCGCAAACTTCCAATGGCGTTGGATCTACCAAGACTGGTAATGGGTTAACCTCTAGCTCGAACGTCACCTGGTTGTTGCAGCCTGTATTGTCATTGGTAAGTACAGCATAGATCGTCTGTGGATTACTGGTATTAGCATATGGTCCTATAATGGCGTTCACGTTAAGATCCGCATCGGTTGGGTCGGCATAATAGCTCACCGATACATTGACCTGACCGTTCAGTATCTCTGCTTCCTTGCTCGTTAGGTCGAACAGCTCCTGCTCGTCACCTGGGTTATCCTCGTCGCAAAGTGCATATGGGCTCACCGCTACAGTGGCCGGTAATGGGTTGACGATAAGTTGTAAGGTCGTGGTATCATAGCAGCCTGCTCCGTTCTCGATGCGTACGTAAACTTCTTCCGTGTCGGCTACGGTATTGGTGTACAGTATAGGAAGCACATCCGTACCATCGATAGCTCCTTGTGGCGTGGAATGGTAAGTCACAACCACTCCAGTCTGTGCTCCTATCACCTCCGCATCACGATCACTTAAATTAAACTCAGTAAAACCATCTAAATCGTCATCACAAACCTCTAAGGCCATTGGCGTGTTTGCCACTGGGTTACCTAAAACTTCTAAATCTAAAGAGGTAACAGCATAACATTCGTTATTGGTATTATCCTCTAAACGTGCAAAAATTGTTTGGTTATTTGGTATAACATTATTGTAAGGTGAGGCCAAAGGAGCGACATCGTTCTCTGCATCAGCTTGGTCTAAATGATAAGTCACAGTTACATTATCAGGATCATTTGTTCCAATGACCTCAATGTCTCTGTCTGTAAGTGTAAAGGTTCCGATCCCATCAATTGTATCGCCATCACAGACTTGTAATGGGCTAACCGAATTACCAATGGTTAAATCCGTAAACAACAACTGAAAAGAGGTTGTATCAAAGCATTCTCCTGATGCATCAGCTATACGAACCCAAATAGTCTGTGGGTTGGATGTATTGGTATAATTAGTGGGCAACGCTCCTATATTATCAATTGCATCTTGTTGTGTAAGGTGATAGCTTATGACAAAGTCATTTGGGTCTTGACTTCCTAATATATCATTATTATTCTGTGACAGATCAAATTCTGCAACACCATCCGCATCACAAACAGATAAGTTAGGTGCTGCATTAGCAGTAGGACTTGGTCTAAACTCTACCAAAATGCTATCTGAAGTTTCGCAACCTGGTGCAAATTCTACTTCAACAAAATAGTATCCTTCATCTGTTATATCTATGGTAGAACCTGTTTCACCAGTAATTAGGGTGGCATCGTTAATATTATCGGAATCTGGTGAATAATACCACGTATGCGTTGCGGTAGATGCTTCTGTGTCTAAGGTTATTGCATTACCACCACATTCTGCAGTACCTGCCGCAATTGTAATATCATCGCCTAGATCGCCTCCTAAATTAAAACTACCTGCTTCTAAAAAAATAGCAGAGTCCCAGATAGAATCACCTTCATCAGCAGCAACAAGTTTTATTTCATATGTTGTATTTGGTATAACGGTTGCTGATGCAGTGAGTACGACTGTTCTTCCGCCATAATTGGTTTCACCGATGTTATACCCTTCAAAAAAAGCTGGATTATCTGTACAGTTTCCAGAATTATTTATATTAGTTACGTTAACAGGTGTACCATCTGGTAAAACTGCAAGGTTTGTATATGCTACTGTTCCTACTTCACGTAATAAGAACGCGAATCCGTCGGCAAAGTTACATTCTGTTGAACCATCATACTCTTCTGAAGCCATTAAGTATCTAAAACTAATCTCATTAGATGTAGGAACAAAATTAAACTTTACAAAAGTAGCATCATTGGTACTGCCAGCTCCAAAGCCTAGTGCATTTTCTAAATCTGCGTCTCCTGCCTGACCGTTATTATTTGAAACAAGTGTTGGATTAACATTGTTTCCGGCTTCGGCAGCCACGCCTGATGTTATTATAATACCCTCCTCGAACGGAAAATTAACTGCACCACCTCTGGTGAAATATCCATAGCTCTTTCCACCTAAATCGCCTGGTGTGCCATTGACCTGAAAAGAAAAATTATCTACACCCGAGCAACCACCAGATACTAGAACATTTTCTACCAATTCTGGCAGCGACATTGAAGATTCTGGAAATGCATTATTATTAACAGACACAATGGCCTGCAAAACATTTACAAAAAATATAACGGTTTCTTGGCAGCCAATAGGATTGTCATCTTGTACTGTTAAAGTTACAGTGTAGGAACCTGAAGTTGTGTATGTATTTGACACATTAGTTCCTGTAGCTGTATTTCCATCACCAAAATTCCATGAATATGTTGCATTTGTACCATCGACAGAGAACGTTGCTCCACCAACAAAGTCAATAGTGTCGCCTGGTAAAATCTCAACAACATTTGGTGAGGTTTCTGCTGGTGTAGTACTGACAACTTCTGGTGTTATGGTTTGGCATGACACTGCACATGTAATATCCGCTTCCCAACCTGTAGTATTACCAGAGCCATTAGAAACAAATGCCACTGTTAAACACCCAGATGTGTTGGTGTCCGATGCTATTATGGTACCAGGTGATGCCACACCAGAGTATGTGCCTATAATGGCTGCAGTAGTGTCATCACCATCATATATGGTTAACACATCTGCATTGAGTTGCGTACTAAAACTAACAAAATCTAATATTATGAATTCATCTGGGTTTGGTGGACATATAGTTATAGTGAAATTTTCATCATTTCCATAATTACCAAACTCGCCACCAGAGTCAAAAAATTTATCAGGTTCGCACCTTGTGAAAGTTCCATCTTGCATGGAAAGATCTTGAGAAAACCCAAGCATTGAAAAAATCAGAGCAGTTAAAAATAATACCTTTTTCATAGTTATTAAAATTCATCTAAAAACACACAGAGAATCCCATAAAGATTACAATCTAGGAGCGCATTTTTTATAAATGAGGACGAAATTTAATCAAATTAAATGAATTGACTTAAGAAATTAGTCACAAAACATTATATATAGGATTAACGTTTCATGTTGATATTTCATATTTTTGCACAAAAAAAGAATGCCAAACACAAAAATCACCATAGTTCCAACTTCTAATGAGGCGATAATAAAATTTGAAGCTGATAGATTTTTAACAAATCATAATAGCTTTGAATTTAACAATATAGACGACGCCAAAGACTCTCCTTTAGCGCAGCAGTTGTTTTACTTACCATTTGTTAAGAAGGTATATATAGCTTCAAACTTTATCGCTATTGAACGTTTTAATATTGTAGAATGGAGCGATGTTCAAGAAGAAGTTGCTAAACAAATCGAAGACTATCTCTCTAACGATGGCACCATTGTTACAGAAAATGCCATAAAACCAAAAGCAGCAGTTACTGTTTATGCAGAGAGCACTCCCAACCCAAGTGTTTTAAAGTTTGTTTGCAACAAAGTATTAGTTCCTAATATTTATGAGTTTACATCTATAGAAGACGCTAAACCATCTCCATTGGCAACAGCATTGTTTCAATTTCCTTTTGTGAAGAATGTTTTTATGGAAAAAAACTTTATTTCCATTACAAAGTTTGATATTATAGAATGGGAGGAAATCACACTACAGCTTAGAGAATTTATTAAATCATATGTAGAAGAAGGTAAGACTATTCTTAATGATGATGCACCTAAACAACTTAATAAAACAGAAGCGGCAATAGAACAGAAATTTGAGGCGCTTGATGATACTTCTAAAAACATAGTAAATATACTGGAGGAATATGTAAAACCTGCAGTTGCAAGTGATGGTGGAAATATCGAATTTAGGTCTTACAACGAACAAACAAAAAAAGTTGAAGTATTATTACAAGGCGCTTGTAGCGGTTGTCCGTCATCAACTTTTACGTTAAAAAACGGCATTGAGAATATGCTAAGAGAAATGTTAAACGACACTTCTATTACAGTAAATGCTGTAAATGGCTAGATCATTAAATTTGTATTTAGGCACGATATTTGCAAAATTTAATCTAAACTAAGTTTATGCAATCACTTACGGTTCTCTTTAAAAATGTGTTGCTCACATGTACGCTAACCCTCTGTACTCACGCTCAGCAAATTAACAATCAAAGGCCTACCAACGTGGTTTTAAATGATATTAGAACTCAAATCGAACGATTTAATGAAAATGATGACGCCAACATTAAAGGCTCTCCTTACATCAATGACGAGTTTTCGATTGTTAAGATTAGTCAGGTTAAAGATTCAACTTATTATGCCAGATACAATGCTTTTACCCATGAAATGCAAATACAAACTGACACAGCTAAAACTCTAGCTTTAGATGCAAGTGTTACTTACGAAGTTAAATTTCTTAAGAGTAATAAAACTTATAAATCATTGAGTTATGTAAACAGATATAATATAACTGTTAATAGGTTTCTAGTAGTATTATTAGAAAATGACAAATGTAGCCTCTACAAAGAAGAACATATTGAGTACCATGAAAAGGAAGAAGCTACAACTAACTACGGTAGTGAGAAACCAGCACGGTATGAAAGGGCTGATGATGTCTATTTCATAAAAATTAATAATGAATTAAAACCAATTCCAACAAAGAAAAAACAGTTTCTGAAGTTCTTTCCTAACAAGGAAAAAGAACTGAAATCCTACATGAAAGATCAAAAGTTAAATCCCAAAAACGAAGTAGATCTAATAAAGATAATTGAATATTTAACTTCAATCCTATAATCTGATTATTAGAAATTTATTAGAGACAAACTACTTTATTCTCAGCTCAAAAGTTTCATACCAGTAATAAAATTCGTTAACTTTATGTGACTTTTTAGATACATCCGTTTCTAAAAAGTATTAACCTCTAAAAAAACAATATATTATGGCAGTATTAAAAGTAATTGAAGTATTATCTAATTCAGATAAAAGTTGGGAAGATGCCACGAGAAAAGCTGTGAAAGAAGCATCTAAAACTGTTAAGAACATTCGTTCGGTATATGTACAAGATCAAAGTGCCATCGTAAAAGGTGATGATGTTACCGAATTTAGAGTTAACTTAAAGTTGACATTCGAAGTTAAATAACTACATAATAAAATTCTATATTTACTCGGTTTACTGCCGAGTTTTTTATGCAACAAAACATTAAAAAAATGGAAACACAAAAATGGATAGATAAAGGTTACGACTTAATTGTTGATTTTGCACCAAAAATTTTAGCTGCAATTCTGATATGGATTATTGGTAGTTGGATAATTAAAATGGTTATGAAAGGCATTAAAAAAGGCATGACCAAAGCAAACTATGATGATAGCTTGAAAAAGTTTTTGCTCAACCTCATTAACTGGATTTTTAAGATTGTATTAATCCTTGTAGTATTAGGAACTGTAGGTGTAGAAACCACGTCATTTGCAGCAGTGCTGGCAGCTGCTGGTTTAGCTGTTGGCATGGCCTTACAAGGATCTCTTGGTAATTTTGCCGGTGGTGTTTTAATCATGATTTTTAAACCATTTAAAATTGGTGATCTTATTGAAGCGCAGGGTGAAATTGGTGTTGTAAAAGAAATAGAAATCTTTACGACCAAGCTTACTGGTCTTTCTAATAAAGAAATTATTATTCCTAATGGAGCACTTTCTAACGGTAATATCGTTAATTACACTACAGAAGGCACTAGACGTGTTGATTTAGTTTTTGGAGTTGGCTATGATGCCGACATAAAAAAAACTAAAGAAGTTTTAATGAATGTATTAAATTCTCATCCTTCTGTATTAAGCGACCCTGAGCCTACTGTTACAGTTTTAGAACTCGCTGACAGTTCAGTTAATTTTGCGGTAAGACCATGGTGTAAAACAGAACACTATTGGGATGTGTATTTTGACGTTACTGAAAATGCTAAAGAAGCCTTAGATGCAGCTGGTATAGAAATACCATATCCACATACTGTAGAAATACAAAAGAAAGGTTAAATTTTCTTTTTAATCGCAACAAAGTCCTTTAAGTAATAAGGCTCAAAATAAGCGACATCTTCGATGTCGCTTTTTTTATACTTGTGGTATGACAAAAATCCCATTTCGTTGGCCGACGGCAACTTATCCTTTATGAAAAAAGCGTTAGGATGGTGAATGAGCTGTTGCGTTTTTATTACACCATTCCCAACAAAATAGACTTTACTTTTCTCTAACAAATCTATATAACTGTTTTCCATTAAAACCTCGGCTTTAATCTCTCTTATCAATTGGTGATTATTGTTATAAATAGCCGAATACACTTCCATACGACGTGCATCTAACATAGGTAAAATAAGTCCGTCTACAATTATAACCTGATGGGCCAAACTCTCTAAAGTAGAAATTGAAATTAACGGTTTATTTAAAGCATAACAAAGTCCTTTAGCAGTAGATACTCCAATACGCAAACCAGTATAAGAGCCAGGACCTTTACTAACAGCTACTGCATCGATATCCGATGGTTTAATTTTTGCTTCTTCAAAGACGTTTTTTATAAACACATGCAAGGTTTCTGCATGAGAGTAACCAGGACTATTGTCTTCCTTTAAAACTAAAGTCTCTCCACCTTTAGATAGAGAGACTGAACAATTAGTTGTTGCCGTTTCTATATTTAGAATAGTCGCCAATTCAAATATTTAAAATACACAAAGGTCTAAGATAAAGGTACCGTTAATCTCACTTCCATCCTGACCAACTGCTGTAATGGTTCCTGTTAAAGTGTCTGCATCAGCATCATATTCTGTAATAGTTACAGTACCACAGACTGCTAATTCTGCAGTGGTAACTGGCACATTATTTTCTACAGCTACTCTATTAAAATTAATAGTATCACCGCCAGTATCAGCAAAAGTATACGTCTGAAGGCTTAAATCGTCTATTGGAAACTTTATAGAGTCCTGAGGATCAGCATCGTTTCCAAAAACAGGAAACACACAATCCCCTCCAGTTCTGTTTTCTACATAAATAGTACAAGTGTAGCCGTTGTTTCCACCAGGTGCTAATAAATAAGTTCCACCAGGTGACACGAAAGTTTCGCCCCTAAAATCTCCTTGCGCTGTCTGGTTTATTAAGTCTGGACAATTACTTCCACCTCCATCGCTATCATCTGAACTACATGCAAATACTAATACTGCCACGAAAGCAGATCTGAATAAATTTTTTAACATAATTAAATTATTTCTGATTTATATTGAATAGCCACAAAACTACATAAATTAATCATTGCCAGTTTCTTTTGGCTCATCAGATTTCTTTTTATTCTTAGCCTCAATCATATCTCCAGGCTTTAATGTTTTAGAAACCATATTATATGGACCAGTAATAATTTTATCGTCTTTAGATAATCCTGAAGTAATTTCAATATTAGAATCATCTTGAATACCAGTTTTTACAACTCTTAGCTTAGCTTTACCATTATCATCAATAAATACACACTCAAACTTTTCTTCTTCTTTTTGAACTCCATCGTCATCAATCTCTACTTTCTTACCATACGGCTTTTTAGTTGAACTTGTATCTGTTTTTATAACGATTGCACTAATTGGTACTGCAATAGCATCTTTTCTGGTTTGGGTGATTATATCTACCGTTGCAGTCATTCCTGGTCTAAACGGAGAATACGTTTCTGGTTTTCCTTCCGTTAAATCTTTGTAAGACTCTTCAAGAATCCTAACCTTAACTTTAAAATTGGTGACTTGATCTGCTGTTAAATTTCCAGCAGCTGAATTTGCGATTTCGGTAACTATACCTTTAAATTCCTTTTTTAAGTAGGCATCAACCTCAACAATCGTGGAGTCTCCAATGCTTACTTTAACAATATCATTTTCATTAACATCTACTTCAACTTCCATATTATTAAGATTTGCAACACGCAAGATCTCCGTACCTGCCATTTGTTGTGTACCTACCACACGCTCGCCAAGCTCTACATTAAGCATGGAGATTGTTCCGCTCATTGGAGCATAGATTGTTGTTCTGGTAAGGTTATCTTTAGCCTCATTTACAGATGCTGCTGCACTCTGCACACTGAAATATGCTGAACTTCTTCCTGCAACAGCTGTTTCGTAATTAGCGATTGCCCTGTCCCAGTCTGCTTTAGAAATTACGCCTTTTTCAAACAACGATTTGTTTCTGTCATAGTCTGCTTTGGCTTGTTTTAAAGTTGCTTCGGCTTGCTCTAAGTTTGCTCTAACATTTTGATACGTAGCCTGACTTCTGTTTACCGCAGATTGTATTAAATCTGGGTTGACTCTAACTAGTAAATCCCCTTTTTTTACTTCTTGACCCTCTTTAAAAGGCAGCTCTAAAATTTCACCAGAGACTTCAGAAGATATTTTAACTTCAACTTCTGGTTGAATTTTACCAGTAGCAGAAACGGTTTCTACGATGTCTTTTAAAGTAACTTCTTTTACTATAACTTCTTTGAAATTTCCTTTTTTACCAAACCATCCCATTGATTTTCCCGCTACTAACAGTAATAGCAATAGGACAAATACACCAATGATAATTTTTACAGTTTTACTCATTTTTAAATTAATTTAAGTCGGTTATCGGAAGCCCAAAATAGAATTCTAATATTTTAAGTCTAAAGATGTAATCGTATTTTGTTCTTACCACATCAGATTGTGCATTTTCGTAAGCAGCTCTCGATTGGTTAAAATCGAATGAATTTGATAACCCTACATCATAACGCTCCTTAGCATACTCAAATGCGAGGCGACGCGCCTCTTCCGTTTTTAAAGCCGCCTCATAAGACTTTTTAGAATTTTTAGCATCATTGTATGCTTGGTATACTGTAGACTCTAGATCTAATTCTGTTTGTTCTAATTGAAATTTTTGACGCTCTATAGCTACTTTACCTCTTTGAACGTTGTTTCGCACATTGAATCCATTAAACACGGGAATTCTAAGTTGAAGCCCAAGTGAAGTACCATCAAAAAGATATAATTGATCTATAAAAGGAATATCTTCGCCAGTAAATGGATTGGTTTGAGAACTTGCCCAACGTGTATTATACTGAACAAAACCAGATAAGGTAGGAAAATAACCAGCCCTTGTTATTTCTAAGTCTTTCTCTGCAACCTCTAAATTAGCTTTAGCAATTAGCACATTATTAACCTCTTCTTTTGCTTTTTCTGCAATTTCTGAAGGCGTTCTGTCTAAAATATCAGCAGCAACCAAACCGTAATCTACATCGGCTATATCGAAGGTGAGATAATCTTTTAGTTGAAGTGTTTGTGCAAGTCCTAATTTTGAAATAAACAAAGTGTTTTCAGCATTGATTATTTGTTGCTCTTGTGTCGCGTTTGTGGCCTGTATTTCTAACAAGTCGCCTTGAGGCAATACACCAGCGTCTACTAAGTCTTGAGTGTTTTTAATATTTTCCTTAGTTACCTCGTTTTGGGCTTTTAAGACACGTAATTGCTCTCTATTAGCTAGAATTTGTAAAAAGGAATTTGCGACTGTGAGCGATATGTCGTCTTTCATTCTATCTAAACCGTACTGTGTTGCAATCTGATTGAGTTTAGCACGCTGTAATGTTTTCCAGTTAGCTAAACCGTTAAAAATGTTAATACCAGAGCTTATAGAACCGTTGGCAGACTCAAAAGTATTGTTTTCAAACTGGTTTGTTGCTGGGTTAATGTTAGCACCCGTATTTTGCCCAAAGCTACCATTGGCGTTTAATGTAGGTAAAAAATTACCTATTGCGTCTTTTTTTGCTATGTCGGCTAAATCTGTATCTAACTCACTTTGTTTTATAGAAATGTTATTCTCTAATGCATAATTAACACATTCTAAAAGCGTCCACTTTTTATCCTGTGCATTGGCTAAAGCTACAAAAAGCGTCAGTATTACTATGATTGATTTTTTCATCTGTTGTTTTATTGATTTTATTTTAGACAGATGGAATTGGTCATTAAATTTCTTAAAATATGTAGAAAATTATCTTGACTAATTTCACAATGCCTATATGTCTATATAAATTCTAATGTGTTACACTAAATATTAAAATTATTGTTGCGCATATTTTGGCATTCCTTGCACCTGATTCCAAACTTTTATCTTATCCTCTTTAGATATACCACTTTTAACCTCTACAAAAATACCATCGCTAATTCCTAACTCCACATCTTTTCTTTCAAACTCTTGGTCACCCACAACTACTTCTAAATAAGGTTCTTTTGTATCTTTATCATATTGCACTAAAGCTTCTTTTATAGCAAGGACGTTCTCAGCCCTTTCTAAAATGATTGAAGCATTTGCACTTAAACCAGCTCTTATAAATGTTGAATCTACCGTTTTAAGACTACCTTTAATTTCAAACTGAATAGCACCATTTTCTGCTACACCCTTTGGAGCAATGTAATCTAAAACTGCGTCAAACTTTTCGTTTTCAATAGCACCCACGGTAATCTCTAAAGGTAGACCCTCTTTAATTTTCCCAACTTCACTTTCATCTACCTTACCTTCAAAAATCATTTTGGTAACATCAGCTAATGATGCAATTGATGTTCCCTCATTAAAATTATTAGCCTCAATAACTTGGTTACCAGCTTTTACAGGCACATCTAGCACCATACCAGAAACTGTTGCTCTTACTTGTGTTTGCGCTATATTACCTAAACCAGATGTTGTTCCTGTTTTTATAATGTCATAATTTTGACGCGATTGTGTAACATTAATCCTTGCTTGCTCTACTTGTTGCTTAGCTTGTAAGTAGGTGTTATTTACTTGATCGAAGTCATTTGCAGAGATTACACCCTTGTCAAATAAGGCTTTTTGGCGATCGTATATAGCTTTTTGTGTTTTATAATTAATTTCAGCAGTTTGCAAAGCTGTTTGGTTAGATGCTATATTGTTTTTGGCGCTTGTTAAATTAGAAACGTTAGGTATTACTCTAATTTGAGCAATTAAATCTCCTTGTTTAACATATTCGCCAGCTTCTACAAAGACCTCATCTACAACACCAGAGATATTGGGTTTTATTAACACCTCCTCTTTTGGAACTATGCTACCTGTTGCTACGGTTTTAACCACAATAGTTTGTTCTGTTGGAGTTTCTGAAGTGTAGGTTATTGGATCTTCTTGATTTTTTGACCATAGGTAAAAAAGGGACACTCCAAATACTACTACTATTAAAATTAATACGATGACGGTTGTTGTTCTTTTCATCTTTGATTGATATATAATTTATTTATCGATAAACGTTTTTATTCTATTCTTAATGCGTCTACTGGTTTCATTTTTGTTGCTCTGTTAGCGGGAATTAATCCTGCTAAAAGACCAGAAACCACTAGTATGATAAGTGCAGTGAATACAACCTGCATTCCCACACTCGGATTAGCAAAATTTTCTACATTACCTGCTTGATCTAATATGTAATTTAAAACCCATATCACCAAGGCTGCAAAGGATACTCCTAACATGCCAGATAAAATGGTAAGCACCAAACTTTCTTGAAGAATTTGACCTTTGATCATCCATGGTGTTGCACCCAATGCACGTCTTACACCAATCTCTTTTGTTCGCTCTTTAACAACAATCAGCATGATATTGTTAATACCAATGATACCAGACATTAACACCAATGCTCCTACAAAGTAACCCACTATCGTTAATATTGAAAACAGACCGCTTATTCTACCAAACTGTTCAGATAAATCAAAATGACCAATAGCCCTATCGTCTTCTGGGTGCACTTTGTGTCTTGATTTCATTAAATCAAAAATCTGTTGCTTAATTGAAGTTATTGGCACATTGTCTACAGCTGTTATGGCCATCCAACCTACATTTTCTCCTCTATTAAAAGCTTGCGAAAAGGTTGTAAATGGTATATAAATAGTGCTAGCATCTTGCTCATCGTCTCCTTGGCTATTACTCATTTTAAATGTACCAACAACCTTAAAATTAACTCCATTAATTTTAATATAGGTTCCTAATATTTCTTCTCCTTTATCATATAGTCCTTTTACAACACCTGTTCCGATGACGCATATTTTTCTTTTTGAATCAATATCGGAATAACTTAAAAAACGGCCTTGGAGAATGTCCATTGGCTGTTGCTTAATGTACTCAGGATAGTCGCCATATATTTCGAAGGCACCAGTTTTTGTTCCTCTTATAACGTTATTGGCTCCTCTAAATCCACCAAGCTGATTTCTTGGTGAGACATACTTAAGATTAGGAATCTCTGACTTTATAGCTTCGACGTCGTCTAGCTTATAATTAAAATAACGTCCTTTAGGTAGTCCTTTGTATGGTTTTGAGGTTCCTTGTGTCCACATAAACATAGAGTTGGTCGCAAAATCACCAAAGTCTGCTGTTACACCATTTTTAAGACCATTTGTTAAGGCTAAAAGCAATACTAAGATTGTGATTCCCCAAAACACACCAAATGCAGTTAAAATAGTTCTAAACTTATTTGCATTTAGAGCTTCTAATATTTCGTTCCATCGATCTCTACTAAACATATTACTCGTCTCTTAATGCCACTATGGGTTTAATTTTTGCGGCTCTATACGCAGGTATAAAACCAGCAAAAGCACCAGCTATTACTAATATAAACACTGTTGTTAGGGCTATATTAAAATCTACCTGAGGATATTTTATAAAATCACTGTCTATCTGAGGGCCTACTACTTCTAATATGCCCAACCCAAAAATTAACCCAAATAAGCCTGCAAAAATGGTTACAAATACAGCTTCTTGTAAAATCATACCCACTATAGACATTGGCAGAGCACCTAGGGCTTTTCTTATACCTATCTCTTTTGTACGCTCTTTTACAATAATTAGCATGATGTTGCCTACACCGACTATACCAGCTATAATTGTTCCTATACCCACAAACCAAAAAACGGCTTGTATGGTTGCAATAAGGGAATATATTTTTTGAGCTTCTTCTAATGTGTTATTTACACGAACTGCACTTTGGTCGTCTGGGGCAACTGTATGAAGTTCTTTTATCTGCGTTTCTATACCTTGAGCAATGGCAGTAGACTGCGCTACGGCTTCATCAAAATTATCTGCCATCTTTACCGTAAACGACATATTTCTGATATTGTCTCCTGCATTAAAAACTTGTTGGGCTGTGGTTACAGGTATATAAACTTGACTTTCTTCTCGGTCTCCTCCTGGATCGTAGAAAACACCGACTACTTTAAAATTTACTCCAAAAATTTGTATATTCTTATCGATAGGGTCTTCTTCTTTGAATAGATCCTTTTTCATTTTATTACCGATAATAGCAATTTTTTTCTTGTCGACTAAATCTAATTGACTAATAAAGCGGCCATAACCTATATCTGCATTCTCAATAAATTGATTATCGGGTAAAGTGCCTCTGATTCTGTAATTACCAGATTCATTTTTGTAGCTTACTGTACCTCCCCAAATCATATAATCCTTGCTTCGATATTCAAAATAGTCGTCATATTTTCGCTCTACAGATTCAAAGCTAGAGTTCTTAAGTTGAACATATCTACCAGGATTTAATCCTTTATATCCTTTTGTTGTGACTCCTGTCCAAACAGAAATTCTATTTGTTGCGTCTTGTTCAAACTGAGATTTTACTCCATTTTCTATGCCTTTGCTAAAGCCTAAAAGGATAACCAAAATAAAAATTCCTGATGCTACCGAAAGCCCAGTTAAAAAGGTACGAAGTTTGTTTTTTCGTAGGGTTTCAAATATTTCTTGCCAACGCTCTAGATCAAACATTTGCTGAAGCTCTAACTTGTTCTACTTTACTATCATCTATTATTACACCGTCTTTAAGATTAACAATGCGTTTGGTCATTTGTGCTATATCATGCTCGTGAGTTACAACCAGAATTGTTTTTCCTTCGTCATTAATCCCTTGAATAAGATCCATAACTTCGTAAGATGTTTTAGTGTCTAATGCACCTGTAGGCTCATCTGCCAAGAGCACTTTTGGCTCGCTTGCCAATGCTCTAGCAATAGCAACGCGTTGTTTTTGTCCGCCAGATAATTCACTTGGCAAGTGATGCGACCATTCTGCAAGACCAACTTTTTCGAGGTAATGCATTGCCTTTTCTGTGCGCTCTTTTCGTTTTATGCCTTTGTAATATAAAGGCATAGACACGTTATCTAGAGCACTTTTATAATTTATAAGGTTGAAAGATTGAAAGATAAATCCCAGAAACTCGTTTCTGTATTTGGCCGCTATTTTTTCGTTGAGATTTTTTATTGGTACTCCATCAAGAATATATTCACCTTTATCAGCTTCATCTAACATTCCTAAAATATTTAACAACGTAGATTTACCAGATCCTGAAGAACCCATTATGGATACAAGTTCACCTTCTTTTACTTCAAAATTAATTCCTTTTAAAACGTGAAGCGAATTGCTTCCCATATGGTAAGATTTATGCAAATCTTTTATTTGAATCATAGCTGGCTAATTAAAACATGCAAGTTTAAGAAAATCTTAATGCCTTTTCTGCCAATAAACTGTTAAGACTTCCTTTGAAACACTATGATTTAGACTACTATATCTGTACTTTGTTACAATTAATTATCTGTTTTTTTCGTCTTTTTAGAATTATTAAAGGTCTTATATACATATAAGCCAATAATTGCAACTAAAATATAAGGTACTGCCATTAGAAACATTATACCATCATTAATGCCTTCTGCTGCCGATTGATCGTCACCACTTTCTAGCACTGCTCTGCACATTGCACACTGTGCATTTGCCCTAAGAAAAGAGAAAAAAGAAACAACTAAAAAAAGTAGTCTACGCTTCATTTTTTAGGCATAATAGGGTGAGATCATAAAATAAACTATAACTCCAGTTACAGCAACGTATAGCCACAATGGTAATGTTATTTTAGCTATCTTCTTATGGCGCTCAATATTATTGGTTATAGCTCTAACGTAAGTTATTAATACAAAAGGTATAATAACGACTGAAAGTAGTATATGGGTAATGAGTATAAAGTAGTATATGTATTTTACGGCTCCTTCTCCTCCAAACTTTGTTGAATCGCTGGTCATATGATACGCGACGTACATTATTAAAAACATAACGGACAACGCTATGGCAAACTTCATTAAATTTTCGTGCAATTTTCTGTTTTTATTTTTTATTGCAATAACAGCCACAACTAAAATTACTGCTGTTAGCCCATTAATACCAGCATAAATTGGCGGCAGCATGGTTAGTGGCTCTACATCGAAACCTAGCTCGCGAAGATTAATACCAAATAGCGCTGCTACTGCGAGAGGAATTATAATGGACAGTGCAACAATCCATTTATTGTATTTTTTTTCTTTTTCTAAATTAACAGTACTCATGTTATTCTTTCAATAGTTTAGCAATATCTTCTTTTAAAATTGTTATTTCTTGTGGAATACCTTCATCATCAACACCATCCTCTTCAGAGATTAGACCATTATAAAATATTAAAGGGTTTCCAAAATTATCTCTTCTAGAACGTATATATCCTTCTTTATCTATTAAGGCAAAATTACCTGAATGTTCAAATCCTCCTTCGACGGATTCGTCTTTTGCTGTGTATAGATTAAAACCTTCGTTGGCTAGTTTATAAATAGCATCTTCATTACCAGTCATTAAGTGCCAATTAGGATTTGTAATGCCGTAGGCCTCGGCATAAGCTTTCAAAACTTCTGGTGTATCAACCTCTGGATTTATTGTAAATGAGGCTACTCCAAAATTTTCGAAATCTTTAAAATGATTTTGCACACTCACCAAATTACGATTCATTATCGGACATATCGTTGGGCAGGTTGTAAAAAAGAACTCTACAACGTACACCTTACCCATATAATCTTCATTAGTAATGGTTTTTCCATTTTGATCTGTAAAGCTAAAGGTAGGTATCTTTTTTGGCTCATTACCGATTTTTATATAGGCCAAATCACTTTTTACATCGTTTTGGTTTTTAGAAACGTTGTCACTTCGGCTTTCATCTCTGGTAATATCATTATTACTAATTCTATTTATAATTTTTGGTATAAAAATAATCCCGAAAACTAAAATGATAAAAGTAATACCTACGTATGAATAATTGGTTTTCTTACTCATTGGTTTGTTTTAAATCTTTACTTCGTCTTTGATTAGAATCATCAAAGTCTCCTTTACGTTTATCTCTATATTCTTTAAATAGCACACGCATGTCCTCTGCCGCCATTTTATTTTTTAATTCAGCTACTTCCACACAGTCATAGCTGTATAAACTATAAAGTGGCTTATTTGCTTCAATTTCTTTTTCGGTTCTATCGTCTAACCGCCCTCTTTGATTTAAATCTCGGTCAATAATAAAAACCATGCTACTGGAAAGATCATTATCCAACGCTTCTTCAGATTTTAAGCTATTAAACACACGTTTAATATCTGAGTCGTCTGCATAAACCAAATGCCAAAAGCGTAAATCTTCATACGACCTGATTTCCTTAAGCAAGGCTTCTGCTTCAGTTTTTGCCTCATAGGGTAATAGCATTACTACCTGAAACGTTTTAAACCCTTTACTTCTGTCGTAGACCAGCTCTTTTAAATTAAAAGCTGCTGTGGAATTTTCCATCGGTTTTTTTCCTAAGAACGAAAGTATAGTAATATGGTCTTTCAACTGCAAATTATCTTTATTATCAGGCAATTCGGCAACACCTTCCTTAACTATATCTAAAGGATTATAATTATCCTTAGAAAGCAACATTACAAGTATAAATGCCACAGGCAGAAAGAATAAAATACTTAAGACAATATTGCGTTTTTTACTACTTAATTCCATATTGCAAAAATAAAAAAGGTGGTTTAGAAAAACCACCTTTTAAATATCATTTAACTCAATATTTTGAATTTTAAAAATCTCTTTTTATCAATGCATCGTCTGCATTATAAACTTCAAACACATATCCTCCTTCTTGTAATAAGATAAATATGAGGTAACATATTAAGAATACACCTGTCCAGACTACCATGCGTCTTAACGACTTTACTTCGTCTCGCATGTGCATAAAATCCCAAGTAATATAGTAGGCTTTTACGATAGTAAGAAGGATGAATATTAAGTTCAAAGGCTTCATGTATACAATTGGTGATAAAATAATATTACCTATTGTTGCAAAGAATCCACCTTCTAATGGGCTAATCCAAGTGTTCATTAAAATTTCTGGCTTGTATATACCAAGAACAACCTCTATTGCGGTTACAAAAGTTAAAAACGCCAGTACACCCCAAATTTTTTGTGTGTTAGATTTAAATTTCCAACGTCCTCTAAATATTTCTAATTTATGTTCGTGTGCCATAATTTTTTTCTAATTCTATTTTATACTAAGTAGAAGAAGGTGAATACAAATACCCAAACTAAATCGACAAAGTGCCAGTAAAGACCAACTTTTTCAACCATTTCATAGCTACCTCTTCTTTCGTATGTACCTAATACCACGTTAAAAAATATGATGATATTTAGTACAACTCCCGAAAATACGTGGAATCCGTGAAATCCTGTAATGAAGAAAAAGAAGTCAGCGAAAAGTGAAGTACCATATTCATTGACTCTAAGGTTAGCTCCTTTTACCACAAGACTTCCATTCTCTTTAATTTGTTTCAATGACTCTTCTCTAGAAAGAACAGTCTTTTGTCCTTCTTCATTTATCAATTGTGTTCTGACTAATATATTTGGATTAGCTTCTAAACCTTGAAATATTTCGTTTACTGTGTAAGGTGGCAGACTAGCTTCTTCCCTAAACCATAGACCATTCTTTCTTTGGTGCTCTTCGCGCACGTCTGGAATACTAACAGCAAAATCATCTATAGATACTCTCTTGAATTTTTCTGCACCATCTACTGTAACATACTCACCAAATTGTAGGATATTTCCACCTTTTGTCTGAACGGCTCCATAATCTCCCTGAATAAATGTTGCCCATTCCCAAGCTTGAGAACCAACAAATATTAAGCCACCAATAATGGTTAAGAACATGTAGAGGGTTACTTTAGCTTTATTCATATGATGGCCAGCATCCACAGCCAGCACCATAGTTACAGAAGACATAATAAGAATAAATGTCATAAAAGCAACGTAGATCATTGGTAGTTCTTGCCCATGTAAAAAAGGTACGTGGGTAAATACCTCGTCTGCTATTGGCCACTCTTTTATAAACTTAAATCTTGAAAAGCCGTACGCTGCTAAAAAGCCAGAAAATGTCAATGCATCAGAAACGATAAAGAACCACATCATCATCTTACCATAACTTGCCTTTAGAGGTTTATTTCCTCCTCCCCAAGTTTTTCCTTCTGTGCCAGTACTTGCTACTGTAGAATCCATATAAATTATTTAAATTTTAAGATTGGACAAAAATAATCAAATTATATCGCTAAAAAAATATAAAAATAAAAACAGCACAAGCCAAAGCAGGTCTACGAAATGCCAGAAATTTGCGGCCAGTTCTAATCCCAACATATTGTTGGCGTTGTACTTTTGTTTAAAATGATTATAAATAACAACAATTATACAAATTAATCCAGCAATAACGTGTAATATATGTACTACTGCAATCAAATAAATGTAAGACATTGTGATGTTGCTGGTAGGACCAGTAAAGTTATATCCTGTTTGAATAATTTGCCTAAATCCTTCTAATTGACTAAAAATAAAGCCAATTCCTAGGACTAAGGTAGCCAATAACCAAATGGTTGTCATCTGTCTGTTATGTTGCTTTAACTTTTTTTTAGCAAGTATAAAAGTTATGCTGCTTATGACTATTATAGCAACGCTTACATAAAACGCTGTTGGCAGATCGTAATTATTTAACCAATCTTTATCTTTCCGTTGTTTAGAACTTACTATAAAGGCACTAATTAATGCTGAAAAAGACATGATTAAAGACCCTACCCCAAACCAGAGCATCATTTTTTTTGATCTGGCTGTTTTTTCTTGTTGTGTTCCTTCTGTTAAATCCATCTATCCCAAAAATTTATCCGCTACGTATATAATTTGTAGCATGGTAATATAAAATACGCTAGACAACATTAATTGTTTAGCTGTCTTTGCTGTTCTTTGTTTATAAAGTCTAAAGGCATAGGCTAGCATTACCATGCCTAATAAAAAAACTAATAATGCTCCTACGATTGATAATTTTAAATCTCCTGTAAAACCAAAAGCAGGTATTATAGATACCAAAACCGTCCAAACACTATACATAATTATCTGTATAGCAGTACCTTTATCCCGCTTCCCTGTTGGAAGCATAAAAAAACCGCCTTTTTCGTAGTCTTCATACAAAAACCAACCGATAGACCAAAAGTGAGGGAACTGCCAAAAAAACTGAATAGCAAATAAAGTTCCGGGCTCAATACCAAATTCTCCACGAGCCGCTACCCAACCTAACATAAATGGAATTGCTCCTGGCAAGGCACCAACAAAAACAGACAAAGGGGTTTTTGTTTTCAGCGGAGTATAGACACTAGTATATAAAAAGATGGAAATTGCTCCCCACATCGCTGTTTTTGGGTTAATCTTATAAAGTGCAATTAAACCTAGAACTGTAAATGCAGTTGCTATAATAAAAGCAGTATTCACAGACATTCTACCTGAAGGAATGGGTCTGCTTTTAGTCCTATCCATTAAAGCATCAAGGTCTCGTTCTATGATTTGGTTATAAGCATTTGATGCACCTACCATAAAGTAACCGCCCAATGCTAAAAGAATGAGCGTAGTATAACTAATAGTGTACGCGCCTAAAAGGTACCCAGCAATTGCAGAAAATACAACGCTTATGGACAATCCCATTTTAGTGATTTCCTTAAAATCTGTAATTACAGAAGTTTTTGACACCGAAGATTTTATACTGCTCAATGATTTTTAATTGTCTAATTCTTAGCGTGTGCAAAGATACTTTGAAAAAAGGTTTTCACCAACGCAATAGAAAACTTTAATAAATGGTTTTTCTTAAAAATCGTTGTACCAATTAAAAAGATCTGTTCTTAGCCCTACACTAAACCAAAGCGTATTTGAACTTGCTGTTGTGGGAGTGATTACTTGTGGATTAAAATCTCTGTAGATAATATTAGTGAAAATTTTAAGGTTAGTTTCTGGATTCAACAAATAACCTGCTTGTAGCTCTGCCATAAAACTATTGGTTTTATTACCTTGACCGATTGTTATGCCTGTATCACCAATACGATTGTTTTCGTTAGTATAAATGTCTCCTCCGTAAGCAAAACTATCTTCATCTGTATTAAAATCAAATCCTCTTTGACCGATTATAAGCTTTGTATCGGCAAACCAACGTTTATAATTATAACGACCTATCAATACTAGTTCTCTAAAGTTTGCGCCCCAAAGATGAGCCATGGGCTGATTAAAATGACCATAATTTAGAATTTCAGTATTGTGAGAATACGTATAGGGGCGCACTTGATTATATTCTGCCTGAAGCAATAAATTATCTACTTTAAATGCGTTGAAATATTTAGCACCTAACTGAAAACCAAACTTATTTTTCCAGCTTTTATTTCCACCTGTGACATCACTTAATGAAAATTCATCTAGGATAAATTGACCATAAAGATTCACCTTATTATTCCATTTATATTTTGCACTTAGACCTAAAATAGCATTTCCTGCTCCTTGTCCTGTTTGAAACTCTATGGCCCTAAAGAAAATTATAGGGTTAAGGTAGTTAACATCAAAACCTCTTCCGTTGGTATCTGCCCACATTACAGACTCAAACAAACCAATATTTAGTCGCTTAGAGACATTCCAGCTGAGGTAGTGATTTGCCATGTATTTAGTTAAAAAGGCGTCATCTACCACAACCTCGGGTCTTACGTCCTTTAACCACATCCAAGTACTTGTATATTTTATTTTCCAGAAACTGGCATTTAGCTTTAAAAAAGGATAAGGACTCGCTACATCGCTTTGAAACAATGAACGGTAACCATCACCAATAAAGTTTTTACCATGACCAAATTGAATATTTAAAAAATCTGCTGGTGTGTAAGACAGATAAGCTTCTGCCACAGGATAATCATAAGAATTTTCTTTAAACCGCTTTCCTATACCTCGTCCGGGAATTATAGCTGGATCTGGACCAAAAGCCCTCAGACTTTCTGCATAGTTATTAAAATAGTCTGCAAACCTACCCTGACTTTCATAGATTGAGGTAGAAAGGCTAAAGCGTTTGCCCAATCCTGCCTGAATAAAGACACCTCTGGTGTTGTTCCATGTACCATCATCACCCTCAGTCTCACCTCCAAGCTGTAGATCTACTATCGGGTCTAAAGTGAACCAATAATCTTTACCTTGTACCTCAACCAAGTGCTCATTATACAATTTTCTGCCAAACCAGCTATCGGTTTCTTTAGTTAAGCTTTCCTTTTCCGTTTTAATATCATAATATCTTGAAACATCGGCATAAATGAAAGGTTTAGCAGCGGTATGACTATTGGTGCCAATGGCATTCATCTCATCATCAAATCGCGCATAATACGAATGCGTAAAAGGTATATTTAATTGGCTCGTGTACTCTAATTTCTCGTAAGGTTTAATACTTGCGTTAACCTTATCATACTCATCTGATAAAGTTGCGCTTAAACTATCTCTTTGGCTTTTATCAACACTTCTTGAAGTTCCATTCTCTTCATTAAGAATCGCTTTTGTAGGTTTTACCAAAGGTATATCTATGCTTAGGCTATATTGAACAAACGTTGGTTTACCATTATAGGTTGCTGGTTTTATTTTTGGCAGAGCTTCAAAGACACGTTTACTTTCTTGCTTTAATTCATCATAAATGGCATCAACGTAAATAACTTTAAACCCTCCTTCTTTATCAACCTCAAATAGTACCTGTACATTGCCTTTATACTCTTCTTCTAAAACAATTTCTGGAATCTTAAAATTATTGTAAATAAAACTATTTAGAGTAAAATTGAAACAAGATTTTAATTGCGCTACGTTTAATGAATCGCACTGACTAAATACTGGTGGCTTTTCATATGTTGAAATAGATTGAGAATTACCTAAAAAAGACATTAATAAAACAGTAACAAGCCAAATATGCTTCATAAAACAGACCAAATTATTAGCGCCCGAAAGATACTTATTTTTTTTAGTAACCTTAAACAAAAAACCGCTATCACACGATAACGGTTTTTTAACAATTACACTACTATAACTATATTCTTAATTTCTAGCTAAAAATTTAATAGGTAGATTATAAATAACACCAACCGGTTTATCTTGTTGATAACCAGGCTTCATACTCGGTATTTTATCAATAACACGCTTAGCTTCTTTTTCTAGAGCAGGATGTGGGCTTCTGATTTTAATATTTGTTACATTTCCGTTTTTATCTACTGTAAACTGCGTATCAATTCTTTGCAAGCCAGATATGCCATGATCGCCAGCGATGTTTGTGTTAAATTTTTTGCTTACAAGCTTGCTTATTTTATCAGACATGCATTTTCTTTTATCCTCATTGGTTTTCTTTTTTTCACAACCAGGATATACTGGCACTTCTTCAACTGCAATAAAATCAATTGGTTCTAGATCTACAGGCTTTTCTATAGTCTTTATGGCGTTAGGATCTATAGGATCTGATATTGGAATTGGATCCTCAAAGTCCAAAACTTTAGTTTCAATGACTGGCTTGTCATCTTTAATCGGTGTAATTTCGTAAGCCAAGGTTTTGCTGGGCTTAATTTTGGGTTCTGGTTTTTTCTTTACAGGTTCTACCCTAAAGTCTGGCACGATATCAATGGTTACAATTTCTTGTGGTTCATTAAAGACGACTTCAAGTTTTTTGTCTTGAAACTGCATTTCGAACAGCCCATAGGTGGTCAACAAACAAAGAATCAACCCTATTTGAAAATATAGGGTCGAGTTTTTTTGTAAATTTGCATCATGCTTTTGTGATTTTTTTACCTCTGCACTGCTCTGACCAGCAGTATAGAGATTCTTTTTAGAATTTTTCATAATACGTATTGTTTAAAATGTTAATATTATGATAAAGTCACAATAAGCATACCAAAAAGAAAATCCCGTTCAATTAATTTTGAACGGGATTTCTATATAACGTTTAAGTACTTTTAGATTTAATCTTGCACTTGAAATACAATAGGGATTGAAAATGGCATCACCACTGCTTTACCTCTTTGCTTACCTGGTTTCATTTTAGGTAATTGAGAAAGCACTTTCTGTGCTTCTTTCTCTAAAGATGGGTGCGGCCCTCGGGTTTGTATAGCAGTAACGTTTCCGTTTTTATCTACTTTAAATCTGCAATAGATTCTTTTCTTTCCTGGTGCCAAGCCTAAATCTTGTGCCAATTCAGTATTAAATTTTCTTTGTATAAATTTGTTAACTTTTTCATTCATACACTCTTTCTTGGCAGCGTTTCCTTTTTCATTTTCACATCCTGGAAAAACAGCTACATTTTCAATAACATGAAAAGGTACTTCTAAATCTTCTTCTACTTCTTCAACCTCTACTTCTTCAACCTCTACAATTTCAGTTTCCATTTCAGTTTCTGTAGATTCTACCACTGTTTCTTCTACTTCTACTTCATCTTCAACAACTTCTATTACTTCAATTGTAGGTGGTGGTGGAGGTGGTGGAGGTGGAGGTGTAATAATTTGTTCAGTAATCGGTACTTCTTCTTCTAACTCATCATCTAAATTAAGCGTGTCTGCTACAACAGCTTCTTTATCGTAAGTTTTATAGTTTATTGCCATGTATGTAATGGCAAGCATTAACGTTAATCCTACGGCAAAATAAAGTGAGCTGTTTCTGCTTACATCTGATTTTGGATTCTTCTTAGGTTCCATATTGTGATTTCTTTTATAGAAATGCTAATTTAATTAAATATTAAGAAAAAAAGCAAAACTTCTATTTATTTTAACTTTAATATATCTAGTCTAGCCGCAATTAACGTGCCAACTAACACGCCAAAACAATTTGCCAACAAATCGTATGTGTCGTAGGTTCTGTTTTTATTTAATTTATGTTGTATCACTTCTAATAAAATACCAAAGAAAACAACGACTATAAATACGAGCCAAAGTCTGTTATTATTGCTAAAGGATTTAAAATAGGTTATCCATAAGCCTCCTAAAACGACGTATGCCAAAAAGTGATATATCTTGTCGTCAAAGGATGACCCTAAGCTAGGAACGCCATTTAGGTTTATAAACGTTGCAACAACCAATACAAATGTATAGACTAGCGCAGCTAAAAACAAAAGTTTTTTAACCACTAATAAGTGCTTTGTAGTCGTTAGCAGATAGTAAGTCTTCTACCTCGGATGTATCAGATATTTTTAGCTTAATCATCCAGCCTTCTCCATAAGGATCTGTGTTTACTTTTTCTGGCTCGTCCTCTAATGATTCATTAAACTCAATTATTTCGCCAGATAATGGTAAAAATAAATCTGAAACGGTTTTAACGGCCTCAACTGTGCCAAACACTTCTTCTGCATCGAGAGTTTCATCTACGGTTTCTACTTCTACATAAACGATATCTCCTAATTCTCCTTGAGCAAAATCTGTTATGCCTACTGTTGCAATATCTCCTTCAATTTTTACCCACTCGTGGTCCTTGGTGTATTTTAATTCTGATGGAATATTCATCTTAGATTGTATTTTATATTACTGAAGCAAATGTAATTTTTTAATTGCTGGTTTTCAAACCTAATTCTTAAAATTAATTTCCGAAATTGTATCGTAAAGTAATACCAGATCTTAACGAGGTTTGCGGAAATGAAGTTGATATGGCAAAATCTGAAAACGTATAATCAAAATAGAAAATAGCCGTTAGGTTTTTACTAAATGCATAATCTGCTGAAAACTTTCCGCTCCAAACAGTTTGGCCTGCTGTTATTTGATTGTTCTCTAAGTCTAGATATCTTATTATGGTCTTATTATCTCTCACTGAAATATCTGCACGCATATTTAAATCGCTCTTAACAATTTGTTTTGCACCTGCTAGCGCAGATCTAATCCTTAAATCTTTAATTCGATACCCTAAGCCCAAGGTGTACTCTTGCCCTTGAATTTCTGTAAGCAAATTATTATCAAAACTTAATGATAATAATCTGTCTTTTTGAACTTCGGCTAACACCTTTATGGAGTTTTTCATTTCAAACTCTAATCGAACTAACGGGCTGAATTGCTCTTCTAGGTTAATATTGCTGTAAAGTGTTTCGTTTTTAAAATCTCCTGACTGGTTTAGCGCATCACCAGACTGATCATCGTACTCTAGACCTCTTTCGCCAGCAATATAGTCTAGGTTAGTTCTAAATTGATTAATTGTATATCTAGATCTGTAGCCATGTTGGATAGAAAAACGCCTAAAATTCTTTTTGAACCAAGGAATTTTCATTAGTCCTGTATATTTTAGAGTCCAGTTTGGTATTGGCACATCTCTAAAGGCTCTTGTTGTTATTTTTTCTGGGTCAGTGCCTTGGTAAGCAGATAAAAAAGCTGGTAATAATACACGTTGGCTATTTTTGCCAAAGCCTAAAGGAAAACCTTCTGCGTCTGTAGCAAAGTTAGTTGTGCCATAAAACTCTCGCGCAAGACGATTGGCAATAATTAATCTATTGGCTCTAAAATCATCAAAAGCATCAGATTGGTTTTCATCACTTTTACCAAATGCTGTTTTAATTAATGCTGTAGATATGTTGAAATTACCAAAGGTGTTTGGTGTTAAGGACCTATAATCTAAAACACCATCACCAGTACCTACTGGGACTTCATTTCCGTTGGCGTCTAAATAATCTTCTACTCTAAAGTTTTCTGTAAAGTTTTCTGCATAGGTTCTGTTTCCTATAAAATCGATTTTTAAATCGCGCATTGGCTCTACATTAACAGAATAATCTAATGTTGAATTTTTTAGGGATGTAAATTGTTCATTGAAATTATCGAATGTAGTGAGCCAACCATTATTGGCTACCAAACTTCGTATATCATTTTGGCTGCCAAATGTATAACCCCAAGTTGGTCTTAATGTTCCTATAAATCCAGGTGTTGGCAAATATCCTGGTAAAAATGTACCATTAGTTTCACTGTACCCAAACTGAATACGCTTTACCATTGTAACAATATCAACTAATGTATTGTAGGCTTTCTTGCCTGTGCTTAACTTGCTTGGGTCTTGTTGGCCTCCGCTCTTCTCTAGAGATTTATTGGTGTCTGGTGTTGCTCTCCTTGATTTGGCCTTTGTACTGGTGTTTCTTCCTCTACCACGCCTATTGTTTTTCTTTACTAAACCTATGGATTTATAAAACGTTTCCATGTTGAGCGTAGAATTGATATTGTGCGTATTAGAGTTTTGTATGGAGTGTCCTAAATTTTGTATCTGCCCATCAATTTCTATACCTTCATTTAGATCAGAGCCCTTTTGCCATTGAAAAGCACCATTGTAGGTATAAGTTGTTCTTAAAAAACTTAACGCAGGAATTTTATATAATGGCAACTCATAATTGACTTGAAGTTGTTGTGTCTGAAAATTTGGATCACCAAAATCGAAAAAACCGTCCCATACATTCAGCGTAGGATCTTGGCGACCATTAACATAGTTTGGTGTGTTTTCTAGTCCATTATCAACAAAATAATTTCTTACAATATTTGTATTGGCTGCCGAAAAGTTGAGACTTAAGGCATCTGTTAAGTTATAATTTATAACATACTGAAAATCGAACGTATAGTTTCTTCTAAATAATTCTTCAATACCTATGTTATCACCTCCGAGTTCTACTTCTCTAAACTTCTGTTTGCTAAACTGTCTATTTATGTCTGTATTGACCGAAATATTTGATGGCAGTAAATTAAGATTAAAGTCTTTGAGAATCTTCCAATATTTACCTGTAAACAATGAGTCGTTCTTTTTAAAAGGCTCAATCTTTGCAGGCTCAAAGGCATAGTTGTAGTTGACACCTGCTCTTACATTTTGGTCGAGTGAATTTTCGATTTCAAAATCGCGATGTTCTACTTTGTTGTATGAATAGTTAAAGGTTAGGTTTTCTACATCATAAAAACGCGCTTTCTTTTCGCCTGTGCGCTGTTTTCTAACTCCAATAAAGTTAATACTCTTACGTTTGGTATAATTTTCATTTACCTTAAGTATAGAATCTTGATCTGTTGTATTATCTAATTGCGTTTGTAATTCTATATCTCTATAATACTCATCAAACTGCGGTGTAATTATTTCTTCACTTTGAGAATAATTAAACGGAATTTGAATTCCCCATTTCTTAGGTAATAATTGTCCAATCTGCACATTGGTAACAACGTCGTATTGTTTTACATCTTCTCTACTACGTTCGTTAGGCGATTGTTCTATACCACCAAATCCTATGGTACTGCGTCTACCTGTAGCACTCACATCTGCAAAGTCTGCAATATTAGAATCCATACTTACCACTGCAGCCCAACCTCCTTCGTTTTCTAAATCAGACATACGTAACTCGTTAAACCAAACCTCACCACAAGCAGGTGTACCTGTTATACCAGAGTTTTTAAGACCTACCATTAACACTCTTATGTCGCCAAAATTTGGATTTCCCTTAATAGCCACGCGCTGTTGCCCTGTAGCTAAAGGCGAAAATTCTGCTACAGGTGTCTCATTTAAAACGCCATCTATAACATCATAAAAAGTTGGATCTTCATTAGACAGTGTTTGGTTAAAAATTCCTTGAGATTTTATATCTTGAAGAATATCTAACGAGATGTTAATTTCGTTAACTGCTGGCCAAATGCGTTCTTCTATGGATAAATTTCCATCTGCCAAATCTGAAGGTAATAATGGTATCTCTATTTGATAAAAATTTTGATTAAAATCGTTACCCATTCTAATAAAAGCAGTGAGTTCACCTTCCTGAAGTGATTGACCGTCTTGAGCTTCTGCATGTAAAAACATACGTAGTTTTTTATACTGACGCATGTCTACATTAATATTCTTAAACACTCCTCTAGAATCCTCTGGTTCTAATTCACAAGCTTCTAACACTAAAGATTGCTCGTTCTGTCTAATAATATTATTGTTATTATTAAGCTCTTCTCGTCTTACTCCTGGCGGAATTACATAATTACCATCATTTTCCTGAACACCGATAATACCAACATTAAACTCTGCATTTGCACTATTGTTTGTAGGGTCGTTATCTAAATCTAGAGTAAATCTCCTCCAATCACTTCTCACCAAATCTAAAGTGGCAAAACGTAATACGACATCTTCAGTAAAATCTCTTAAATACATACGTGCAAAACGTACAGATCTAATATCTGATATACCACCAATAGCGTTGGTTGGCTCATTAATAGGAATTCTAAACTGATACCAATTAACACTGCGTGTGTCCCCATTTGGAAGTGTTACTGGTATATTTTCTTTTGTATCGTATATATTAGGGTTGTTTATATTAAGATTGTTAGGATTAATATCTATCTCATATTCGTAATAACTATCAATAGTATTCATGGTGTTATCACGGTTAATATCCTCTACATCTGGTTGTGTTGTAGAACCTCTGTTGGTATCTGTAAACACATCTGGTGTATTACCTTCTTGTCCATTATACTGCTTGTAGCGCTCAAAAATGCTACCATCTGTATTTAAATAGTAAGTATAATTATCTTTTGCAGGATCTTCACCAAACTGTGTACCGTATACAGATACCTCTTCGGCATCATCGTAACCATCTAAGCCGACATCTTGATTGGCTCGTTCTTGACCTGTTGTTGCAAATGTGTAGATTAAGGATTGGTTCTGAGGCACTACACTGTTATAATCTGTAGGCTCTAATATTGAAATGTTTCCATCTTCTGGCAGTCCATTTTCGTATTGTTTTTTTCCATCTTTTAAAACATCTTCAGAAATATTTCCGAGGTTAATAAAAAGTTTACCTCCTTGACTACTAGGGTTATCTAAAAATGGATCTTGTACCCAAAACTCAATGTATTCAACATTTGCTTGTTCAAAATCTGTAGATGTTATTTGTCTAGATATACCTGCCCAGCGTTGATTTGGTGTAACAGCACCTTGTGCTTCTAAGGGGTCAAAATTATAAGGTCCTCTTTCATTTGGGTAGTACGCCAAATCTAGCGTATTTATTACAGAAGTCTGCCCTTGTACAATATCTACTTCAGGAAATATTTCTTCAATAAAAACACGTCTTGTATATAGATTAGATACATCGTCATCGGTAATACCACCAGGACGTTGTGTACTGTAGAAAATAGGATCTACAGTATACCAGTTTAAGAATCCTCTACCATAGCCATTTTCAACTCCATTATCATCGTTTCCTCTAATATTAGCTGGTAATTCCTTTGGCCTACTGGACAAAAACCAAGATAATGGACTTAACAAATCTATGGCACCTTGGGTGCCTTCAAAATCATCGATGTAGGCTGTAGCTTCACCATCAAAATCTGTTCCATTTGGTGCACCTGGTAAAAGATAGGCAAACTCACCTCTAACTGATAAATTAGATGGTACATCTGTATCTATATTTGGCAGTTTATTTACCAACCTCGTTAAAAATGGTACTTCAGTTGAGTAGTTTCCGTTAAAACCAAATATGGTATTATTTATGGGCTCTGAATTAAAATTAGCCTTTTGAGTGATTGGCCTTTCGTTAAGGTTTAAAAGCGTGGCACCTAGTACAAAATTTTCATTGAACTGATGTTCCACGTTTACACCTGTAAACCGTCTTGTTTGCTGACCAAATACGGCATTATTCTCTACAGAAACATCTATTGGAGTGTTTGATGCTTTTAGTGCTTCATCTAAAATTTCTACGCGACCTAATTGATAGTTTACGGTATAATCAATGCCTTCTACTAATACTCTACCACCTGCAGTAACTCTTACGGAACCTCTCGGCACGTTAAATGCACCAATAGGAATACCACCATCTCCACCACTACTCTTAAAGCGTCCTTTTATTTGAAACTTGTTTTTTTCGGATTCGTCTAATGCCTGTGTCTTTGTAGATTTATAAAGCAGGTCATAAACGTATTTTTCCTGATTTTGGTTGGTGTAAACATCTTGTTCGTAATCTGTAGCATTATTATTTGGGTTATTATCATCGTCTAAAACATCGAATAAATAACGCCCAAATGGCTCTGTCTTGGTAAAAATAATTTTTCCGTTTTGCGTTAAAACTGTTAAACCAGGTACGTAGTCAAAGAACCCATCACCTCCTTGTTGAGGATCGTTATTGCTATTTAATCGATCTACATGGAAAAGTCTTATTAATGGTGTTTCTTGTATTTCAGTATCGTCATTAGGATCTAGTGGTGTGTTATTATCATAGAGTGGAAATGTTGTACCTTCTACTGGTCTTATGTAGTTTACAGGTGAGGCTTCAGTATAAAAAATGTTTAATCTAAAATCTTCTTGACTCAGTTGAAAGGCTCCTGTATCATAGATATTTTTCATCATTAGATCCCAAATTGGCTGCTCTACTGATGTTACAGCGCTCTTTAGCATCTTTAGAACTAAACTTTGGTTGTTTACAACTTGATTTCCTGTTGTACCTTCACTAACTTGTGTAGCGTCTACACCATCGTTTGCAAACTCACCTACCTGAAATACTTCACCACCTCTTGTATATTGAAATGCAACTGCTAAAACTTCATCATTTAACAAACGTTGATTTAATGATATGTATCCTAATTCTGTATTTAGAAAATAATCTTGACCTTCTTGAAGCTTTCGAGCTGCCTCAAGCTTACCGTAGTCGAAGCCTTCGTTAATGTTAACTAAAACACCTGCTTCTACATTGGTAATGTCTCTAACAGCCTCTGTTAATAAGGAACCTGCACCACCAATATTGGTAGGGTCAAAGTCGTTATTGCTATTGTCTGGCAGTGCACCTGGGTTATTAATAAAACCACCAGGTAATGGTTGTAAACCAATATTTTCGGGTTCTGATTCTCCTAAATCCTGAAAGGCAACAACATTTCTTACGTTGTCGGTTTGATTGTTTCTATTCGTAACCCATACCTCAACTCTGGTAATTTGCAGACCCTGATTATCTATAAAAGGGTACTGTAATAAAGCTTTGTCGTAATTATCTCTAAAGTAATGGGATAAGAAATAGTGTCTGTTTTCGTCATAATCTCTTACAAAAAACTCAAACTCTTCTAAAGTTCCACCACCTTGTGCAGTTACCGATCTAGATTGTGACTGCTGTTCAGAGAAAACTGCTGTAACTCTTGTTTTGCCAAACTGCAATTCAGTTTTAACACCAAATAGACTTTGCGCGCCTCTTATTAAAGAACTATTTAAAGGCATGTTTACGTTACCAACTTCAATTTTTCTAATAATATCGTCCTCGGTTGGTGTGTACTCTAACTTTACGAGTTGTTGAAAATCGAACGTAGCTTCTGTATCGTAATTGGCTGTTACCTGAAGCCTTGTTCCTACTTTACCGAGTAAGCTCAATCCTATTCTTTGATCAAAATCAAAAGTGAAGTTGGTTCGGTTTCTTGGTGAAAAGGCAGGATTATCTTGCCTAGAAAATAAAACTCCTAGGTCTACCTCCGCGTAACCACTTGGAATTACATTTATGGTGTTACCTCCAAAAATGGTTTCAAAAAGACCTGAATTAACGTAAAACTCTGGTAATAAATTTTTTTGATCTTCTTCGCTTCCTTCTTTTTGCCCTGCAGCAGCATCTGCCATGCGCTTGTAATACTCCTTAAGCTTTTCTTCGAGCACTAGGCGTTGAAATTCTTCTGGTGTTAGTATTAATGGATAGTTAATATTGAAATCTCCTATTGTCTCGGTGTACACATACCTATCTAAAATAGGATCGTAGGTATATTTAGAAATAATGCTATTTGGATTAGGCATTTTTAACTTTCCAAATGCAAATGATGTTTTTGTAGAGTCTTGCGCTTCGGGCTCTTGAGAAAAACCAGACATACTCACCAGCATCGTAAACACTAATGAGGCATAAAAACTGATTGATTTTAATTGATTGTAGTTAGTTCTATTCAATTGTATTATAAGTTTTTAAGAGCTTCTTTAATGATTTGCTCTACAAGGGCTTCTGGTTGGGCTTTCAGGATTTTATCAACTACTTTTTCGGATTGTTTTTTGTTAAACCCTAAAACATCTAAAGCAGATAACGCTTCATCTTTATTAGTATTGTTTGGTATTAAAGAAAGTTCGTCTATACCATACACTTTTAACACTTTATCTTTTAAGTCTATAATAACACGTTGTGCGGTTTTAGCTCCAATGCCTTTTACGCTCTGAATTAAGCTAACATCGCCACTTGCTATCCCTTCTTTAACTTGCTCTGGTGTTAGTGAAGACAACATTGTACGTGCTGTATTAGCTCCTATACCGCTAACAGAAATTAAAAGTTTAAAGATTTCGCGCTCTGTTTTAGATAAAAAACCATATAAGCTATGCGAGTCTTCCCTAACCTGTAAATAAGTATATAACTTAAGATGTTCTCTATCTGGAATTTGAGAAAATGTATGAAGTGATATATTAATAAAATATCCTACTCCGTTGCAATCTATTACAACATCGGTAGGATTTTTTTCTACTAGTTTTCCCTCTAAGTGTGTAATCATTTATTACCAAAGGTTAAAGTCCCAAATGTAATAAAATTATTTACAATACAAGGGTTGAAACCTCTGTAAGACTAGTTAGGCTTTTGTTGTCTCTTTTCGCGCTCTTGAGCATCAATAACGGCAATAGCTGCCATATTAACAATTTCATCTACACTTGCGCCTAATTGAAGTATGTGAACAGGTTTTGCCATTCCCATCATAATTGGACCGATAGATTCAGATTTATTGAGTTCTTTAAGCAATTTATAAGTAATGTTGGCGGCATCTAAGCTAGGGAATATGAGGGTATTAACTTTTCTTCCTGCTAATTTAGAAAATGGAAAAATATCTTGAAGCATTTTTGCGTTTAACGCAAAGTCTGTTTGTAATTCGCCATCAACAACCATATCTGGATAGGTTTTATGTAAAAACGTAACAGCATCCTGAACTTTTTTGGCTTTAGGATTTTCTGATGACCCGAAGTTAGAATATGAAATCATAGCCGTTACAGGTTCTATGCCAAACATTCTAGCAACTCGAGATGTCATTCTTGCAATCCTGGCCAAATCTTTGGCATCTGGATCTATATTAATAGCGGTATCGCTCAAAAACATAGGGCCACGCTGAGTCATCATAACATTTGTTGTAGCAATTCTATTGACACCTTCTGCCATACCAATCAGTTCTAGCATTGGCTTAACAACAGAAGGATAACTACGAGAGTAGCCCGTTACAAGCGCATCTGCATCACCCACATTAACCATCATAGCGGCGTAATAGTTACGTTCGCGCATTACTTTTTGGGCTGAATATATGGTTACACCTTGTCGCTTACGTTTTTCCCAGTAGACTTTTGCATATTGATTTTTGCGCTCGGTTTCTTCATCAGATTTTGGATCGATAATTTCAATATCCGCATCAAAATCTATTTCAGACATTAACGCTACAATTGTATCTTTTCTCCCTAAAAGTACTGGCTCTGCAACACCTTCCTCGTAGACAATCTGAGCTGCTTTTAACACATCGAGTTGATCTGCTTCTGCAAATACAATGCGTTTAGGATTAGTGCGAGCTCTTCCCAAGAGTTGGCGAACTAGTTTATTATCTGATCCTAGTCGCTCTAACAATGTGTTTTTATAACGATCCCAATCCTCTATAGTTTCTTTGGCTACACCGCTATCTATTGCAGCTTTGGCGACTGCTGGCGGAACTTCTGCAATTAATCTCGGATCAAATGGTTTTGGTATAATATAATCTCTACCAAAAGTTAGTCTTGTTTCGTTGTAAGCTAAGTTAACTTGTTCTGGTACTGGTTCTTTAGCTAATCTTGATAGTGCCTTTACGGCAGCCATCTTCATTTCTTCATTAATCTTAGTCGCTCTAACATCTAGAGCTCCTCTAAAGATAAAGGGAAAACCTAGTACGTTATTTACTTGATTTGGATGGTCACTCCGTCCAGTAGCCATAATAATATCGTCTCTTGTTGCTATGGCTAAATCGTAATTAATTTCGGGATTGGGATTTGCCATTGCAAAAACAATTGGGTTTGTAGACATTGTTTTTAACATCTCTGGAGTTACTATATCTGCCATTGATAAACCAATAAAAACATCTGCGTTATTCATGGCCTCATCTAGAGTGTTTATTTTTCTATCTGTTGCAAACTCAGCTTTTTGAGATGTAAGATTACCTCTATCTTTTCTAATAACGCCTTTACTATCTAGCATTACGATGTTTTCGCTCTTAGCTCCGAAAGCTTTATATAACCGCGTACACGAAATGGCTGCAGCGCCTGCGCCACTAACTACAATTTTTACATCTTGAATATTTTTATTGGCGAGTTCTAAGGCATTTAAAAGTGCTGCTGCAGAAATTATTGCAGTACCATGCTGGTCGTCGTGCATAACAGGGATATCTAACTCTTCCTTCAATCGGCGCTCAATTTCAAAGGCTTCAGGTGCCTTAATGTCTTCGAGATTTATACCGCCAAAAGTCGGTGCAATATTTTTAACCGTTTCAATGAACTCATCAACATTTTCGGTATTGACCTCAATATCAAAAACATCGATATCAGCAAAAATCTTAAAAAGCAATCCTTTACCTTCCATAACAGGCTTGGACGCCTCTGGACCTATATTACCGAGGCCTAACACTGCTGTTCCGTTAGATATTACGGCTACTAAATTTCCTTTTGCAGTGTATTTGTAAACATTGTTGACGTCCTTTTCTATTTCTAAGCAAGGCTCTGCAACACCTGGAGAATATGCTAAAGATAAATCGCGTTGAGACGCATATTTCTTTGAAGGTACAACTTTAATCTTTCCTGGAGTTGGCTTGGCATGATATACCAAGGCTTCTATTCGCTTGCTCTGTTTGCTCATAATCAATCTTAATTAAGACACAAAGATACACAAATGGATACTTGACTAAAACAACTATGCCTTCATAAAAGTTTAATCTTTTAAAAATTCAATGTTCCGCTTTAATCCTGAATATTTTGTTCGTTTTACGGCTGAAGCCTTAAACACTTTTTTAAACGTATCTTCGGTTATTTCATCCCAGTCTTTTTTTGTCATTGACAATATATCTGGGTGTGCATTAAATAAGGGCTCATTGTGAGATTTTGAAAACCTATTCCATGGGCAAACATCTTGACAAATATCGCAGCCAAACATCCAGTCATTAAACTTACCTTTCATTTCTGTTGGTAAGTTGTCCTTTAATTCAATTGTAAAATATGAGATGCATTTACTTCCGTCCACAACATAGGGTTCTGTTATAGCCTCGGTTGGGCAGGCGTCTATGCATGCTGTACAAGTACCACAATGATCTGTAACAGGCGTATCGTAATCTAATTCTAGGTCTATAATAAGTTCAGCAATAAAATAAAACGAACCCACTTTTTGGGTTAATAAATTTGAATGTTTTCCTATCCATCCTAAACCAGATTTTGCAGCCCAAGCTTTATCTAAAACTGGTGCAGAATCCACAAATGCTCGTCCATAAACTTCACCTATTTCTTCTTGAATAAAAGTCAGCAACAACTTGAGTTTATCCTTAATGACGAAATGATAATCTTTGCCATAGGCATATTTTGATAGCTTATAGCTATTAGCTGTTTGCTCTTGGTTTGGATAATAATTTAACAGTAAAGACACTACACTTTTTGAGCCTTCAACAAGTAGCGTTGGGTCTAAGCGTTTATCGAAATGGTTCTCCATATAACGCATTTCACCGTGCATATTTTTATTTAACCAAGATTCTAACCTTGGTGCTTCTTCCTCTAAAAACTCAGCTCTACTAATTCCGCAAGACAAAAAACCGAGGCGTTTTGCTTCGGTCTTTATGAGTTGAGTATATTTAGATTTGTTGTTTAGCATGATGCTGTTATGCTGAAGGGAGTTTAATACGCCAAAGTCAAAATAATCCTCCCTGTATTGAGCCTTTAATCTTGCCAAGATGTTTGTAGGCTTGCTCAGTTACCTCACGGCCACGTGGTGTGCGCATTATAAAACCTTGCTGTATTAAAAAGGGTTCGTATACCTCTTCAATGGTCTCTGCACTTTCGCTTACCGCGGTAGCTAAGGTTGTAATGCCTACAGGACCACCTCTAAATTTATCTATAATTGTAGTTAATATTTTGTTATCCATTTCATCTAAACCGTGCGCATCAACATTTAAAGCTTCTAATGCAAACTTTGCAATTTCGATATCTATTTTGCCATTTCCCTTTATCTGTGCAAAATCTCTTACGCGACGTAATAAGGCATTGGCAATACGTGGTGTTCCGCGGCTTCGCCCAGCAATTTCAATAGCTGCTTCCATGGAAATTGGTACATTTAAAATAAATGAGCTTCGCTGTACTATTGTGGTTAGCAGGTCCGTTTTATAATATTGTAAGCGACTGCTGATACCAAAACGAGCTCTCATTGGAGCTGTTAATAGCCCTGAACGTGTTGTAGCACCTACTAAAGTAAAAGGGCTTAAATTAATTTGAACTGTCCTAGCGTTAGGACCAGATTCTATCATGATGTCTATTTTGTAATCCTCCATGGCAGAGTATAAATACTCTTCTACAATTGGGCTTAATCGATGTATTTCATCAATAAACAAGACATCTCTTTCCTCTAAGTTTGTAAGAAGACCTGCTAGGTCACCTGGTTTATCTAAAACAGGACCTGAGGTTACTTTTATATTTACACCTAGCTCATTTGCTAGTATGTGTGCTAAGGTTGTTTTTCCTAAGCCGGGAGGCCCATGAAAAAGTGTATGATCTAGTGCTTCTTCTCTTAGATTAGCAGCCTGAACAAAAACTAATAAATTTTCCAATACCTGATCTTGGCCAGTGAAATCCTCAAATGTTAGAGGTCTCAACTTTTTTTCTAAGTCGAGTTCTTCTGGTGAATAATTATCACTAGATGGATTTAAATTCTCGTTCATATTAAACAAATATAAATAAAAAGCCTTTCTTAATTAGAAAGGCTTTAAATATTAAATATACTAAACGTTAGTGATGCAATTCTTCTTCACCTTCTTTCATTGGTACTGTTTGAGGCACAAAGTCTTCATCGTGACCTGGCTTACTGTAATCGTAAGGCCAACGGTGTACATGCGGTATTTCACCTGGCCAGTTGCCGTGCATATGTTCTACAGGAGTTGTCCATTCTAATGTTGTTGACCTCCATGGGTTTTGCTCTGCTTTTTTTCCGTAGAAAATACTGCTTATAAAATTATATAAGAATACGATCTGTGCAAGACCTGCAATTAGTGCAAATACGGTAATTACCACTTGTGTATCAGCCGTGTCATCAAACAATGGGAAGTTAGAGTTTGTGTAGTAACGTCTTGGTAAACCGGCCATCCCAATAAAATGCATTGGGAAAAACACACCGTATGCACAAACCGCCGTAATCCAGAAATGAATATAACCAAGGTTCTTATTCATCATACGACCAAACATTTTGGGAAACCAGTGATAAACACCAGCAAATACTCCATATAGTGCTGAAATACCCATTACTAAGTGGAAGTGTGCTACAACAAAATAGGTGTCGTGCACGTTTATATCTAAAGCACTATCACCTAAAATTATACCTGTTAAACCACCTGTTATAAATGTAGATACTAACCCTATTGAAAACAGCATAGCAGGATTCATTTGTAGATTACCTTTCCAGAGCGTAGTGATGTAATTGAACGCTTTTACCGCAGATGGTATAGCGATTAATAGCGTGGTGAATGTAAATACAGAACCTAAGAAAGGATTCATACCAGATACAAACATATGATGACCCCAAACTATTGTAGATAAAAATGCTATAGCTAATATAGAGAGAATCATAGCTCTATATCCAAAAATGGGTTTTCTTGAGTTTGTAGCAATTATCTCTGATGTAATACCTAATGCTGGTAGTAAGACAATATATACCTCTGGGTGACCTAGAAACCAAAATAGGTGCTCATATAAAACTGGTGAACCACCTTGGTAATGTAACACTTCACCTTGAATGAAAATATCTGATAAGAAAAATGATGTACCAAAACTTCTGTCCATTATTAAAAGTAAAGCTGCAGACAAAAGAACTGGAAATGAAATTACACCAATTACTGCTGTAATGAAAAACGCCCAAATTGTTAACGGTAGTCTTGTCATTGACATACCTTTTGTTCTTAGGTTAAGAACGGTAACTATATAATTTAACGATCCTAGTAAAGATGAGGCAATAAATATGGCCATTGACACTAACCACATTGTCATACCAGTACCAGATCCTGGCTGTGCCATAGGTAAAGCACTCAGTGGTGGATAAATTGTCCAACCAGCTGCTGCAGGTCCCATTTCAACAAAAAAGGACAAAATCATAACAACACAGGAAATGAAGAATAACCAATAAGATACCATATTTAAAAATCCTGATGCCATGTCTCTTGCACCAATCTGAAGGGGGATTAAAAGGTTACTAAAGGTACCACTCAAACCAGCTGTTAAAACAAAGAATACCATTAAAGTACCGTGTATGGTTACCAATGCTAAATAAATATCTGCATCCATTACGCCTTCAGGTGCCCACTTACCTAATAATGCCTCAAAAACAGCATTTGGTTGCTCTGGCCATGCAATTTGCATGCGTATCATTAGTGACATTAAAATACCTATGATACCCATAACAATAACTCCAGTAATTAAATATTGCTTGGCAATCATTTTGTGATCCTGACTGAAAATGTATTTCGTCACGAAAGTTTCTTTATGATGATGTACGTCGTGATCGTCGTGATTGTGTGTATCTACTGTTGCTGACATAATCTATTTTCTTTTTCTAATTTTTTTTAATTCAATGATTTTGCGAAGGTCGTCTGCTCGGCCATCCAAGCGTTATACTCTTCTTCTGTTTCTACAATGATCTTCATCTGCATATTGTAGTGAGATTTACCACAGATTTTATTACAAATTAAAAGGTAATCAAACTCATAAGGGTCTAGGGCTTCTTCGCCGTTTGCAGTTAATTCCTTACTTTTTTCAGTTCTTATTTTATTAATGTTTAGAACTTTTTCTTTCATATCTTCGGTTTCACGCATTTCGGCTGTTGTTACAGTCGGAGTGAAACCAAATTGAGTTACCATTCCAGGTACACAATTCATTTGCGCTCTAAAATGAGGCATATAGGCTGAATGTAGTACGTCTTGAGAACGCATTTTGAATAATACAGGTCTATTTACAGGTAAATGCAGTTCTGTAACAATAACATCGTCTTGAGCATTCGGATCATCTTCGTCTACACCCAAAATGTTAGCTCTGTCTAAATCGATTAATCTTACATTTGCTTTGCCCAACACATTGTCTTCGCCACCATATCTTGCTTTCCAGTTGAACTGTTGTGCATAAAGTTCTACAATTAACGGATCCTCTTGGTCGTCTACATTCATAATATCGTTCCATGTAAATAATCCATAGATGATTAGACCTGCTAGAACAATTACAGGAATACCCGTCCATATAGCTTCTAAAGTATTGTTATCTGCATAAAACAGGGCTTTTTTACCTTTTTCACCTTTATATTTAAAAGCGAAATAGTGTAGTAAAAACTGCGTTACAGTTTGAACAATAAAAATAACCACCATAGAGATTGCCATAAGATTATCGATACCAGGGCCATGCTCTGACGCTGAGTTGGACATTAATGGTAAATCACCTAAATACCAAAAACATAGAATAGTAATGATATATATAAAGGCCAAAAAGCCCATCATTAAGTAACCATTCAATTTGTTGTCTTTATCATCAGCTACTTGAGTATTGCTTGCGCCTACTTGAGCCAAGTCAAAAATCTTTATCAATTGCCATATTGCAACAGCTACAAAGAGTACAATTATAATCGTTAATAAACCAGTCATTATTATTTCTGTTCTTTTTTAAATATTAATAATGGAAATGTTCACTTTCCTTCATAAATGGGTTTCCTTTTGCAAATAATGATGCCTTACCTAAAGCTGTAAATACAATCAATAAGAATAAGCCACCAAATAATAATATAGCGCCAATTTCTGGCATACCAATAAACCATCTGCCTACTACTGTTGCGGGCATAATCCAGTTGAAAACATCTAGATAATGTCCACATAATATCACAATACCAGTCATAATTACAAACCAATTTATACGTTTGTAATCACTGTTCATTAACAGTAATAGTGGGAACACAAAATTCATGGCCAGCATACCGAAAAATGGTAATTTATAATGTTCTATTCTGGTAACAAAATAGGTTACCTCTTCAGGAATATTAGAATACCATATTAGCATGAATTGAGAGAACCATAAATATGTCCAGAAAATGCTGATACCAAACATAAACTTGGCTAAGTCATGGATATGACTATCATTTACAAACTCTAATAACCCTTTGGATTTTAAGTAAATTGTTATCATAGCTATTACGGTGATACCACTTACAAACATACTAGCAAAAACATACCATCCGAACAAAGTACTAAACCAATGAGGATCTACGCTCATTACCCAGTCCCAAGCCATCATAGACTCTGTATAAATATAGAATACCAAGAACGCAGCTGAGATTCTGAAATTCTTTTTAAAGTTTCTGTTATCACTTGCACTGTCTTGAGCGATAGAGAATTTTCTCGAAAAATGTCTATAAAGCGACCATCCGCCTAAGAAAATTAATCCTCTGATAAAGAAACCTGTTTTATTTAACCAACCAGATTTACCTGCCACTAATTTATCGTAGTTCTCATGGCCAACTTCGGTAACGCCTTCTTTCAACCAAACAAATAAATGACTATCTGCTGCAAACGCAATTGCTAAAACAATTAAACCACCTGGTAAAACATAAGACGTAATACCTTCCATTACTCTAAATAACACTGGTGACCAGCCTGCTTGCGCTGCATATTGAATGGCGTAGAAGGCAAGTACGCCTAAAGCAATCATAAAGAAAAAGAACGCCCCTACATAAAGTGCCGCGTAAGGTCTGTTATGGATTTGATGAAGAGCATGCTCCTCATGATGTGTTAAACCACCATGAGCCTCATCATTGTGGTGCTCATCTGTATGAGCAACAGTTTCACCATGTTCTTCATTTGTATGTCCACTTGTGTGCATATCAGTTGCATGAGCATCACCATGATCATGGTGTTCAGATGCTAGGATTTCGGAAATATTGGCTTCTGTTACACTGTGTGAATCGATAAAACCGTATACAACTCCTATCAAACCAAGTACCATCATAATAATAGCACCCATTCTTAATCGATTTGAAATTTTATATTCCATTTATATAATCTTTATCTAAATCTTATTTTTCTAAATCTGCCTTAAGTTTTTCAACGTATGCAACAACTTGCCAACGCTCTTCTTCGTTTAGTTGGTTAGCATACGAGCCCATAGTGTTTTTTCCATAGTAAATTACATGATAAATACTACCAGTGGTAATAGCTCTTCCTACATCGTCATAACTCGGAACACCTAATATCTTTTCGCGTTCAACCAATTTTCCCTTTCCATCACCTTTAACACCGTGGCAAATTACACAATAGATAGTGTATAAAGGGCCACCCACTGCATAATCTACTCTAGGCACGTTTGGATCTACCTTAATAGAATCTGCCATATCAAGAGGGATAGGATCAGCCAATGGGTTTCTTAAAGTTGCCTTAGCTTTTTCATAACCTTCGTTTGTATCTTCAATTTCATAAGGCATAAAATCGCCTCTAGGTATGGTTCCATTTGCAGGTAACTGCGCTTCTATTCCGTTTGCGAATGCATCGGACTCCTGATAAGCTTCGTAGCCAACCGACTCATACATGTTAGGCATGTATTGATAGTTTGGTCTGGAATTCTTTTGGCAAGACACAAAACTTACCAATATAACAATTACTATAATATATTTAAATGATGTCTTCATATTAATGTGCATCTTCGTCTTTATCTACAATATTAATTTCAACAGCGCCAGTATCTTTTAATAATGAGGTTAATTCGCTTTCATTATTGTGTATAGCAACCTCCATTAAGAAATGATCGTCTGTGGTTCTCGGATCAGGGTTTTCAGCTTTTTTAAATGGCCACATTCTACTTCTTAAATAGAACGTAATTACCATTAAGTGAGCTGCAAAAAATACGGTTAGCTCAAACATAATTGGCACAAATGCTGGCATATTTTCTAAATAACTAAAACTTGGTTTACCACCAATGTCTTGTGGCCAATCTTTAATCATTATAAAATTCATCATTACAATGGCGACTGTTAAACCAACACATCCATATAAAAATGATGTTATAGCAATACGTGTTGGGGCTAATCCCATTGCCTTATCTAGTCCATGAACCGGAAAAGGTGTATATATTTCTTCGATGTGATGTTTCTGTGCCTTTACCTTTTTTACGGCAGACATTAATACATCATCATCTGTATAAATAGCATGAATTACTTTTGAAGCTTCCATATACTATATTAGTTATTTAATAAATTTTTGGCTTGCCCTGCCCAGTCGTCGCGCTCAGCTCTTCCTGGGAAAGAACCTGTGATTGAGTCTAACAAGTCGTATTCTGTTTTTGTCATCTTACCTACCTGTAAGAAGGTATAAATACCTATGCTATTGAGCACTTCTTCCATTTTAGGACCCACGCCGTTGATTTTCTTTAGGTCATCTGCTGTATCTTTTGTGGCATCAAAAGAACCAATTGATCCAAGAAGATTGTTTACCATTTCTGCATTTTCTATTGCGGGAATAGGATCTTCTGATGATACTGATACAACTTGAACAGGTCTAGATGTTCTTGGATCAGCACCTGTTCCAACCAAGCTTTCACCTCTTTCTCTTATGTTTTTGTAACGCTCACCAGAGGATTTCAAAATGGTTTTTACTTCTGCTTGAGCTATTACTGGAAATGTACGTGAATACAATAAGAATAGAACAAAGAAAAAACCAATTGTTCCAATAAAAATTCCTATATCTACAAATGTTGGAGAGAACATTGTCCATGATGATGGTAAATAATCTCTATGTAATGATGTAACGATAATTACAAAGCGCTCAAACCACATACCAATATTTACAACAATAGAAATGAAGAATGAGAACATAATACTTGTTCTTAATTTTTTGAACCACATAAACTGTGGGGAGAAAACGTTACACGTCATCATAGCCCAATATGCCCACCAGTAAGGACCAGTTGCTCTGTTTAAGAACGCATATTGCTCATACTCTACACCAGAGTACCACGCAATAAACAACTCTGTAATATATGCTACACCAACAATAGAACCTGTAATCATAATGACTATGTTCATTAATTCAATATGCTGAACCGTGATATAATCTTCTAGATTACAAACTTTTCTCATAATAATAAGAAGCGTATTTACCATAGCGAATCCTGAGAAAATTGCACCTGCAACGAAATAGGGTGGAAATATAGTAGTATGCCAACCTGGAATTACGGAAGTCGCGAAGTCAAACGATACAATAGTGTGTACAGAAAGTACTAATGGCGTAGCCAAACCGGCAAGCACTAAAGATACTTCCTCAAAACGTTGCCAATCTTTTGCTCTACCAGACCAACCAAAACTGATTAATGAATATATTTTCTTTTGGAAAGGCCTAACAGCTCTATCTCTAATCATAGCAAAATCTGGTAATAAACCTGTCCACCAGAATACCAACGAAACAGATAAATATGTAGAAATTGCGAATACATCCCAAAGTAATGGTGAGTTAAAATTTACCCATAATGAACCAAATTGGTTTGGTATAGGTAATACCCAGTACGCCAACCATGGACGACCCATATGAATAATTGGAAACAAACCTGCTTGAACAACCGAAAAGATCGTCATTGCTTCTGCAGAACGGTTAATTGCCATTCTCCATTTTTGACGGAAAAGTAACAGTACAGCAGAAATTAGAGTTCCTGCGTGACCAATACCTACCCACCAAACAAAGTTAGTAATATCCCAAGCCCAGTTTACAGTCTTGTTAAGACCCCAAACTCCAATACCAGTTGCTACGGTATAAATAATACAACCTATTCCCCAAAGGAATGCAACCAAAGAAATGCCGAAAACTATCCACCAAGCTTTGTTTGCTTTGCCTTCTACCGGTCTTGCTACATCTACAGTAACATCGTGATACGATTTTTCTCCGGTAACTAAAGGTCTTCTAATAGGTGCTTCGTAATGAGACGCCATAATTATATAATTGATTCTTTAATTTAAATTTATGCTTCTGATGTATTACGCACCTTGGTCTGATACACTACATTTGGTTTTACACCTACATGCTCCAACAAATGGTACGCTCTTTTATCTTCTTTTAATTCTGAAATCTTACTTTCTTTGTCATTAATGTCACCAAACACCATAGCTCCATTACCACAAGCTGCTGAACATGCTGTTTGGAATTCGCCATCCTTAACAGGACGTCCTTCTCTCTTAGCATCAAGAATAGTTTTTTGTGTCTTTTGTATACAGAAAGAACATTTTTCCATAACACCACGAGAACGAACAGTAACGTCTGGGTTTAATACCATACGACCTAAGTCATCATTCATGTAGTAATCAAACTCATCATTTTGGTTGTATAAGAACCAATTAAAGCGACGTACTTTGTAAGGACAGTTATTTGCACAATATCTTGTACCTACACAACGGTTATAAGCCATATGGTTTTGACCTTGGCGACCGTGCGCTGTTGCTGCAACAGGACAAACTGTTTCACAAGGAGCATGATTACAATGCTGACACATTACTGGTTGGAAGGCTACTTGTGGATTATCTGCTGGACTCTCCATTTCACCAAATTCACTTAATGAACTACCTAAACCAGAAATATTATCTTTTTTATCGTTATCACCTTCAAAAGTTTCTTGAGAAGAATAGTATCTGTCAATACGCAACCAGTGCATATCTCTACTACGTCTCATTTCAGACTTACCAACTACTGGTACGTTATTTTCTGCATGACATGCAATAACACATGCACCACAACCTGTACACGCATTTAAATCGATTGATAGGTTGAAATGGTGACCAATAGAACGGTCAAATTCATCCCATAAATCTACGTCTGGTGACGTTACTGGAGTTTCAACATGGTTTAAAGACACCTCAGGAACAGCGTTCCAATAGTGTTTGTCTTTAGTATTGAAAATTTCTAATGATGTTTCCTTGATGATATCTCCACGACCCATCAATGTATTATGTAACTGCACACAAGCAAACTCATGCATACCAGAGGCTTTCTCCACAGTTACCTCTTGTACCGTATTAAAGTTTTGATATAAGGGATAGGCATTTACACCAGTCTTCATTTCTTCTTTGAGTGCTGAAGACGTTCTACCATAACCAAATGCAAGACCAACTGAGCCTTTAGCCTGACCAGGTTGAATTAATACGGGTACATTTTCTACAGTAACGCCGTTAACGGTAACTTTCGCATAACTACCATTTAAACCACCGTTAGCAACATTTTCATTTACCAATCCTAGTTTCTCAGCATCTGCTCTAGAAATGGTTAGATAATTATCCCATGATGTTCTTGTAATAGGATCAGGAAATTCTTGTAGCCAAGGATTGTTAGCCTGTTGTCCATCACCCATACCTGTTTTGGTGTAGAGCGATAATTCCATACCACTTGTCTTGGCAGAACGTGCTAATGCTCTTGCTGCGTTACCACTAAGTGCTTCTACTTCTTCAGCAGTGTCTTCTGTTGAAGCTTCAACAGTATCCTCTGTAGCTATTGAAGTAGTTGACACAAAGAAACCATCTTGAACAGCTTTATTAAACGAAGATCCATTTAATATATCAGCAGTCCAAACTGATTTTAAGTAATCTCTATATGATGAGCTATTTCCATTCCATGCCAAAAGCACTTCTTGAAATTGTTTTGTATCAAATAAAGGACGAATTGTAGGTTGCATCATTGAATAATGACCAGACTTTAATTCGAAATCACCCCAAGATTCTAAGTTATGAGGTAAAGCCGCAATATAATTACACTTTGAAGCGGTTTCATCTTGCTTCATCGAAAACGAAATCGATAATTCCGTTTTCTTCAATCCTTCTTCAAAATCATTAGAATTAGGAAGTGTATACATTGGGTTAACACCATTCATTATAACAGCACCAACATTACCAGCTTTCATATCAGCTACCAATTGCATTACTGCCTTATTACTTCCTTGTCTTGTATGTATTATTGTTTTAGGATCAAACGCCTTACTGTTTAAATATTCATTGATTTCTAATGCAACTGTTTGTGCATTTACATCCTGAATACCTGTAACAACAACAGCATTACTTCCTGCTTTTGAAATTTCGTTTGCTGCAGATTGAACTGCTTTTGCTATGTTTTTAGGCAGATCTACTGACACAGCACCACCAACAACCAAACTATATAGTTTAGCTAAAGCTAATTTTTGCTGACTTGGTGTTAAAGGCACACGTTTATCTGCATTAGCTCCAGAAAGCGTCATATTAGACTCAAACTGTATGTGTCTTGACATTTTTCCATTTTCTGGAATACGCTTTTTAGCATAGCCTGACTCAAAGCCACCGCCTTGCCAATCACCAATAAAATCAGCACCTACAGAAACTATGGTTTTTGCTTTAGAGAAATCGTAATTAGCCATCCCTCTTTTACCATATTTAGCTTGGTAGGCATCTAAAGTTGCTGATTCAGAAACAGCATCGTAAACAACATGCTTAACATTCCCATACTTTTCAGCGAACTCAGACACTAATTTCTTAGTCGATGGACTTGGCATGGTAGCGGTTAACAGTACGATCTGCTTGTCGTCGCTTAATGCATTTAACTTTGAAGTTGTTTCAGAAACAAAAGTATCCCATGAAATCTCGGCGTCACCTTTCATTGGAGATTTCACTCTAAGATTATCATACAGTCCTAAGACTGATGCATTTACTCTGGCGTTTGCCATGCCGTTTGTTAATGCATCCGTATTGTTTTCGATTTTTATTGGTCGCCCTTCTCTTGTTTTTACTAAAACACTTGTAAAATCAAATCCATCTGCTATGGTTGTTGCATAATAGTTAGCAACACCTGGAATAATCTCCGTTGGTTGCACTACATAAGGAATAGATTTAATTACAGGGCCTTCGCACGCAGCCAATGAAGCTGCTGCCGTACTAAACCCAACATATTTTAAGAAATCACGACGCGATGTTGTAGAAGATTGTAGCGCTTCTTTATCACCCAAAAACTCATCTGTTGGAATCTCTTCCACAAATTCATTTTGTTGTAGCGTCTCAACAATAGAGCTGTTTTCGTTTAGCTCTTCAACACTTTTCCAGTATTTCTTGTTTGATGACATATAATTCTGAATTACTTCTTATTAAATTTAATAATGACACTTACCACATTCTAATCCACCCATTTGTGCCGCAGTTAACTGATCAACACCATACTTTTTCGATAATTCTTCATGAATTTTAGTATAGTAACCGTTGTCTTTAATTTTTACATTTGTTTCTCTATGACAATTAATACACCATCCCATTGTTAAAGGCGAGTGTTGGTACATCACCTCCATCTCTTCTACAGGACCATGACAGGTCTGACACTCTACTCCTGCCACAGAAACGTGCTGTGAGTGATTAAAATAAGCAAAGTCTGGCAAATTATGTATACGAATCCATTTTACTGGTTTAGACTCACCTGTATAACCAGTACCATCCCAACCAACAGCGTCGTATAATTTTTGAATTTCTGCATTATAATCCACACCGTATTCTTTTCCTTCCGCTAGCGTCTCAGGCGCAACTTCAGCAATAGCCTTATGGCAATTCATACAAATATTCAATGATGGAATTCCTGAATGCTTACTCACTCTTGCCGAAGAGTGACAGTATTTACAATCAATGCCATTATCGCCAGCATGTATTCTATGTGAATAATGGATTGGTTGCACAGGCTCATAGCCTTGATCAACACCAATCTGCATTAAATATCCGTAAACAAAATAACCACTTGCTAGCAAGAAGAAGACAGCTGTTACTAATACTAAGAATTGGTTTTCAATAAACGCTTTCCACAATGGTTTTCTTTGTTCCTCTACAGGAATTTGAATTCCCTTTGCATCAGCAAAACGATTTAGAGTACGCTTTACCAAAACAAGAGCCATCGCCAACAAAGCAAATAAAACTGCTAATGCACCAAGAATTAAGTTATTTGAAATTCCTGTCTCAACAGGCTGTCCTGAAATTGCACCTTCAACGGGTGCTGGAGGCGGAGGTGGAGGCTCAGCCGTGTAAGCTAAAATATCAGAAATATCTTGATCTGACAATGTAGGGAAAGCCGTCATTGCAACTTTGTTCCACTCGTTATAAATCTTGTTAGCATAAGCATCACCAGATTTTATTAGAGCCGAGCTATTACGAATCCAAGCATTAAGCCATTCTCTATCTAAGCCCTCTTCTTCAGCCAACCTAGCCTCAACATTACGAAGTGCAGGACCCGTCATTGGCTTATCTAGTTTGTGACAAGCAGCACAGTTTGCATTAAATAAAGATTTTCCGTTTGCTGGGTCGCCCTCTTGAGCAGTCACTGAAGTTGAAAACGTAAGTAATAAAATAAAACCGAGACTAAATATCTTAGAGGTTAAATTACGGTAAATCACCTGTTTCATCTGTTGATTATTATTTTTTTTTTAAGGTCAGATGGAATTCGCTAACAATTTGTTTCACTTGCAGTTAAATTCCTTCTTTCGCTCATTTCATATTGTTAGTTGAATTATCTTCTAAACTTTGGTACGATTTTTTCAAATAAACACGATAAAAGTCATGTTTCTGAAACTCTGGCAAAAGTAAGATATAAAGTCGATTTTAGAAATCTTAGAGAAGTGTTAATAACTAATTTATACCAATTCTAAATAACATTTTTACGGCTATATCGTTGAATAATATAACTTTGCATTTAAACCATTAATTATGATTAAAAATATTAAATATAACAGCACTTTAATTTTAACATTATTGTTGTCGTTTACGCTAAGTGCACAACAAGGTGATGTCAATGTAGAGCAAGATAGCGACATTGACAAACTCATTGAATATAAGAAAGATATAAAAACAAGTAAGATTTATAGAATTCAGGTATATCAAAGTGTTGATCCTGATAAAGCTGAACGCGAAAAATCCAACTTTCTAAATTCCTACAATGAGTGGCCGGTGGAGATTGTTTGGAATACACCAAATTACAAAGTTTGGGTTGGAAATTTTGCCACCAGACTAGAGGCTGACAGAGCATTAGCAACAATTAAAAAGAAATATATGTATGCTTTAATTTTTCAGCCTAAGCTGGAAAAACAATAATAATATTTAAAATACAGAGACATTAAAAAAGCGACTTTTTCAAGTCGCTTTTTTAGTTTAAATATGTGTTGGGAGTTATTTCAACTTTTTCTTAACCTCAACCTCCTGGAATGCTTCAATGATATCACCTTCGTTAATATCATTATATCCTTTAATCTGAATACCACAATCGTATCCTTTAGACACTTCTTTAACATCGTCTTTAAATCGTTTTAAAGATGCTAATTCACCTGTGTAAACTACGACTCCATCTCTAATAAGTCTAATGCCAGAATTTCTGTAAATCTTACCGTTTATAACCATACAACCAGCAATAGTACCAATCTTAGAAATCTTGAAAGTTTCTCTTATTTCTGCTGTACCAGTAACTTCTTCTTTAAGTTCTGGTGACAACATACCCTCCATTGCATCCTTGAGATCATTGATAGCGTCATAGATGATAGAATATGTTCTGATATCTATTTCTTCTTTGTCCGCAATTGTTCTTGCATTACCCACTGGACGCACATTAAATCCGACGATTATCGCGTCTGAAGCAGATGCGAGCAGCACGTCACTTTCTGTTATTGCACCTACTCCTTTGTGTATGATATTAACCTGAATTTCTTCAGTCGATAATTTCTGGAAAGAATCCGTTAATGCTTCAACAGAACCATCCACATCACCTTTGAGAATAATATTTAACTCTTGGAAATCACCAAGCGCAATACGTCTTCCGATTTCATCTAGTGTAATATGACGCTGGGTTCTCACGGATTGTTCACGTTGTAATTGTGTACGTTTAGCCGCAATCTGTTTAGCCTCACGCTCATCTTCAAAGACATTAAATTTATCGCCTGCTTGAGGTGCACCATCTAAACCGAGAATAGATACTGGTGTTGATGGACCAGCAGCTTCTATATCATTACCACGCTCATCGTGCATAGCCTTAACCTTACCACTGTTCTTTCCAGCTAAGACATAATCACCTACTTTTAAAGTACCCGCTTGAACAAGTATTGTAGAGACATATCCTCTACCTTTATCTAGGTAAGCTTCAACTACTGTTCCGTTGGCTGGTTTGTTCGGATTGGCTTGTAGCTCTAAAAGTTCGGCTTCAAGAAGTACTTTTTCTAAAAGTTCTTTTACACCTGTACCAAACTTGGCAGAGATATCGTGCGATTGTATTTTTCCACCCCAATCTTCTACCAATAAATTCATATTAGCTAATCCTTCTTTTACTTTATCAGGGTTGGCATCAGGCTTATCAATTTTGTTAATCGCAAATACAATTGGTACTCCTGCAGCTTGAGCATGAGAAATCGCTTCCTTGGTTTGTGGCATTATAGCATCATCTGCAGCTACAACGATAATAGCGATATCTGTAACCTGAGCACCACGAGCACGCATTGCTGTAAAGGCCTCGTGACCAGGTGTATCTAAGAATGCAATCTTTTGACCGTTTTCTAATTCCACACCGTAAGCACCAATGTGCTGGGTAATTCCGCCTGACTCTCCGGCTATTACATTTTCTTGACGTATATAATCTAACAAGGACGTTTTACCATGATCTACGTGCCCCATAACTGTTACAATTGGAGCACGTGGTTTTAGATCTTTTGGATCATCTTCTAGAGTCTCAATAGACTCTTCGATATCTGCGGTAACAAATTCAACTTCGTAACCAAACTCTTCAGCAACAATAGATAAAGTTTCGGCATCTAAACGTTGGTTCATGGTTACCATCATTCCTAAAGACATACACGCAGAGATAACTTGGGTTACTCCAACATCCATCATTGTAGCAACTTCACTTACGGTTACAAACTCAGTAACCTTTAGTATTTTGCTTTCTGCTGCTTCTGCCTGAAGTTCTTTTTCAGATTGCTCTCTATGTCGATCTCTTTTCTCACGACGGTTTTTAGCTCCTCTACCTTTGCTTGACTTACCTTGAAGTTTCTCTAAAGTTTCTCTAACTTGTTTTTGTACTTCTTCTTCGCTAGGCTCTTCCTTAACTACTTTTGGTCTAGAACCTCTTCCTTTACCTCCTCTTCTATTATCAAAGTTTGGTCTTCCACCACTATCGTTTCCGCCTTTGCTAATTCTACGTCTTTTACGCTTATTACCATCATTAGAAGATTCTGATTTCTTTTCTTCTTTCTTCTTTTTTGGCTTGTTAAATTGAGAAAGGTCTATTTTTTTACCAGTCGTAGTTGGACCAGATAATTTTTGATATTGCGTTTTTAACTTTTCATCCGTTCTAGGCTCTGTAGTTTCTTCCTTCTTCTCAACTTTAGGCTCAACCTTTTTTGGCTCTTCTTTTTTAGGTTCTTCCTTTTTCGGTTTTTCTACTTCCACCTTTGGTTTTTCAACCTTAACTGGCTCTTCTTTCTTAGGCGCTTCTTTTTTCTCTTCTTTAGCTTTTGGTTTCTTATCTAAATCGATTTTACCAATTTGCTTTGGCCCACTAAGCTCAGCTTTAGCTTTGACTACAGTTTCTTTAGCGGCTTCTTTCTTTTCTTTTTCTTCAATTTCGCGTTCGCGTTGCTCACGGAGCTTCTCTTTCTCCTTGAGTTTTGCTTCACTTACTTCTTGAGCTTTCTCACGTTTAGATGCATCTGTTTGAAATTCATCAGACAACGTGTCGTAAACCTCTTGCGAAATTTTTGTATTAGGACTTTTCTCAATTTCGATGCCTTTAGACTCTAAAAAGTCTACTGCTCGGTCTAATGAGATATTTAGTTCTCTTAATACTTTATTAATTCTAATTTGAGCCATAAATTGCTGTAATATACTTAAATCTGTTTTATATCAATCTAACTTCTATTGTTTTTAAAGTTAAACTGCTATTAGTCTTCAAATTCTTCCTTCAGAATTCTTATAACTTCTAATATTGTTTCTTCTTCTAAATCAGTACGCTTTACTAAATCGTCAACGTCTTGCTCTAGAATGCTTTTTGCTGTATCTAAACCAGCTTTACTGAATTCATCAATAATCCATCCGTCGATTTCATCTGAGAATTCTTTTAATTCTACATCTTCTTCTGCACCTTCTCTAAATACGTCTATCTCGTAACCTGTTAATTGACCAGCTAAACGAATATTATGACCACCTCTACCAATAGCTTTTGATACTTCTTCTGGCTTTAACAACACCTCTGCGCGCATGTTTTCTTCGTCTAGTTTTAAAGATGTTACTCTTGCCGGACTTAATGCTCTGGTTACAAAAAGCTGGATATTGTTTGTGTAATTGATAACATCTATGTTTTCATTACCAAGCTCACGCACAATACCATGAATACGTGATCCTTTCATACCTACACAAGCACCAACAGGATCTATTCTATCATCATAAGAATCTACAGCTACTTTAGCTTTTTCACCTGGTATACGAACTACTTTTTTAACCGTAATTAAACCATCGAATACTTCAGGTATTTCTTGTTCAAACAACTTCTCTAAAAATAATGGTGATGTTCTAGACATGATTATTGCTGGCTTACTTCCTTTCAATTCAACACTTTCAATTATCCCTCTTACATTCTCACCTTTTCTGAAGAAATCTGAAGGTATTTGCCTGTCTTTTGGTAAGATAATTTCATTACCATCATCGTCTAACAAAATTATTGCTCTATGACGAATGTGATGTACCTCAGCGGTATAAATTTCACCTTCTAATTCTTTAAACTGCTTGTAGATATTTGTATTATCGTGCTCATGAATTTTAGAAATAAGATTTTGTCTTAATGCTAAGATTGAACGTCTTCCTAAATCAACCAATTTTACTTCTTCTGCAACGTCTTCACCAACTTCAAAATCTGGCTCTATTTTCTGAGCTTCTGATAATGCAATTTCTTGATTTGGATCCTCTACTTCGCCATCTGCAACAACGATACGGTTTCTCCAGATTTCTAAATCCCCTTTATCTGGATTTATAATAATATCAAAGTTATCGTCGTCACCGTATTTCTTTTTTAGAGCATTACGTAACACATCTTCTAGAATCGCCATGAGCGTCACTCTATCAATTAACTTATCGTCCTTAAATTCTGAAAATGACTCTATTAACGCTACATTTTCCATAATTGAAATGAATTAAAATTTTATTTTAACTTTTGCTTCTTTAATGTTTTCAAAAGCAATATTAACTTCTTTTGTTACAGTTACCTTGCCCTTACCAACTGGCTTTGGCTCTCTTGTTTTCCACTTTAACGTTACTCCATCTTCGTTAACAGCGGCTAGCTGACCTTCTAGTTTAACTCCTTCAGCAGTCTTTACTTCTAGATGTCTACCAATATGTTTATTGTATTGTCTTGGCAATTGCAAAGGCGATGTTGCTCCGCTAGATGTTACCTCTAGTGAAAAATCTTGTTCTTCTCTATCGAGATTGTGCTCTATGGCTCTACTAACAAAGATGCAGTCTTCTACTAACACGCCATTATCACCATCTAATACAACTCTAATTGTGTTGTCCGATAGAATTTCGAAATCTATAAGAAACAAATCCTTACGCTGATTTAGTGCTTGGTCTAATAAGTCCTTTACTGTATCCTTAAACATCTGTTGATATAAAAAGAGAGGACTTTTCGTCCTCTCTCGTTTTCTTTCCGTTAACAATGGTGCAAATATATAATATTATATGAACTTTTCAAAGCCTTACAAAGTGGATTTATTTTCGTAAATTTATAAGAGTAACTCAAAATCATTGAAGATAATGAACAGAATACTAGTCCCTACCGATTTTTCTGAACAAGCAACTAATGCTTTAAAAGTCGCTGCTATGTTAGCTAAAAAATACGATGCTGATATTTATCTCTTGCACATGATGGAAATCCCTATGCAACATATAGATCCTGGTGCTGTAAAAAGCGACATACCAGAAACCTTGTTTTTTATGCGATTAGCGCACAAAAAATTTGAAGATCTTATGGATAGTGATTTTTTAGAGGGCGTAACCGTACACGAAACTGTTAAGGCAGATATTACATTTAACGAAATAAAAAATGCTTGTAAAGAATTTAGTATTGATTTAATTGTTATGGGTTCTCATGGTGCATCTGGCCTGAAAGAAATGTTTATTGGCTCTAATGCAGAGAAAGTGGTGCGTTCTTCGGATGTTCCTGTTTTAGTTATTAAAAATAAACATCAGAGTTTCGATATTAAGAATTTTGTCTTTGCTTCTGACTTTAAAAACGATAATAGAGAAACTTACAAGCAAGCCATAAAGTTTGCTGAGTTATTTGATGCTAAAATTCATCTACTTTTAGTAAATACGGCTAACAATTTTATAACAACGTACGAATCTAGGACTCGAATCAATGATTTTATTTCTGGACAAAGCTTTGAAAATTACACCATTAATGTACACAATGACACTAGTGTGGAAGAAGGTATTTTAAATTTCTCTGCAGAGATTGATGCTGATCTTATTGGCATTAGCACACATGGTAGGCAAGGTATTGCACACTTTTTTAACGGCAGCATAAGTGAAGATTTAGTAAACCATGCAAAGCGACCAGTGATTACTTTTAAGATATAATTGATAATAAATATTCTGAAAATAAAAAAAACCTAATCGAAATGATTTAGTTTTTTTGTTGGCTCTTACTTCAACAAGCCCAGTACATCGCTAGGGCTTACCTCGACTGCCCTTGACACAGGCTTCTCGCTTTACAATAGTCTTACTATCAAAAGAAAAGCCCTAACCACTTACTGTAATTAGGACTCTTTTTCTGTTGGCCTACTAGGGCTCACTTCGACTACGCTCAGTATAAACTTCTCGCCCTTATAAATGTTACCAAAAAGAAAAATCCTCATTCAACTAGAACAAGGATTAAATTTTTTGTTGGCCTACTAGGGCTCGAACCTAGACTCTTCTGGACCAAAACCAGACGTGTTGCCAGTTACACCATAGGCCAATCTTTTAAATTGAGGGTGCAAATTTAATACAAAAGTTGTCTTGGACAAAAAAAAAGTAAAAAAATAATTCAAATTACTTAACGTTAACTTAAAAATGTAGGCATTACTATAATAATTAGTAAATTCGCCAGCATCATTAACCAAGGTTTTCAATGACAGATTTTAACTTTAAAAAGTGGAATAACATATTAGCATGGCTAGTATTTGCAATATCCTGTACAGTCTATGCGCTAACTGTAGAACCAACAGTAAGTTTTTGGGATGCAGGAGAGTACATCTTAACATCTTCTAAATTACAGGTTGGACATCCACCAGGAGCACCATTATTTCAGATGATGGGTGCATTTTTTTCCATCTTTGCGCTAGAGCCTTCTCAAATTGGTATGATTATGAATTTAATGAGTGCTGTAGCAAGCGCGTTCACCATTTTATTCATGTTCTGGACTATAAGTCTGTTGTTGGTTAAACTTGTAAAGTATAACAAAGACTCTAATCAAGGTAAAGGCATGGCTATTTTGGGCAGTGCTTTTGTAGGAAGTTTAGCATTTACCTTTACGGATTCGTTTTGGTTCAACGCTGTTGAAACAGAGGTATATGCTATGGCAACTTTAATTATGTCCATACTATTCTACTTAGCATTACGCTGGGAACAAGACATGCACAAACCAAGAGGTAATCGTTGGTTAATTCTTATTGCATTTGTAATTGGGTTATCGTTTGGAGTTCACTTTATGGGATTACTAACTATACCTGCTATTGGTCTTATTTACTACTTTAAGAATTATAAAACCATTACAATTAAAAACTTTATAATTGCCAATGTTGTTTCTGCGGCTATACTGTTGTTCATTTTCAAATTATTATTGCCTTCAACTTTAAAACTTTTTGGTTATCTCGAAGTGTTTTTTGTAAACTCAATGGGACTACCGTTTAATTCAGGAACAATAATAACAGGCTTATTGGTTATTACTCTTTTCTATTTTGGATTGAATTACACTCGTAAAAAAGGCATGATTCATATTAATACTTTGGTACTATGTTTAATGTTTATTTTTATTGGGTTTTCATCGTGGATGATGTTACCAATACGTGCTAATGCCAATGTTATCATTAACGAGAATGATCCGTCTGATGCAAGAGAGTTATTAGCGTATTACAACCTTGAACAATACCCTGAGACGCACCTTTTCTACGGTCCGCAATTTACTGAAATTTATTCTGGAGCTGATAAAGACAAACCTTTTGTAGATGACAAAAAGAACTACGAACGCGATGAAAAAACAGGTAAATACGTAATTATTAATGATTGGGAAGGCACAAAACAAAACTACAACCATGAGCACGCTTCCATCTTACCAAGGATGTGGAGTAGCGAACATGCTGATAACTACATGATGTTTACTGGGTTTATTGACTTTAAGGTAAACCCAAACCTTCAAAAAAATGCTTTTGATGAAGCGTATAGTGTGTTTATGAATGATGCTATGCGACAAGGTTTGAGTGAGGCAGAAGCAGACCAGATTGCTACTGAACAAGCGAGTTCTTATGCATTGCAAGAAAAACGTCGTTTTGACAAAATTGTTAATGATTTTAGAATGCGTATAAGAAAAGGTGAGGTTGACTATGAAGACTACGATAAGTTTTTAAGACGTTATGGTCAACAATATCTAGTGGTGGAAAAACCCTCATTTGGTGATAATTTGGCTTACATGTTTCAATATCAGTTTGGCTACATGTACTGGCGCTATTTTATGTGGAATTTCACAGGAAGACAAAACGACATTCAAGGTAAATATGATGATTTTAATGGCAATTGGATTTCTGGTATTAAATTTATTGATGAGCTACATTTAGGCATATCGCAAGATAATTTACCAACAGAAGTTTTAGAGAATAAAGCAAGAAACACGTATTACTTCTTACCTCTTATTTTAGGATTATTAGGCTTTTTGTTTTTAATGTATAATGATGCTAAGCGCTTTTGGGTGCTTTTAGTTTTCTTTCTAATGACTGGTTTAGCAATACAGTTCTACACAAACATTAGACCTTTTGAGCCTCGTGAACGCGATTATTCCGTAGTTGGTTCTTTCTATGTATTTGCCATTTGGATTGGATTTGGTGTCTATGCCATATATGACCTATTAAAATCTAGCGTAAAAACAAAACTATTAGCTCCTGCTGTAACTTTGGTTTGCTTAATTATTGTTCCTGGTGTTTTAGCTGCTAATAATTGGGACGACCATGACCGTTCTGGTAAGTATACAGCCAATGCCATGGCGCGTAAGTATTTAGAATCTTGCGCACCAAATGCTATACTATTTACCATTGGAGATAATGACTCTTTCCCGTTATGGTACTTACAAGAAATTGAAGGTGTAAGAACAGATGTACGAGTGGTAAATACGAGTTTATTTCAAACAGACTGGTACATAGACCAAATGAAACGCCAAGCGTACGAAAGTGAACCTATTCCGTCACAATTAACACACAACCAATATAGAGGTAGTACAAGAGATGTCATTATTAAGAGAGAAATTACTAGAGACACTCTTCCAATAAAAGACTTTATGGACTTTGTATCTAATGAAGACCCGAAAACAAAATTTGGTTATGTAGTACAGGCCCAAGGTGAGGATCCAAGAGCATATCCTAAACATCTTCTAAACTCAAACTATTTCCCGACAAAACATATTAGCATACCTGTTAATAAGGAACAAGTCCTTAAAAACGGTATTGTAACACCTAAAGATGCAAACAAAATAGAGGATACTCTATATGCTGAAATTGAGGGGAGCTACATCTATAAAAATAGATTATTAATGCTAGATATTATTGCTAATAATAACTGGGAGCGCCCGATTTATTTTACTGGTGGCGCCTTTGGAGCCGATGACTATGTTTGGCTAAAAGATTATCTACAATTAGATGGTATGTGCTATAAGCTAGTACCAATAAAAACACCGGTAGATAGAGCCAACCCATATGATATGGGTCGCGTAGATCCTGACCTTATGTATAACATGGTAAAAAAATGGAATTGGGGCGGAAGCGGAGAAGATATCTATCATGATATTGAGACAAGAAGAAATGGTATTACTTACAGAGGTAATTTAGCAAGATTAATTGAAGCACTTATTAACGAAGATAAGTTAAAAGAAGCTGAAGAAATTGCAGATATAGCCATGGAAAAAATGCCAGTAGATAAATTTGGATATCACTCTCTATTAGAACCTTACATTAGTGCTTATTATGAAGTAGGTAGCTTAGAAAAAGGTAGAGCATTATATAAAGATGTGGCTAAAATCTACCAAGAAAACTTAGTGTATTACAGCGGTTTAGATGAATATGACCAAATACGGCTTATTGATGATATTTATTTAGATGTACAACGCTACAGAGCCTTGGTAGATCTTCTGGTAATTTATAATGATAAAGAATTTGCGTTAGAAGAAACCAAAAAATTTAACAGTTATCTAAGCTTGTTAAATAAATTAATGGACTCTGGCGAAGATGAAGAACCTATTGATGACATTGATATTAATGCATTAATAAACGATACTATTAAAGATTCAATAGTTCCTGAAGAATAACTAAAATGAAGATTATTCCTGCCAAGACACCTGGATTTGTAAAAACCTTATTTCCAAAGTTTGTCTGGAATATCAATACCACAAAAAAAGAGCTCTATCTCACTTTTGATGATGGCCCAACACCCGAAATAACAGATTGGGTACTTCAAACATTACAAGAATATGATGCTAAAGCTACTTTTTTTTGCATAGGTAAGAATATTGAATCTCATCCAGATATTTTTCACTCTATTTTAAAGCAAGGTCATTGTGTTGGCAATCATACATATAATCACTTAAAAGGCTGGAAAACAAACACTAAAGATTATATAGATGATGTTAAACGCACTCAGAATTTAATCAATTCAAAAATTAAAAATCATCGATTTTCATTCGAAGATATTTTCCGGCCTCCATACGGTAAATTTAAAAGCAAGCAATCAAAGGCATTACAAAAATTAGGCTACAAAATTGTGTTATGGGACGTACTCTCTTACGATTGGGATGCATCTGTAAGTGAAGAAGCCTGTTTAGAAAACATAATCTCTAAAGCGAAAGAAGGAAGTATTGTTGTATTTCATGACAGCATAAAGGCCTCTAGAAACTTAAAATATGCCTTACCTAAAGTTTTAGAATTTTATAGTAAAAGAGGCTATTTATTTAAGGCAATAACTAAAGATATTCTTGAATAATTTCAATCAGAGTATTGGCATCTTGCTCACCACTGTGGCGCCATTTCATTTCTCCATTCTTGTAAATTATTAATGTAGGTAGTCCTTTTACTCGCAGTGCCTCCGCTAGCTCTTGATTTTTATCCACATCAATCTTAATGACTTTGGCTTTGTCGCCTAATGCCGCTGCAACATCCCTCAGAATAGGATGCATTGCACCAGATAGGTTATTTCCTTCTGTATAGAAGTCTAATAGAACCGGAATATCGACATCTATTAATTCCCCAAATTTTGACATATGTTATTGTTTTAGTCAAACGAGTTATACAAACCTACATAAAATTTTTATTCAAAATGTAGTAAGTTCATTATGAACTATATAAAAATAAACAATTGTTAGCAATTATGTCTCTTTTGTTCCTTTTTTAAACTCTATAACAGTAATCTCGGGCCATATACCAACCCTTCCAGGATAAGCCAAAAAGCCAAAACCTCTATTAACATTAATGTATTGCCCCAAAGTTTCATAGATCCCAGCCCATTGTTTGTAACGCCACTTTGCAGGACTCCATTTTATCCAACCTGGTATTTCAATTCCGAATTGCATACCGTGGGTATGACCGCTTAAGGTTAAATGGTAATGGTAAGCATCGTTGACAACTTCAATATCCCAATGACTGGGATCGTGGGTCATTAAAATTTTAAAATCATCTTTATCAATTGCTGCTGAGGCCTTTTTTAAGTCACCGGCTTTTTTAAAACCTCCTTTCCCCCAATTTTCAACACCTACAAGGGCAATTTTGTCTCCATTTTTTTCAAGATAACGATGTTCGTTTAACAACAAATCAAAGCCAATTTCTTTTTGTATAGTTTTTAAATCTTCAAGATTTTTTATTTTTTCTGCTTTTGATTTCCAATCGACATAATCGCCATAATCATGATTACCTAATACAGAAAACTTTCCGTCTTTAGCCTTTAAACGACTAAAGGTATCTATCCATGGCAGCATTTCACTGGCCTTATTATTTACCATATCACCAGTAAACAAAATAATGTCAGATTGTTGCTCATTAATTAAATCGATGGCATATTCAATTTTCTCTTTATTATCAAAACTTCCTGAGTGTATATCACTAATTTGGGTTAATCGATAGCCATCAAATGCATCTGGTAAGTCTTCAAAATGCAAGGTGTAGTTTAGTACTCTAAAGTTGTACTTTCCCTTAAACATACCATATAAGAGCGAGGCAAATGGTATTGCAGCTAACCCTAAACCTATTTGACTTATAAATCTTCGACGACTTGGAATATACAAAGCTTCGCGCTTTGCTATAAACTTATCGTAAAGTCCATAAAACCCTCTAATAATATCCTCACCTAAAAGAATTGGTACTAAGACTAAGTTTATAGACATGTAAGCCAAGAGAAACCCTAAGGCATAACTTTTAGATGGGCTTAGCACACGTCCTTCGCTATAAATAGTAAATTGAATTATAAAATTACCCACCACTAACAAAGCAAGACCTAAAAATAAATAATGGATCCAACTCTGCTTTGTCACAGTCTTAATAGCCTGAAAACCGTAGGCTGTAAGCAAAACATAAATAATAATAAAAATAATCCAACGTGTCATGTTGCAAATTTACATATAAGCCACACCTACTTATCTTATTAAAGTGTTAAAGGTTTTTGTTTATAGGTTATATAGACTTTTCTAATCGCTCTCATACCAGATGATTTTTAGTTCATTTGAGAAAAATAAAAATGAATTACATATAAACAGTAAACATAATGCAAAGAAAAAGAGAAAGCGAATTAGCAATCACTAAACCGATGATATAATTTACGCATTCTGCTATAAATAAAGAAGTCTCGAGCATTTTATAAACACACGAGACTTCACTTAGCGTAATTTTAAATTTTTAATGAATTTTGCTTGTGTCTCTGTAAGACGGAAGATCTTTGTACCAATCTTTATTCAAACTACCACCACTTATTGCCCAATTTGAAAAGAAATAATAGGCTTCATTTATAGGATATCCTTCATCAGGAAAGTCGAATGATTCGGGTATATTGATTACCCAAGGCAAACCGTTAGAAGTTTTGTAGTAATAATCGCTTTCTGGTTCACTAGCATCAGACGATGTCCCAAACCATTCGTCATCAAAAAGATCTGTTGGTTTGTGGCCTGGTAGGTGAATTTCTTTGCTTCTATCACCGTTTACAAAAATAAATGGGTTGTAAGGAGGATAACCCGTTAGGTTTTGTGACACTGGATTAGTAAAACTAATTGTAGAACTTATGATATTGTTGTTTGATGTTTGAGTAGCATCAAATACACTATCAAAAAAAATGACAGTTGCTTTATTTTGATTTGCCTCTGTTCCATTTCCATTAACATTAATACTATTGTTCGTGAGATAAGACCCTGTAACACTGGCCACATCATTGGGCATTAGTTCTTTTAGTTGTATCCCAAAACCATTATTAAAACTGGCAAAAACTGCTTTAACATTCCAATCGGCTTCAATATTAACCAAAAGATTATTTCCGTTAAGTATATGGTCTATCTCATAGTCAATGACCATATCGTTAAAATCATAATCTCCTTGCGCTGGCCATAGATCCTCAAAAGCCAAAGATCCTGTGTATGTATTTTGGATAGCTCTCAGTGGATCATTAGGAAAATCATCACTTTCATTAGAAACACCATCACCATCGTCATCGGTACTTGGTGTAACTTGTGGTATCCCACCAATCTCAATAGCCTCCCAAGGATTTGCAGATACATAAAAAACCAAGTCGTTAAAATCATTATCGCTACTTAGAGATCGTGTTTGGTCTTCAAAACCATTTAATAATCGTTGGTTTCCAAAATCTGCTAACTGAACTGTGTGTTGACGTTTAGTTGGATCACTTTCTATTGTATTAAAATCTGAACGCGAGTAAAATTTAGTTGTGTTTACGTTTGTGCCTGAACCTGTCCACGCATTTTGAAACAGCACCCAAGAAATACTTTTTCCTGCCTGAAAAGTTCCTAGTTTTACTTTATCGCCAGCATAGAGTTCACCACCAGAATTAGCTAACGATGCATTTGGCAATACAACGTAAATAGAATCTATGTCACTAGCGCTGGTAGGTGGATTATCTGTATCAAAAACATAGTACCCTAAGGCATTTTTGTATCCTGCGCCTTCGGTAACAAAAGTAACCCAAACATCACTTAAGTCTGTTACCACAACATCAAGCTCGTTCCCTGATGTGAGATACTCCGGATTATAATCTGGAACTGGTTTATTTTCTGGAAGAGACGCTTTTACACCGTCTAAAAACTCCTGACTTAAATTATCACTTTCAGACTCAAGATAATGAGGTAGTCCTTTTGTTCCTCCAATATTGTAACTTCCCATGTAATAATAATTATCTGAGATTAAAATTGGGTTATTAGAGACTCTATTACCATAGTCATTAGACCTTTCGTCTGGCAAGCCACCAAAAGTTATACTCATATGTTGAGATATAAGTTCTTTTTTTTGATTTGCAAAACCCACACTATGCACTTGAACAAATAAATCCTCTAAATATGTTGGTACTTGGATTTTAGTGCTTAATACACCAATTGAACTGGTAAACCCAGAAGATAAGTATGTTCCACCAGAATCTGGATGTTCCGTAAAAAAGCTAACCTTCACACCAGACAAAGGTTGATCTGTTAGACTGTTAACTTCAACATCAATTTCTATTTCTTTAGTCGTATCAAAGTTAAAATCTGTAGGAATATTAAATGAAGTAATATCACCATCAACTATTTCGGAGTGGTTCTCTTTTGCACTTTCTATGTCTTTGCTACAGGCAAAAAAGATAACAAAAGTAAGCAAGGATATAAATATTATGTTTCTCATGGCTACGATTTAATTAGGACAAATTTCGGCTACTTAAAAGAACAGATCTGATGAAAATCGCTAGAATGAATTTTTAAGTCGACTAACAAAAGGTTAGTAAAGACCAATGGTTTTTTTCAGAATTTTAATCACTGGTCTATTTAACAGAGTACCATTATTTCAATCTAAAATTTTAAATTGAAATTCCTCTAACCCATTTTGAAAATAGAAAGGACAATCTTGTCTGGCATTTTAGTATATTAGATGCTCTAATTTTAGCAATCTTTTTGATGACGTTTAAATTAACCTCTGTTTTAATTGTTATAATCTTATTTTTTGGATGTAATAAAAACAATACTCTCAAATCTGCAAAAAAAGATCAGGCGTTAACCAACTACGTCAACACATTTATAGGCACTGGTGGTCACGGTCACACCTATCCTGGTGCAACGTTGCCTTTTGGCATGATGCAACTGAGTCCAGATACGCGCTTAGAGGGTTGGGACGGCTGCTCGGGTTATCATTATACTGACAAATACATCTACGGATTTTCACACACGCATCTTAGCGGCACAGGCATTAGCGATTATGGCGATGTGCTTTTAATGCCAACCAATAAAGTAAATTTTAATAATGGATCTGATGGAAAATCTGGTTATCGCGCTCACTTTTCGCATGAGAATGAAAGTGCTGAACCTGGTTATTATAAAGTGTATTTAGACTCAACAAATATTGATGTTGAATTAACAGTTTCTAAACGCAGTGGTATTCATAAATATCAGTTTCCATCGGCTGAAAATCAGTATGTGGTTTTAGATTTAGAACACAGAGACAAACTTTTGGGTTATAAAATTAACAAGCTAAACGACACAGAAATTAATGGCTACAGACATTCTTCAGCTTGGGCAAAAGACCAGCGTTTGTTCTATCATATCAAATTTTCACACCCAATAAAAGCCATTGTTTATGATGATGGCGAAGGTGTAGCTGTAACTAAAAACTATAAGTTTGAAAGTAAAAAAGCCATCATTCAATTTAAAAACCCAAACAACGAACCAATATTCATTAAAACAGGAATTTCAGCTGTTGATGAAGCTGGTGCTTATAAAAATTTGGAAGCCGAAGTTTTAAACAAAGATTTTGAAACCGTAAAGCAAGAAGCACAACAAGCCTGGGAATCTCAACTTGAAAAAATTGTGGTTGAATCTAATGATATTGACAAGAAAACCAATTTCTACACAGCGATTTACCATACGATGGTTGCACCAAATATCTATCAAGATGTTGATGGCCGTTATAGAGGTATGGATTTAGAAGTTCATCAAACCAAAGATTTCGATTATTACACTGTGTTTTCACTTTGGGATACATACAGAGCTGCTCACCCGCTCTACACCATCATAGAACAGGACAAAACCAATGATTTCATCAATACATTTTTGGCAAAATATGATGAAGGTGGCATAATGCCAATGTGGGATTTATCAGGCAATTATACTGACTGTATGATTGGCTACCACGCTGTACCTGTTATTGCCGATGCCTATTTAAAAGGTATTAGAGACTACGATACCGAAAAAGCGTTTGAAGCAATGAAACATTCGGCAACGCGAGATAAATTTGGGTTAGAAGCCTATAAAAAATACGGTTTTATACCTGTTGATGAAGAAAGCGAATCGGTTTCAAAAACCTTAGAATATGCTTATGACGATTGGACGATTGCACAGATGGCAAAAGCGATGAACGAGGACGACGATTATAAAACCTACATTCAACGAGCACAGTATTACAAAAATGTGTTTGATCCAAGTAGTAAATTTATGCGTGGACGTTTCAGAAATACATGGTTTTCGCCTTTCGATCCTTATGAAGTTAACTTCAATTATACCGAAGCCAATGCTTGGCAATACAGTTTTTATGTACCACAAGATATTTCTGGCTTCATAAATTTATTGGGCGGAAAAGACGCTTTAGAAGCCCAACTTGAGGAATTATTTTCGGCAAAAAGCGAAACTTCTGGACGTCATCAGTCCGATATTACAGGTTTAATTGGTCAGTATGCGCACGGCAACGAGCCGAGCCATCATATGGCTTACCTTTATAATTTTGTAAATAAGCCGCATAAAACGCAAGAGAAAGTTCATCAAATTTTAACCGAACTCTATAAAAACGATCCAGATGGTGTTTCGGGAAATGAAGATTGTGGACAAATGAGTGCGTGGTACGTATTGAGTTCTATGGGCTTTTATTCTGTAACACCAGGTTCTAATCAATACATTATTGGCACACCACTTTTTGACAAAGCCACCATTAATCTGGAAAACGGAAAACAATTCAACATTACAGCGCATAAACTAAGTGATACCAATAAGTATGTAGAATATGTGTATTTAAATGGCGAAAAACTGAACAACACCTACATCACTCATCAAGACATTATGGATGGTGGTAATTTGGAATTTCATATGACCGATAATCCAGCCGTTTGGGGAAGTCGAAATGGTGAGGAGCCAAAAACCGAAATAACAGATCATATTATTTTACCGTCTCCATTTATTGAAAAAGGCGATATCACTTTTAGAGATTCTACGGAAGTTATTTTAAATACTTCGGAAAAAGATGCTAAGATATTTTATGCTATAGATGATGAAAATTTTCAACTTTACGAAACGCCTTTTACAATAACAGAAGACACAAAGGTGAAGTTATATTCTGAAAAAGGAACCCTGAAAAGTCCTGTACTAACCACACCATTTTATAAGATTGATCCAAACCTAAGTATAACACTTGAAAGTGAATTTGCCAATCAGTATTCAGCAGGTGGAAATGATGCACTTATAGATGGTATTAGAAGTACTAAAAACTACAGAACAGGCAGCTGGCAAGGTTACCACAATAGAGATTTAGTGGCTACCGTAGATTTGGGTGAAGAAAAATCTGTAAATCTTGTGACCATTAACTTTTTGCAAGACCAAGGTGCTTGGATTTTTTACCCAACAGAAGTGAACTGTTTGGGTTCAGTAGATGGAGAGCAATTTTTCCCAATTGAAAAACAAGCAAGAAAAATTGATGCAGCTAAAAGATCAAATGACATTGAAATTAAAGAAGTTTATTTCAAACAAGTTCCAAAAAAATATAGATACATAAAAATCATCGCAAAGAAATTAGGCGAACTACCAGAATGGCATTTAGGCTACCCAATGGATGGTAGAAGCTGGATTTTTGCTGATGAGATTTCAATAAAATAAAACTGTCATTTTTAGTGTAGTCGAGAAATCTTTGATACTTAATTATCTTTAGCATCTCGACTTGCTCTGCAAGGTGCATTCAGTAAAAATATATTTTTACTTCAACCAATGCTCGATGTGACAGAAAAATAGAATTAAAAAAACTAACTAACAATTATATGAGCAATCAAAACAACAAATCGGCTTTAGCAACCTTAGTCACCGTTTTCTTTTTTTGGGGATTTATTGCTGCATCCAACAGTGTATTTATTCCTTTTTGTAAAACGTATTTTAATATTGACCAGTTTCAGTCGCAATTGGTAGATTTTGCCTTTTATGGTGCGTATTACACCGGTGCTTTGTTATTATTTATTCTTTCTGGTTCTATCAAAAAAGATATTATGAATAGTTGGGGCTACAAAAACGGTATTATTTATGGGTTGTTACTTTCAGCAGTTGGTGCTTTTGTAATGTATCCTGTAACTGCAGGTGCTGAACAAGGTCAAACAGGTGTATTCTATTTGGTGCTCATCGCGTATTTTATTGTGGCTTTAGGGTTCTCGCTGCAACAAACCGCTGCCAACCCATTTGCTATTGCACTTGGTGACCCAGAAACGGGTTCGCATCGCTTGAATTTAGCTGGTGGTATTAATTCCTTCGGAACAACCATAGGTCCTGTTGTGGTAAGTTTAGTCATTTTTGGTTCTGCAAGTTGGAGCACTGACGAATTAGCATCTATGATTGCCAATAATGAAATTACGCTAATGACCGTACAACAACTTTATCTTGGTGTTGGAGGATTATTTTTAGCTGCTGCCGCATTATTTTATTTCTCTAAAAAACTACCAGCCTTAAAATCTGAAACCGCTTTTGAGCCTGCTAATAAAGCTAGAAACCTACTCATTGTTTTAACCTTAGTTATTGTTGGATGTTTCGGTTATATTTTTAGCACCTATTCTGGTAATGTTGAAGCTACAGAAGACCTTGAACATATAAGATTAATGATTTTATTCATTGCGCTTTTAGCTGTTATCGCAGCAGTTATTGTTGCTAATTCTAGTGCAACTAAAAAGCCTGAAGGTTGGGGAGCAATGAAATATCCGCAACTCGTTTTGGGTATGCTAGCTATATTCACCTATGTAGGTGTAGAAGTTACTGTGGGTAGTAATCTTGGCGAACTTTTAAAGCAAGAATTTGAAAATTCAGGTCTTAATGCCTTAGGCTTGCCTGTTTTGAATGACTCTCAACTAGGTTCATACATCTCGTTATATTGGGGCGGATTAATGATTGGTCGTTGGGTTGGTGCTATTACGGTTTTTAATCCAAGTAAAGGTCTTAAAAAAGCCTTGCTTATCATTGTACCTTACATTGCTTTTGGTGTTATCATCCTAGTAAATTCCATAAAATATAGCTTTAGTACTGATGAAATTTTGTTCTTTGCCATTTGTATTGCCGTTCAAATCGGTGGTTTCTTCTTAGCTAAGGACAAACCTGTTCAAACTTTAAAAATTTTCAGTTTATTAGGTATTATTGCAATGCTCATCGGTTTATTTGCTTCTGGTAATGTGGCTTTATTCGCTTTTATTTCTGGTGGGTTATTTTGCTCTATAATGTGGCCTTGTATTTTCACATTGAGTATTGCAGGTTTAGGGAAATATACCTCACAAGGTTCAGCGTTTTTAATAATGATGATTTTAGGTGGTGCTATAATTCCACCTGTACAAGGGAAGCTAGCAGATGTATTTACCATTCAATCATCGTACTGGATAGCTGTTGTCTGTTTTATGTATTTATTATTTTATGCATTTAGAACAAAGACTGTTTTAGACAAACAAGGTGTTGAATATTAAATCTTAGATTTTGAAACGAAGAAACTTTATAAAAAACGCCGCTTTAACAAGTGCAGGATTAGTCATTGGAAATTCATTAACCAGTTGCAATAATTCTGAATCTAAAGAAGAAAATAATGAGACTATCGTTTCAACAGATGAAGAAAAATTACCGTTAGTAATTGCCACTTGGCACGTAAAAAATGCTACAGCAAGAGCCATGGAAATATTACAATCTGGAGGAACATCTCTAGATGCCGTTGAGCAAGGTTGTATGGTTGAGGAAGCTGACATTAAAAATAGCTCAGTGGGCAAAGGCGGCTTACCAGACAGAGATGGTAATGTGACGCTAGATGCCTGTATTATGGACAAGCACGGAAATTGTGGCTCGGTCATTTATCTTCAAAGTATAACACACGCAGTATCCGTTGCCAGAAAAGTAATGGAAGACACACCTCATGTTATGTTAGCTGGCGAAGGAGCTAAACAATTTGCCATTTCACAAGGTTTTAAAGAAGAAGATTTATTGACGGAAACCTCAAAAAAAGCTTGGGAAGACTGGAAAATAAAAAGCGAATACAAACCGATAATTAATATTGAAAATCACGACACTATAGGCATGCTAGCCATTGACAAAAATGGAGATATTGCTGGCGCTTGTACCACAAGTGGATTGGCTTACAAAATGCAAGGTCGTGTTGGCGATTCGCCAATTATTGGTTCGGGATTATTTATCGATAATGACATCGGAGGTTGTGTTGCTACAGGTTTAGGTGAAGAAGTGGTTAAAACTGTTGGTAGCTTTTTAGTGGTAGAACTAATGCGTCAAGGTAAGTCACCTCAAGAAGCTTGTGAGGAAGCCATTAGTAGAATTGTTAATAAACCCAACAGTAACTACAAAGATTTTCAGGTAGGTTATATCGCAGTAAACAAAAAAGGAGAAACTGGTAGCTATTCCATACATCAATGGTTTAGTATGACCAAGTTTCAAGATGGAATTAATGAGCAAATTCAATCCGATTTTTATTATGAGGCAGAAAATTCTTAAATTAAAGAGCTATTAACTCTTAAATTTATTCAATTGAAATTTTTCTGGATTTTTCTTTTCATCCCTTTTCTTTCAATTTCTCAAAATAACGACCTAAAAGACCAACTCAGAGACGCAATAGAGAGTACATCTAATATCGAAAAAAAGGTACAGTTTCATGTTGATCTGGCTTGGGAATACATTATGGAAGAAAATGATAGTGCTCTCATATATTCTAATAAAGCCTATGATTTTTCTAAACTGAGCAACTACCCACTTGGTCAGGCTATTGCTAAAGAAACAAGTGGACTCTATTACGAAATTGTAGATGGTAATTACGATAGAGCGAGTAGTCTTTATTTTGATGGTATAGCAATCTGTGAAGAAAATAATCTAGACTATGACAGTTCAATTTATCATTCACTTGGAGTGATGTTTCACACATCAGATAATTATGAAAAAGCATTAGAATATTATACAATTTCTTACGAGAAGGCAAAAGAAGTGGATGATTTAGAACTTCAAAAAAAATGTCTTATCAATCTAGGTACTATTAATTCCTCTCTAAACAACTTCTTAGAAGCAGAAGAACTTCTTTTAAAAAGTCTTGATATAAATACGAGAGAAGAATTAAATTTTGATACCTATGCAAATTTGGGTAATTTATACATTAGGCAAGAAAAGTTTAGAGACGCATTACCTTTTTTAGAGAAAGCTACTATACAACATCCTGATAACTATAATTCTGAAGAAAACCTCACGTATCTCATCAATGCAAAAATTGCACTAAAAGATACTTTGGGAATGCAACCTATTATAAAACGTGCAAAAGCATCGTTAGAAAGCACTACAGCTTTAAGAAACAATAGTATAATGACGATGTCGCTATCTAACTATTACAGAAGTATTGGTGATTTTGAAACTGCTTTATCCTACAGAGATGATTACTTAAAGATGTACGAGTCAATCAAAGAAAAACAACGTGATCAAACCGTCTATGAGTTAGAAACTAAATATCAGACTGAAAAAACAAAAGAAGCCCTCGAAAAAAAAGAAAAAGAAGAGCAATTGTATATAACACTTTTAGTTATAGGTGTTATTATCGCTTCAGCCTTAGCTTTTTTATTATACAATAACAGAAAGAAAAAATTACAACTAGCTAGACAAAAGCAACTCCTCGAAGCCACTATAGATGAAAAAAATGTGTTGCTTAAAGAAACCCATCATCGCGTAAAAAATAGTTTTCAAATTGTATCGAGTTTACTTTATCTGCAGTCTGAAAGTGTTGAAGACAAAGAAGCTAAAATAGCCATTAAAGAAGCCGAAAACCGTGTGCGTTCTATGGTCTTGATTCACCAAAAACTTTATAACAAAGACGAACTTGTTGGTATAAATACCAAGGACTATTTTAACGATTTGGTAAGAGACATTTTTGAAAGCCATCAGTTTAAATCAGAGCCTATAACTTACAATCTAGATATTGAGCCCTTAGTGTTGGACATCGAGACTATTACTCCTGTTGGTCTTATTTTAAACGAGCTCATCGTTAATACATTAAAGCATGCTTTTGATGAAGTGACGTCAAAAAGTAAAATCGATATCTATTTTAACAAAGTCGAAGACCACCTAGAACTAAAAGTAATTGATAATGGGAACGGATTTGAAGGCGAAGTAAAAAACACATCATTTGGTATTACATTGATGAAAGCCCTTTCAAAAAAGTTAAATGCATCGCTCAATTATATGTCTAAAATTAATGAAGGTACAGAAGCTCAACTTATCATAAAAAAATATAATTTGCTATAAATCCGCATTTCACTCACTAAAAAAAACTAGGCATTCACTAAAAAAAGATAATTGTAAATTAGTGTTTGTCTAGTTTAATATTCTAAAATATAAATAACCTTGAAATCTCTTAATATTTACATCGTTGAAGATGAGCCGCTTATAGTTTCAACCATTGAGGTAGCTCTACGCAAACAAGGTTTTTATGCCGTTGGTGATGCTGAAGATTTTAATACGGCATTAAAAGACATAGAGCGTTTAAAACCAGACTTAACACTCATCGATATTCAACTTTCAGGCGAAAAGGATGGTGTAGATTTAGCCACGGAACTCGATAAACGGCACAAGCCTTACCTTTATTTATCTTCACAAACGGATCCAAATACTATTGAACGTGTTAAGCATACCAACCCTCTGGGTTATATCGTTAAGCCATTTACTGAGACTGGTCTTAGAACCAATATAGAATTAGCTTGGCATAATTATAAAGATATGCAACAGCACTTCTTAACCATTAAGCACGATGGTAGATTACACCGCATAAACGAAAACACTATAAGCTATCTCAAAGCTTACGATAATTATTGCTATGTTGTAACTCAAACAGATACCTTTTTAGTACCATATACCTTAAAACATGTCTCAAAGCAGTTGCAAGGTGAAAATTTTGTAAAAGCGCATCGCTCATTTGTTGTTAATCTAAACCATATAATGAGTATAGATAAAAATACCATTACACTAAAAAATGACAGCGTTCCAGTAAGTGCTTCGCAGAAAAGTTTGGTAGTAAGCAAGCTAAAAAGCATATAGTTACCGGTTAAATACAGTCCTTCAAAAACACATCTTCAGGGTTTTTCTGCACTTACTAAAAAAAAATACCATTTTACTAAAAACAGCACTATAAAGTATTGATTTTAAAATAGTTTTATTAGGCTATTAATCTCTACGTTATGAATACAACTAACCAAAATGATTCAAATAATATCTTTAGAAAGCATCCTGTTAAAAATTTTTCTATAGGATTTCTTATAATTTTCATGTTTTTAATTGGTCACAGCCTGTTGGCTCAAGTAGGTGTTGGCAATACCAACCCTCAGGCACAATTAGATATTAGTGCGTCTAATGCAACTTCACCAACAAATACAGATGGTATTTTAATACCAAGGGTATCAAATCTACCTTCAGTTTTCAGCATGACAGCTAACCAAGATGGTATGATGGTATTTTACACAGGCACAGGAGAAGATGGCAAAGGATTTTATTACTGGGATGAACCAGCTAACAATTGGGTTAAAATAGTTAGTGGAACAGCAAACGATTGGTCTCTTAATGGCAATGCTATAAACGGAACAAATTTCTTTGGAACAACCAATAATCTACCAATAAGGTTTAGAACCAACAACATTGAACAAATGGTATTAGACCAAGATGGAGATTTAGGGCTAAACCAAACCAATCCTAATGCCACACTAGATATTGGTTTTACCAACGGTAAAAATGTCATTGAAGCCAGAGGTAATTCAACAATTTTAGCTCCTACTACTATTGTATCAAATATCTCAGGTGCTACTTCGGGTAACAGCAATGAAATTGAAAATGGCATGATCCAAACTTTCACCACGCCCCAAGATGGCGAATTAAATTACATTGACTTTTTCGCCAGAGGCTCGAGTAATGGTAACCAAGATACCAGAATAATCATTCGACGAAATGGAACCATAATTTATAATAACGTATTTTCTGTTTCCTATTCAACAGCACCTGTTCCAAGGAGAATCAACTTTCCAGCTGGGATTACAATTACAACGAGCTTTACCTATTCTGTAGAATTTGAAGATGAGAGTTATGGTTGGGCAACACCCGAAATATATGGGTACTACTCTACTGGCAACACCTATAACAATGGCAATGCAAGTGGTACTGCTCCAACAAGTGGAGATCTGGCTATTAGGATAAACATAAATCGATTTATAAGTACAACTGATGAAGTATTTGTACTTAATGAGGATGGACAATTAAGTATAGGACACGATAATCCTTCAGCTACTCTCGACATTGTAGGTGATTTTCAATATCGTGATGGTAATGAATCAACAGGTAACATCTTAATTTCGGACAATAGTGGTAATGCTACTTGGACAGACCCTACCTCAATATTTACTGATACAGACGACCAAACACTTACACTATCTGGTAATTTTCTGAGTATAACTGATGGAAATAGTGTAAATCTATCCTCCTTATTTAATGAGGATTCTGACTGGTACGAGGTCGGCGGCACAACAATACCAAACGATATTAATGATAATATATATACACAAGGTAATGTGGGTATAGGTGAAACCACACCTAGCGCAAGGCTACATGTTAATGGTGGCACAATTCCCTTACTTGTAGAAGTTAGCGGTACTGAAACCATGAGACTCAACAACAATACCTTGGAATTTTTAGACACTAATGAGTCTGTGTTCTTAGGGCAAGAAGTAGGACTTAATCAAACCGCTACGGGTGAACGCAATACAGGTGTTGGTGCTTTTGCCATGAGAAATCTCTCAAACGGTCAAAATAATACAGCCGTTGGGTATGCAGTTTTAGATGCTTCTGCTACTGGCTCTTACAATACTGGTGTGGGCGCTGGTGCATTTTCTGCCAACGTGTCTGGTGATTGGAATGTAGCCCTTGGAAGTAGTGCACTTGCCAATCTAACTTCTGGAGAAGGCAATGTGGCTGTGGGTTATCAAACATTGGCGACAGCAACCAACACAGTTGGCAACAATGCGTTGGGGTACAGAGCCTTAGCCTCTAACACAAATGGTTTTGGAAATTCCGCCTTTGGGTATCAGTCTTTAGAGAATAATACTACGGCAGACAGAAATGTTGCTTTTGGAAACCAAACCTTAAGGTATCAAACCAGTCAAGGATTTGATAATTCGGCATTTGGGTATTATGCCTTACAAAACAATACCAGTGGTGACAATAATGTGGCCATAGGAAAACATGCAGGCTTGAATAATATTACAGGTGGCAATAACACCTTTATTGGGACCGATGCAGGTGAGAACAGTACAGGCTCTGGCAATGTATATATTGGTTACCAAGCAGGCTCCAATAACACTGCTAGCAATAAGCTATTCATTGATAATTCTTCAGGAGATCAAAACAATGCTTTAATTTATGGTGACTTCAACAGTAATATTTTGCGCGCCAATGGCGAATTTCAAATACAGCAAAACAGTCAGCCACTAGCTGGAATAGCCCATCTCAATTTTTTTGAAACTGAGGTAAATGATGGTTCGAGAATAAAATTTAGAAACAGTGTAGAAACCAATAATTACTGGACAATCTATAGCAGAACAGATAACACACATCCTGATTCTAGGTTTACAATTTTTTATAATAACATTTCCGGCACTGGTACTGGTAGTAACCTTATTGAAATGACAGGAGAAGGTAGAGTCGGTATAAGAAGAACACCTACAACGAATAATTTTGAAGTGAATGGAAATGCTTCAAAAAACGTAGCTGGTGCATGGTTAGCTAATTCAGATCGACGCTTAAAAAAGAACATTAAAACTATTGATGGTGAAAATGCACTAAACAAACTTTTAGCGCTAAGAGGAGTAACCTATGAGTGGAATGATGACCAAACAGGTATTGACCGTCCTAAGAATATACAATACGGCTTCATTGCTCAAGAACTCATGCAGGTTTTTCCAGGAAAGGTGACAAAGGATAATCTTGGTTTTTACCAAACCGCTTATGGTGACTATGATGCGGTTTTTGTTCAGGCCATAAAAGAACTAAACTCGAAAATTGAAACTCTTGAAGCTGAGAACATAATATTAAAACAGCAATTAAAAAAATATGAATCATTAGAAGCTCGTATCCTTGCATTAGAAAATGCAACAGAAACTAATAGTACTTCTGTTCAAAAAGGCCAAACAAGTGAGAAATAAAAATTAAACAATTATGTTTTGAGACCGGTTATACTTTATAACCATGTCGGATAATAGAAAAAGTCGCTGTAGGGAGCGACTTTTTCTTTTTTAGCTAAGTTTTGTTATTGGCATTGACTAGAAAAAAGCGTTCATTCACTAAAAAAAGATATTGTAGTTGTACATTTTAAATAACTTTATAGAGCTATTAATCTATACTAGATTAAAAATATTGAAGCAAAAGTCGCAGTAGGGAGCGACTTTTGTTTTTTAAAACCACTTTACAGTAAGTCTTGCTATTTTTTCCTTTAAATTGGTATATGGAGGAAACAACAATTCATTAATTCCAAAGGTATGTTGTTTCACTACCGCACGCTGATTGCTAAAAGCTTTAAAACCAAAAAAACCATGACTCTTGCCGATGCCGCTATTATTTACACCACCAAAGGGCAAGTTATGATTGGCATAATGAATCACGTTATGATTAATACATGTACCACCAGCTCTTGTGTTTTTAACAATCTTCTTTATATTTCTTTTATTTTTACTGTAGATATATAAGGCCAATGGTCGTTCTTTGGAATTGACATAGGCAATGGCTTCATCCAAACTGTTATAGGTAACAATAGGTAAAATTGGCCCAAATATTTCTTCTTTAAGCAGAGTAGTCTCTTCTTTTAAATTTGAAACTATCGTTGGGGAGATATACCTTGAATCAGCTTCAAAATCGCCACCAACCTCAATATTGGCGTCCAAACTTTTTGCGTTTTCTAAATACGATTGTAAACGTTCAAAGTGTTTTTTGGTTACAATCCTAGCGTAAGAATCTGATTCAGTCGGGTTTGTGGTATAATAATGTTCTATCCATTTTTTACATGCATTTACAAACTTTGTTTTAATGCTTTCTTCTATCAATACATAGTCTGGTGACACACATATTTGACCTGCATTTAAGAACTTTCCCCAAACAATGCGTTTTGCAGCTTTGTCTATATTAGCTGTATTATCTATTACGGTTGGAGATTTACCACCCAACTCAAGTGTTACTGAAGCTAAGTGTTTTGCGGCAGCCGACATCACAATTTTACCAACGTTTGGTGAGCCTGTAAAAAAGATATGGTTAAACGGTAATTGCAACAGTTTATTAGAGGTTTCTACTTCCCCTTCAACCAACGCAACTTCGTCTTCTGGGAAGACAATTTTCACAATCTCTGCCATTAAAGCAGAAGAATTTGACGTCATCTCTGACGGTTTAATAATTACAGAATTACCTGCTGCTATGGCCGAAACTAATGGTCCAAAAGTTAAGTTGAAAGGAAAATTCCATGGCGAGATAATTAAACATACACCTTTTGGTTCATATATATAATAAGAGCTAGAACCAAGCATTGATAAAGGTGAATCTACCTTTTGCTTTTGCATCCAATGGGCAAGATTAGACTTAGCAAATTTAATTTCGGATATAATCGGATAAATCTCTGTAAGCTCAGTCTCTAATTTAGGTTTGTTTAAATCCTTACGTAGAGCTTCAATAATTTGGTCTCTAAATGTAAGCTCAATAGCTTTTTTAAGTCTTTTTAACTGCCCTATTCTGTAATGGTAAGGTACCGTTCCTACCTTGAGTTGTCGGACTTGCTGCTTTAAAAACAATTGGCAGTAAGGATTGTCGTTATACGTTGTGCTATTCATATTTATGGTGTTAACTCACTTAATTACTATTAGTGTAGTTTGTCGATGATATCTGTAAGGTATCTTTTTTAACCTGAAAATCAATGATTTTAACCTCATAAAACAACGCTTTTAAAGGGCTAAGCGCTCACTTTGTGTATTTCGTCGATATTTTTAACGTACAAATGTCAGTTATCTAATTATCGCCTTGTTTCGTCCAAAAGTTTCATTACAATCAAACAAACCTATGTTACTTTGTTTCGAAATTAAAACAAAACGATTTAATAACAATGAAAAAAGGTTTAGTCATATTAGCATTCTTAACAATGTCTCTAGCAGGATTTGCTCAGCAAGATGTTGTAAGTAATGTTGAGACTGAATTTGTTAAAACTATTAAGCCTGAAAAACCTGAAGTTGCAAGAGCGACAATATCTGCTAAAGTAAAGGCAAAAGTTTTAAGATTAAATCACAAGAAAAGTAACGAAATAATAAGTATTAAAGCTTATAGAAAAAGTCTTCAAATCAAAGTTAAAACTGTAAAGCTTTGCTAATTAATATGCTATTAACCATTGAAAAAGCCGAGACATATGTTTCGGCTTTTTTGTTTGCACTACTCACCTCATAATAAAAGTCTTTTTTTTAAATCAAAGATTTATTATTTTGTACGAGACTATTAATCTTGTATGAAGAATTATACCAATTTTTATTCTCATAGATTAAGTAACACTAACCTCTCCCTACTTTTATGTTTAGTCAGCTTAATTGCTAGTGCTCAAAATCTAAGGTTTTCGCATTATGGGCTAAACGAAGGTTTGCCTCAAGAAACAATTCATTGCATAGAAAAAGACACCAATGGCTTTATTTGGTTAGGAACCTCTGATGGTATAGTTCGTTTTGATGGTGAGGACTTTTTTGTCCCTCAACCAGACACAAATTCTAATCTTGATATTGCAGGTTATAGAATTGGAGACATTATCGCAAAGAACGACTGCATTTATATAGGAACTGGTCAAAATGGACTTATTAAATATAACACCCATGAGGAAACAATTTCACAACTGGGAGAAACTAATACCAATTGTACGCGTTTAATTCATTATAAAGACAAAGTCGTCGCTGCCTTTTATAATAATGGATTAGCTCTTATTGATGAGTTTCAAAACTTTCATTCTGATAGTTCTCTGAAAGCGTTTCCTAAAAAAATTACTGGTATTTCGGTTTACAATGAGATGATTTTTGTAGGCACGGACGAAGGCTTTATTTATAAGGTTAAACTAGACGATAAAAACGACTCCGAATACGGTTTCTATTATAAAAAAGTCGCTGATTTAAACGCTCAAATTAATAACCTGCAAACCCTTAATGGGCAACTTTGGGTTAGCACAAACAAAGGCATATACAAATATTCTGATACCATAAACAGCTTTGAGGCAATCCCTATTCATAAAAATAATCAAACTGTAAATTACAATACTAATACATTGGCATTTTATAATGAAACTTTCTACCTTGGCACAACCTCAAACGGTTTATTACTAGCCAATTTTGATGGTAATAAATTTTCAGTCAGTCAACACTTTATTGCTGATAAAAAATATGACGCATCTACGATAAATTCCGATGGTATTAATGAGCTCTTTATATCAGATGATTTACTATTTATTGGAAACATCAATCTCGATATTACCACAGTAAAAACACAAGACGTATTTATTCAACCCACCGAAAATTTTGATTTAGACAACCCTTCTGTTTTTGCAGTTTATGATACAAAAGATTACCTATTTACCGGTTCATCAAGTGGATTAGTAATTTCTAGCAACAAGAATATTTCAAAATATAATGTTTTATCAGAGCATAATAGGGTTAGAGGCATAACAAGAGACAATGACAATAATATTTGGTTTGTGACCAATAAAGGAGTTTTTATTATTCCTTTAGAGAATTTAGATATTAAAAATCCTACCATCATTTCATGTCCTATTGATGCCAACGACAGCTCAAAACTTCCTGCCGAAAATATGCGTAATGTTTATAAAGACCATGCGGGAAATATATGGATTACCATATTTAATGCTGGGTTTTCCAAATTTGTTGGCAACATCTCTCAAGGTGATTTGCGATTCAAAAATTATAGTGCTGATCAATTAGCATCAGTTTTCACCTTGTCTATGGTAGAAGATGAAGATGAGAATTATTGGATGAGCACACAGAAAGGGTTAAGCAAACTCAATTTTAAAAACGATGAATTAATTTCGGTAAAAAACTATGACGAAACGTCTGGTTTAGCGACAAGAGGTGTACTGAGTGCGTTTGTAGATTCTGAAAATACGCTTTGGGTTGCAAGTAGAAAAGGCTTAAATAAATACGATGAAGCATCAGATAGTTTTAAAAGTTATGGCAAGCGTGAAGGCCTAACCAACACCTTCGTTTATAACATTAACGAAGATAACTCTGGGAATTTGTGGTTATCAACCAATGGTGGGCTATTCCGATTTAATAAAACCACGGAAGAGTTCACCAATTATAACCCAAAAGACGGCGTACAGAGTACCGAATTTAATCTTGGCGCGACATTTAAAACTAAAACCACAGGACAACTATATTTTGGTGGAATTAACGGACTAAATATTTTTGATCCCAATCGAATTTCAGAGTTAGATAAAGAAGGAACTCTTAAATTTACCAGTCTTAAGATCAAAGATGAGTATGTTCTTCCAAATACCTCCGAAATTCTATCTACCTCCATAAGTAATGCTAAAGAAGTTAATCTGAATTATGATGATTTCCCTGTCAACTTAAACTTTGCCGCTCTAGACTTTAGACCCAACAGTAACATTAATTATGTTTACAAATTGCTTCCTGATGATACTGACTGGAACAATCTGGGAAGCAAAAACAACATTCAGTTATTAAACCTATCTTCTAAATCCTATACCCTTCAAATTCAAGGAAAATCGCGTAATGACCTTTGGAAAAAACCGCCCTTAGAATTAAAAATAAGCGTAGCGCCACCTTGGTACAAAAGTAATTTAGCATATTTATCCTATTTGCTTTTATTTTTAGGTATTGTTTATGCATTTTATAAAATTAGTCTGCAACGACAAATTGCCGGGCAAGAATCTAAACGTTTACAAGATTTAGATGACTTAAAATCGCGCTTCATCACCAATATCACTCACGAGTTTAGAACACCGCTTACCATTATTTTAGGATATCTAAGCAACTTAAAAGAGCGTTTCAACACAAAAGATGAGGTAAGTACATCACTTGAAACCATAGAGCAAAATAGTAACAGCCTGTTAGATTTGGTAAACCAAATGCTCGACTTAGCTAAGCTTGAAAAAGGGCAACTTAACGTTAATCTTATTCAGAATGATATTGTTGCATTTGTATCTCATATAGTTTATAGCTTTAAAAGTATAGCTGCTGACAAGGGCATTTCTATAAAATTTTCGTCTGAGCCAAATCAAATCATAATGGATTTTGATGCTGAAAAAATTCGGCAAATAATGACAAACCTCATTTCTAATGGTATTAAGTTTTCGCCTCAACATTCTGAATTGAATATTAGACTTACCAAAAAAGAAGCTACAATCTTACAAATCGAGGTTACTGACCAAGGTTATGGCATTGAAGAATCTCAATTGCCTTTTATCTTTGATCGCTTTTACCAAGCTGAAAATACTGTACATAAAGTCTCTCAAGGAACAGGTATTGGATTAGCTCTTACCAAAGAATTGGTAGAATTATTTAACGGTAAAATTAAAGTAGCTTCAATAGTTAATAAAGGCACCAGCTTTACCATTACTTTGCCAATAACAAATACTGCTGTAGCAAGATCTGTAGACCAAGACGAACGTCAAATCAATATTGGTACTGTGGTTCCTCAGATTGATGATGTTATTTCAGATGAAGACGCTAACGCTGTACTCATCGTAGAAGATAATGCTGATATGGCGAGATATGTTGCGTCATGTTTAAAACCAAACTATAAGGTCACCTTTGCCAAAAATGGAAAAGAGGGTTTAAAACTTGCTAAACAAAATATCCCAGATATTGTAGTTACTGACGTAATGATGCCTGTTATGGATGGTTTTGAGTTAACGCAAAAACTACAAGCAGACGATAATACCAATCATATTCCAATCATTATGCTTACCTCTAAAGCGATGCAAGAAGATCGGTTGGAAGGCATAACCAGTGGTGCAGATGCTTATTTAACAAAGCCGTTCCAAAAAAAGGAATTACAACTGCGTATGCAAATGCTTATTTCTAAACGAAAACAGTTACAAGAACGATATACAGTAAACTCCATTGTAGAACAAAAAGAAGAGCAACCAGAACCTTTGGATAAAAAACTGGTCTTTTTAAATACAGTGGTCGATGCTATTCACCAACATATTGAAGATTCAAATTTTGGCGCAACCGAACTAGCTAGTTTCTTAGCAATGAGTGATTCACAACTCTACAGAAAACTAAAAGCGATTTCTAATACCAGTACAGCTGTTTTTATAAGGAAGGTGCGTTTAAAGAAAGGCAAAAACATGCTCAAAAACAATGATTTATCGGTTTCGGAAATTGCCTATGCAGTTGGATTTAACGATCCAAACTGGTTTAGTAAGACATTTAAAGAAGAATTTGGACAAAGCCCAACCGAATATCGTAACTAATTTATCTTCAGTTATTTAATAAGGAATAAAATTATTGATTCTTCTCATTTTTCTTCCTTTTGACAAAATACTCCATGCTTTTGAAAGAATAATCAAGACGATTTTTAGGGTTCAATACTAGTTTTGGAAAGCTATTAATCATTAAATCGTTGTGAGATGAAAACCTCTACATTTCTTGTGTCACTTTTAATTATCAATTCTAGTTTTTTGGCTGGGCACATCTCCATTCAATTATTTGGAAGTATTAACCCTTTTATCTTAGGAGGCTGCGAAATTTTGCTTGGTATTCTATACTATGTAAATAAAATAATTAAAGATGTACGAAACACTTTTGATGTAGAGGTTAAACTCTAATCACACAATTATAACACCCTACTGTTATGAAGACAATTACAACTTTAGCTTTGTTATGCTTTTCAAGCTTTATCTTTTCCCAAGTTGGTGTAGGTAATACAGATCCTCAAGCCAGACTAGATATTTCTGCTTCAAGTACGGCAACACCAAGTAATGAAGACGGTATTTTAATACCAAGGATAGATAATTTCCCAACAGTAAACCCGACAGTAGACCAAGACGGGATGATGGTATTTTATACTGGCACATCATTATCAGGAAAGGGCTTTTATTATTGGGACAATAGCACAACATCGTGGATTTCTATTACTGCTAAAGATTCAGATTGGCTCACTCAAATAACAAGTGCGTTACCAAACTCAATTAATGAAAACATGTACACTCTAGGCAATATAGCTATTGGTGGGATTAATTCTTATGGTTATAAACTTTATGTTGACTCAGGAAGTAATCTAGGTACTTATCTCACTGGATCAGGTTTAAATAGTAATTATACTTTAAGTGTAATTAACTCGGCAGGTCGTGCCGCTCGATTTCAAACAGGAAATACTTACTTCAGTGGGTATCTTTCCAATAATGTCGCTGTACACGGAACGGCCTACGGAACCGACGCTATTGGTGGATTTTTTAGCTCATACGATAATGGAGAAGCCCTTGTTGGGCAAAGTCAAGGATCAGGAACAGCCATAGAAGGCTGGGCCTACGGTACAGGATTATCTGGATATTTTCATGGCGGAGAGTTATTCGCCAATGATGGTTTTAGAGCTGAGCGGAATGTCGTTTTTAATGATTATGGATTCCCTACATCTGATTTGCGTGTTGAAAGTGACACAGAACCATACATGTTATTTGTAGATGCAAGTTTAGACAGAATAGGAATTGGCTTAAGTAATCCTCAAACTCTTTTACACATTGGCGGTAATACACGTATTGATAGTGAGCTCCAAATAGGAAACCCTTCTACAATAGGTTATGCATTACCAACAATAGATGGCACTAACGGCCAAGTGATGACTACAGATGGTGCTGGTAATCTAACTTTTCAAGATGCTGCCGTTAATACAGACAATCAGCAAGTAGATACTTTCGGATTAGTCGGTAATAACTTAGGAATTTCCTTAGAAGATGATGGTGTACCTATTCAAACAGTTAATCTTGATAACCTTAGCTTTAATGTTAATAATTTCTCATTAGCAGTATCTACCTTGTCTGGTTTATACATTCATGGAGGAACGGGTTATGAAAAAATGGCATTCAGCACTATTGTTGTAGATACACAAGGTGAATATATAACAACAAATAACAGGTTTAGAGCCACAAATAACGGTTATTATCGTATTAATGCAACCTACACTACCACTTCAAACTATTTTACAGGAAACTATGGTATTGCTGTATATAAAAATGGAACTTTAATAAAAGAAAACACCTTTACACATGTGTACGATGCGCCAGATGGCATACTACACAGATCAATTAATTGCATAGTACAACTAGATGCCTTAGAATATATAGAAATATACATGTACAGCACAATAAGTGGTATACTCATAGACCAAAATTCTTCAAAAACATATTTTGAGGTAGAACGTATTAGATAAAATATAAAGCATAATTGGATTGTCTTCAATTATATTTTTTTGAGCAAAGAAAGCCGAAGTAGGGATCGGCTTTCTTTTTTCATTCCTGCGAAAGCAGGAATCTTTAAAATCTATTCTCAATTTCATTTAGCATTCTTTTATTTCAAGATTTAAGTTTTGTAATTTGCAAATTGTCAGCGAGACCAATTTTCATTAGCTAAAATTTGTTTTCAAAAGGCTTTCGACTGCGCTCAAGCTGACATTATATTTCAAATCATATTTCAAAATGTCAGATCAAAAACGTCTCTTTTTAGTCGATGCTTACGCGCTTATTTTTCGTGGGTATTATGCTTTTATAAAAAACCCAAGAATAAACTCTAAAGGCGAAGATACTTCAGCCATTATGGGCTTTATGAACTCGCTTTTAGATGTTATCAAACGCGAAAGACCAGACCATTTAGCGGTATGTTTTGATAAAGGCGGAAGTGTAGATCGTGTAGAAATGTACGAAGCTTACAAAGCCAACCGTGACGAGACGCCAGAAGGTATTCGCACTGCGATTCCTCATATTTGTAACATTCTGGAAGCTATGCATATTCCAATTATGGTAAAGGAAGGTTTTGAAGCCGATGATGTTATTGGAACACTTTCCCGTCAAGCGGAAAAAGAAGGTTACAAAACCTTTATGGTCACACCAGATAAAGATTTTGCGCAATTAGTGACCGAAAATATTTTTATGTATCGTCCAAAATCGTTTGGTGGTGGATACGAAACTTGGGGAATTCCAGAAGTTCAGAAAAAATTTGAAGTCGAAAGACCAGAACAAGTGATTGACTTTTTAGGAATGATGGGCGACTCTAGTGATAACATTCCTGGTCTACCTGGCGTTGGTGAAAAAACCGCTAAAAAATTCATTAAGCAATTTGGTAGTATGGAAGGACTTTTAGCCAACACAGACCAGCTAAAAGGTAAAATGAAAGAAAAGGTCGAAGCTAATGCCGAACTAGGTCGACTTTCAAAAGAACTAGCGCGAATTATGCTTGATGTTCCGGTGGAATTTAACGCTAAAGATTTCGAGTTAGATCATCCAGATGTTGAAAAAGTAAAAGAAATTTTTCAAGAATTAGAGTTTAGACGTCTTACTGATAATTTCCTTAAAACGTTTACCTCAGAAAGCGATAATTCAACTACAACGACTAATCAAAATGTCTCTTCAAGCACTTCGACTACGCTCAGTACAGGCTCTGTCGAGAAGTCTCAAACAACTAAAGAAAAAGCATCTGCTGGCGCAGGACAATTCTCATTATTTGGTACTTCGACTTCGCTCAGTAACCAAGATGATAATTCCCAAAACAATCAATTTGTTAGGAATACAGCCGAAAACACACGCCACTTTTACCAAAGTGTTGCAAGCGGAATGGCAACAAAACTGTTTGTAAAAAACCTGCTCAATCAAACTTCAGTGTGTTTTGATACCGAAACGACTGGTTTGAATCCGTTAACCGCAGAATTGGTTGGTATTGCATTTTCTTGGGAAACTGGTAAAGGTTTCTATTTACCATTTCCAGAAAATAAAGATGAAGCACAAGAATTAATCGAAGAATTACGTCCGTTTTTTGAAGCTGATAACATTCAGAAAATTGGTCAGAATTTAAAATACGACATCAAGGTTTTAGCCAAATATAACATTGAAGTCAAAGGACCTTTATTCGACACCATGTTAGCGCACTATTTAATTAATCCAGACATGCGTCACAACATGGATGTACTATCAGAAACGTATTTAAACTACTCGCCTATTTCCATTGAAACCTTGATTGGTAAAAAAGGTAAAAATCAGCTATCTATGCGCGATGTACCTTTAGACAAGCAAACCGAATATGCTGTAGAAGATGCCGATATCACACTTCAACTTAAAGAACATTTTGAAAAAGAGTTAGGTGAAGCCAATACACAAAAATTGTTTGATGAGATTGAAATTCCTTTACTACGTGTTTTAGCTGCTATGGAATTGGAAGGTATCAACCTAGACAAAGACTTTTTAAATAGCTTATCAGAGCAATTAAATACAGACATTGCCAACTTAGAAAAGAGCATTTACGAAGCTGCTGGCGAAGAATTCAACATTGCATCACCAAAGCAATTAGGTGTTATTTTATTTGAAAAAATGAAATTGGTAGACAAGCCAAAAAAGACCAAAACTGGGCAATACTCTACCGCAGAAGACGTGTTGAGTTACTTAGCAAAAGACCATGAAATCATCAGAAACATTCTAGAATTTAGAGGTTTATCAAAACTAAAAAGCACGTATGTAGATGCCTTACCACTTCAAGTTGAAGAAACTACTGGTCGCGTACATACAGACTATATGCAAACCGTTGCTGCAACTGGTCGTTTAAGTAGTAATAATCCTAATTTACAGAACATTCCTATTCGTACAGAACGTGGTCGTCAAGTACGAAAAGCATTCGTGCCTCGTAATGAAGACTACACCTTATTAGCTGCCGATTATTCTCAAATTGAATTGCGTATTATCGCTGCGTTAAGCGAAGAAGAAACCATGATTGAAGCCTTTAAACATGGTGAAGACATTCACGCATCAACTGCTTCAAAAGTGTTTAATGTAAAAATTGAAGACGTTACCAGAGAGCAGCGTAGCAATGCAAAAACGGTGAATTTCGGGATAATTTATGGTGTTTCTGCATTCGGTTTAAGCAATCAAACCGATTTATCACGTAGCGAAGCTAAAGAACTAATCGATACGTATTATGAAACCTATCCAAAACTGAAAAACTACATCAGCAAACAAGTAGATTTTGCTCGCGATCATGGTTATGTACAAACGGTTTTAGGTAGACGCAGATATTTAAAAGATATTAATTCTAGAAACGCAGTTGTTCGTGGCGCAGCAGAACGAAATGCAGTAAATGCACCTATTCAAGGTAGCGCTGCCGACATCATTAAACTGGCGATGATAAACATTTACGAGAAGTTAGAAGCTGGTGATTACAAAACCAAAATGCTACTACAAGTACATGATGAATTGGTATTTGATGTTTACAAACCAGAACTAGATGAGGTTTCAAAATTGATTAAAACAGAAATGGAAAATGCGTTTAAGCTTTCAGTGCCTTTAGATGTTGAAATTGGTCTTGGCGACAACTGGTTAGAAGCGCATTAGACATAAAAAAAGCAGGATTTAATCCTGCTTTTTCATTTTAAGATATTATATCTATTATGCGGTTTGCATTTCGTGCTTACCTTCATAGACTTCTTCTACTAACTTAGCATTAAATGCTGGTAAATCTTCAGGTGAACGACTTGTTATTAAACCTTCGTCTACAACAACTTCTTCATCTAACCAGTGCGCTCCTGCATTTTCAATATCGGTTTTGATAGAATTGTACGATGTCACTTTTCGTCCTTTTAAAACATCTGCTTCAGCTAACAACCATGGTGCATGACAAATTGCTGCAACAGGTTTCTTATTTTCAAAAAACGATTTTACAAAGCCTACAGCCTTATCATTTCGTCTTAAAATATCAGGATTAATGACGCCTCCTGGCAGCATTAAAGCATTATAATTACTCTGCGATACTTCGTCTAGAGTTTTATCTACTTTGTAAGCATTACTCCAATTTCCGTTATCCCAACCTTTGATTTCGCCAGTTTTTAAAGATACAATATGCACATCTGATCCTGCCTCTTCCAACGCTTTTTTAGGTTCTTTTAATTCACTTTCTTCAAAGCCATCGGTTGCTAAAATTGCAACGGTCTTTTTTTCTAAATTTTCCATTATCATTTGTGTTTTTTTGGGTTAATAATTGTCCAATTAAACTAACAGATCTATCAACCAAAACCAAAAAGAGAGCTTGGATTAACCTAGACTTAACAGCGATTGTTAAGTAATCTTAAATTTATGAGTTAGCGTTTATTCTTTTTACTTCGGAATTTAGCCTTATTCTTTCGCTGGTTAAAAGGCACAGCATCGTTAAAGGTGTTTTTAGTTTTACCTGGCTTATTTTTACGCCATTTTTCGTCTTTTTTAGGCAATAGAACGTCAAGTAGATCTTGTCTTCCTAATTTATTAAGCGTGTTTTTAATCCAACCTTTATTTTCATCTTTATACCAAAAGAAAAAACGATGTTGTTCGTCCTTTTCCTTTCTGGTTTTTGGCGTATTTACTTTTTTAAGTGTGTACGGATGGTAACCACTGTAATAAATCACCGTCGCAACCGTCATTGGTGTTGGCGTAAAGCCTTGTACTTGCTCTAGTTGAAAGCCCATATCTTTAGTTTCGGCAGCAAGATTTGCCATATCTTCAACTTCGCAAGCTGGATGATTTGAGATAAAATAGGGAATTAATTGTAAGTTAAGTTTATTCTTAATATTGATTTTATCAAAACGTTCTTTAAACTTATGGAAGTAACTAAACGATGGTTTTCGCATTAACTTCAATACTGGATCGCTAGTATGTTCTGGCGCAACTTTTAGTCGACCAGAAACATGCTTAGTCATCACTTCTTCGGTATAATCGTCTAACTCTTTTGGATCGGCGTTTCTATTGAATTCTGGCACCAACATATCGTGTCTAATTCCAGAACCGATAAATGATTTTTTAACCTTCGGATGACTATCAACCGCTTTATATAATTCGGTTAACGGTTTATGAGACGTATCTAAATTACTACAAATTACTGGCGAAATACAACTTGGCGCAACACATTTATCGCAAATAGATTGTACTTTACCTTTCATTTTGTACATATTCGCACTTGGCCCACCAATATCAGATAAATAGCCTTTAAAATCTGGCATATTAGCCACTTTATCAACTTCTCTTAATATGGACTCTTTACTACGACTCGCTATAAATTTGCCTTGATGCGCCGAAATGGTACAAAAACTACATCCACCAAAACATCCACGATGAATATTTATAGACGTTTTTATCATCTCGTAAGCAGGAATTGGTCCACGCTTATTGTATTTTGGGTGTGGTAAACGCGTGTAAGGCAAATCGAAAGAGGCGTCAATCTCAGCTTCTGTCATTGTAGGATACGGCGGATTTATCATCAGCATCTTTTCACCTACTTTTTGGAAAATTCGTCTTGCAGCTAACTTATTTGATTCTTGTTCTATAATCTTAAAGTTAGATGCGTAAGCTTTTTTATCTTTTAAACAGGTTTCGTGTGAAGCGATTTCAACATCTTCCCAATTTTTATTCTTAGGGATGTCGTTTTCATCATTAATAAGAACGGCTGTTTGGTTTACAGTATTAATACTTTGAAATGGTACACCGCGCTCTAGCAAGCGTACAATTTCACGAAGTGGTTGTTCTCCCATTCCATACACCAACATATCTGCTTTAGAGGTTTCTAAAATGGTTGGCATTAATTGGTCGCTCCAGTAGTCGTAATGTGTTACACGACGTAATGAACCTTCAATACCACCAATTAAAACTGGTGTATCTGGCCATTTTTCTTTTAAAATCTTACTATAAACGGTAGAGGCATAATCTGGTCTAAATCCAATGTCGCCATTTGGCGTATAAGCATCTTTATCGCGACGTTTTTTATTGGCGTTGTAGTTGCTAACCATAGGATCCATACAACCACCAGTAACTCCAAAAAACAGACGCGGCTTACCCAACTTAACAAAATCCTGAAGATTGTCGTTAACATTAGGTTGTGGTACAATAGCCACTCGTAAACCCATACTTTCTAACAAGCGTCCTATTACAGCAGGACCAAACGTTGGATGGTCTACATAGGCATCTCCGCTAAACAGGATAACATCTAGGTATTCCCATCCGCGAATTTTCACCTCTTTATTTGTGGTAGGCAACCAACTAGAAAGTCTTAATTCTTCATGCATAACGGCACAAAGGTAAATAGAAAATGTATTCGTTCGTTTTAAATATAGTTAATAAGTGTGTAGAATTCGATTGACACCTTACGGTAGATTCTCTTTTTTGAAGTAATTTTGCATTTAGAAAAACATTATGAGCATCATATCAACAGATATATCAAAAGCCGTAGATCTTCTTAACAATGAGGAGCTTGTTGCCATACCAACGGAAACGGTTTATGGCTTGGCAGGTAATATTTTTTCTAAAAAAGCTATAAAGGCCATTTTTGAAACTAAAAAGCGACCTCATTTTAATCCATTAATTGTTCACATTCC